>JAIRQC010000051.1 GCA_031256675.1 Rikenellaceae bacterium
AAAACGGTGTAAACAATACGGTGCTCGGAATTTATACGCCTCGACCAACTGCCGGACAGCTCATATTTGAGCCGTTCGGGTTTGCCAGTTCCGGTATATGGATGCTCGATCAGTTCACGGAGCAGGGATAATGCCTTTTTGTAACACCGGACGTCGTGACGTTTGAAATGCCGCAAGTCCTCCGTAGCCGTGTTGGACAATACAAGTTCGTACATGGTTAGAGAGAATTTGCAAATTCGCTCAACTCCTCCGCGCTATTTATCCTCGTCCCGCGCCCGTCGGCGATGGATTGCGCCCCTGCCTTGATCCGTTTCATGGTTTCGGCAGACGACATAATATATTCCGTCTCCTTGATAGAATTATACTCCTCCAAAGACATAATAACTACGCCGGTATCACCGTCGCGGTTGATTATAACAGTCTCTGAATCGTTGACAACCGAATCCAGATAGCTTTTCAGGTTCTTGCGCAGGTCAGTAAAATTGGCCGTTCTCATGTCTGCAATAATTTTCGAAGTACAAATATATGTACTTTATTCCGTACTTGCAAATTATCGCTCAAAAATCGGCAACTGTACGCACGCGGTTGGGCGACGGGCCGGAATATGCGCGGTCTTTCACTTCTGTGGGCGGCGGCATTGTCGCGGAGACTTTGAGGGCGATGGCGCGGGACATGTATACGTCGTCGTGATGACCCTCCAGGGCTCCCCACGTGCCGTTGAGTTTGAGTTCGTAATACCGGATCTCGTCGAGGGCCCGCTTGTCGCGCTCGATGTAGAGCATGTCGCGCAGCCGCTTGTTCATCTGCGTCACCAGACCGCTCTTCGAACCGTCGCCCGCCCCGCTGCCGGTGAAAAAGCCGTACCGCAACGGAACGCCCTCCCTGATCTTCTGCGGATCGTCGCGGTAGTACAGGTTCGGGTATACGTTTTTGATCCCCTCGGTATGAGTGACAATCAAAGATGACAGGCAAAGTTTTTGGCAGGCGCTAAACGTGTTACATTTCCACACATTTGCCGCAAACCAGAACCCGACAACTCCACTCTCAACAGCAAAGATAAAACATTAAGCCATCCCACAACCTATATTTTTCAACCCAAATACGAAAACTGTAGAAGAGTTTTATTACTTTTGCAAAGTTAAGAAATTATCTGTTACAAAGATGGCTGAGAACAACGCTGTATTGATGCGGAGGGAGTTGCTGACGCGCCTTTCGGAACTGTTCTACCGTGGCGAACTCGAAAACGGCGTCGACCGCATCCCGCTCGAACTGCGCCCGCGCAGCTTCGTAAATGTTTCGCGTTGTTGTGTTTATAAGGACAGGGCCATGCTGCGCTACAAGATAATGGCGCTCCTGGGCTTCAATATCCGCGACGAGCAGGACGAACTCACACCGCTGAGCCGCTATGTGGAGATGGCGCGCAGACGCACCGGCCTGTCGAAGGAGCCTCTGACGGTGGTCGACGATGTGTGCAGCGCGTGCGTGAGGGTTAACTATGTGGTTACCAATATGTGCCGCGGCTGCATGGCCCGCCCCTGCACCACGAGCTGCAACAAGTGGGCCATCTCGTTCGACAACGGACAGGCCCGCATCGCGCACGAACGGTGCGTCAACTGCGGCCTGTGCATGAAAAACTGCCCGTTTCATGCAATTGTCTATATACCTGTGCCTTGCGAGGAGTCGTGCCCGGTCGGAGCGATCGGCAAGCGCGAGGACGGGACGGAGGAGATCGACTATTCGAAATGTATATATTGCGGCCGCTGCATCAGTTCGTGTCCGTTCGGGGCGGTGATGGAGAAGTCGCACCTGATGGATGTTTTCAACGCCTTCGGCAGCGGCCGCAGGGTGGTGGCAATGGTGGCCCCTGCCATTGCGGGACAGTTTCGCGCGCCGCTGGGACAGATACTCGGAGCGGTCAAGGCGCTGGGCTTCACGGATGTTGTGGAGGTGGCTCGCGGGGCCGACGTTACCTCCACGCACGAGGCTGAGGAGTTTATCCATAAAATGTCACAGGGCCAGAAGTTTATGACCACATCGTGCTGCCCGTCGTACCGCGTGGCGGTCGAAAAACATATCCCGCAGCTGAAACCATACGTCTCGGACACGCTCACCCCGATGCAGTATACCGCGCAGATAGCCAGGGAGATGTACCCCGACGCGGCGCTGGTTTTCATCGGCCCCTGCCTGGCCAAACGACAGGAGACCACGCTCGACCCCAATGCCGACCTGATGCTGTCGTTCGAGGAGTTGCAGGCGATGATGGAGGGCAAGGGGGTTGATATTGCTGCCTGTGAGCCGGTTGTGGTCGACGCTTCGATCGACCACACCAGCCGCGGCTACCCTGTCAGCAACGGGGTGATGAACGCCGTCAACAGCCACGTGGCGGGGCGCGTGGAGATCAGGCCGGTGGTTATCAGCGGCATAGACAAGGCCGTGATGCGCGACATGAAGAACCTGCCCGAGAGCTGTACGGGCAATATGGTCGAGGTGATGGCCTGCCCGGGGGGCTGCGTGAATGGCTGCAACGTCATAGCCAACCCGAAGGTCGCCCGCACACAGGTGATCGAGGCCGCCAGACCCGGGGCCGGCGCGTTCGCGGCCGCCGGAGTTGCCGCCAAAGGTGGAAACTCCGGCAACTCCGGCGGCGCAAGGCAGTAAGGATATGATAGAGAAGGGAATGCGTTTCACCTGCGGGTGTACGGTGGGGCCGGAAGATACTGCGGCGGCGGTCGGTTCGGGCGATATGGCGGTGCTGGCTACCCCGACGATGATCGCCATGATGGAGCGTGCCGCCATGCTTGCCGTTGCCGACGCCCTGCCTGACGGCTGCACGACCGTTGGCACGCGCGTCGAGGTTGCGCACACCCGCGCCACGCCGACCGGCAGCCCCGTGACGGCTACGGCCGAGTTGACGGAGGTCGACGGCCGCCGCCTTGTATTCCGTGTCGAGGCCTCCGATCCGGGCGGCGTTACAGGCGAGGGAACGCACGAGCGTTTTGTCGTCGACCGCAAAAAATTCCTCGGGAAATTATAGTTCGACGGGGCAACCCCAGGGCCCTGATCCGCCCGCAATGACGGGGGCTTCCATTTTCGCAAATTTGCGTTCGCAACGACGTTGAAACCGGCTTTTGATGCAGTCGTGTCATTTTTTTTCATAAATTGAGCCGGTTTATTGTATTTTCCGAAATAAATTCATATCTTTCATACCGCAACTTACACCCTCTATTTCCCTGCACCTGATGACAATCGACGTCGCGCCACCCACCGGACGGAAAAAGGTACCGATCTTTTCCTCCAGAATATCCGACCACACTGCGGCCGCCCTTGTCCGTATATACGACCGCATCAAGGGGGCGCGCCTGTGGCGCGGCGCGGGGAACATCATACGCATCTACCTGCCCCACCGCAACGACCTGGCCGGCGTAAGGGCCGAATGTTACATCGAGGTAATCAACGACCGCCTCGAGCTTGTCGTCAAGGCCAGATCGCGCCACGCCAACCGTCAGTGGTGCGAGGCGCAGGCCGCCGAACTCAAAAGCCGGCTGCTCGAACGCTATCACGAGATAATTTTCGACTGCGAGAAGCGGCGGCGCAAAGTCCCGCTCAACGAGCGGCTTACTGACGACGTGCCTCCACTGTGCGAAGGCAGCATGGAGCACCAGAAGCGGGCGCTCGGCTTCCTGTGTTCGATGAAGGTGTCGGCCTGTTTCGGCGACACGGGGGTCGGCAAGACCAAGATAGCCACCGACCTGGCCTGCTCGCGCTTCGCCGCCGGACGCATCGACAGCGTGATGGTATTCTGCCCGCTGTCGACCGTCGACAATTTCAGCCGCGAGGTCGAGTTGTTCTGCCGCGAGAATGGTCTCGTGTGGCGTTACTACGGCATCGAAAGCATGAGCATGAGCGACCGCATCTACCTCGAAGCCCGCCACGCGGTCGACAACCGCACGATGATCGTCATCGACGAGAGCCACATGGTCAAGGGGGCCAAAGCCATGCGCAGCCGCCGCATCAGGGAGATCTGCGACAGGTGCAGCTACAAGCTCATCATGTCCGCAACCCCCGTCACCGACAACGTCCACGACCTGTACATGCAGTACGGCATGTTGAGCGAACTGATCCTCGGATGCTCCTCGTGGGAGAAGTTCGCCCGCAAGTTCCTCATCCTCGGCGGCTGGGACGGCAATCAGATAGTCGGCTACAAGAACCTCGAATATCTCGCCGGACTTATCGAACCATACACCTGCCAGATACTTCGCAAGGACGCCATGACGCTCCCGCCCAAAGAGTTCCTGATAATGACCTGCGAGTTGACCGACGAGCAGCAATTCCACTATCGCCGCCTCAAAAAGGAGCTGCTCGATGCCATCAGCGCATCGCACGATGACATGCGGCCCGAGACCATATTCCTATATTTCATCCGTATGCAGCAGGTGGCATGCGGCTACCTGCACGACGGGAAGGAGGGGGCAAGGTTTCTTGGCACGCGAAAATTCGAGCTGCTCGAAAGGCTGGGCGTAGGGCGGCAGACGATATTTTTCTGCAAATATCTCTTCGAGGTCGACATACTGATGAACTATCTCGGACGGTCGAAATGCGCGGAGTTCACCGGACGCAACCGCCGCAAGCGGGCGGGCGAACTGTGCCAGTTCGTCGCGGGCAACAAGCCATACTTCGTGGCCACATCCTCGATCGGAGGAACGGGGCTCAACGGATTGCAGGGATGCAACCGGATTGTGTTTTTTTCCAACTCGTTCAAATACTCCGAACGCAAGCAGTGCATCGGCCGCATCGACCGCAAGGGGCAACGCCGGAATATGAAGATCATCGACATGATAACCTCCACGGGCATCGACGCACGCATCATGCACAACCTCGCCCGCAAACGGAACATGACCGACGAGATACTCCGACTTATCACGAATAAGGCAAAATTACGCGAATATGTCCAAGCTATGTGATTTTTGCCTATTTTTGTCTGATAATTGCCCGATAATTGTCATGTCGGGCGCTGAAAGAGCGTGATTTCCCGCCGGCGCAGATTTTCCCTGCCGTCGACGGGGCGGAAGTAATGTAAGGATCATGAAAATAGTTATTCTCGACGGTACGGACGACGATCTCTACCGTTACGTCGGCCCTTATGCCATGTCGGCGCGCCATGTCCGACAGAACGGCAACCCCATCACAACCTCCGACAAACACCGCTGGTATGTCGAGGTCGACGACAAGGACAGGGCGCAGGGTTTCTGCTCGGTCAAGATGTCCTACAACGGCCTGCGCCGCCGCATAGGCAACCTCGTGCTGCCCCGCGACGCCAAAAGTTTCACGCCGCTCATCGCTCAGGTGATCAGGGAGGCCGTCGAGGCGGAGGCCGTGCTGACCGCATACGTCTCCGACGACAAGACCGAATGGTTCCGGCGGCTCGGCTTCCGGATGATGCGGCAGGGGGTCAACTGGCACGTAATGGGATACAAGCATGACCGTACTCGAAGCGACGACACGGAGGCTTGATCTGCTGTTCGAGGAGTTCGACAACATCTATGTCTCCTTCTCGGGGGGCAAGGACAGCGGAGTGTTGCTCAACCTCTGCCTCGACCACATCCGCAGCCGCTCCCTGAAACGGCGCATCGGGGTGTTCCATATCGACTACGAGGTGCAGTACGGCATGACCACCGACTATGTCGACCGGACGCTGGCAGCGAACGGCGACACGATCGACGTTTACCGAATCTGCGTGCCGTTTAAGGTGCCGACCTGCACCTCGATGTACCAGTCGTACTGGCGGCCGTGGGAGGAGGAGAAGAGGGAGCTGTGGGCCAGGCCGATGCCGGAGGGGGTGTTGACCAGGGAGCGTTTCCCGTTTTACAGGGACGATATGTGGGACTATGAGTTCCAGGAGCGTTTCAGCCAGTGGCTCCACGAACAGGTGGGGGCGCGGCGGACAGCATGCCTCGTGGGCATCCGCACGCAGGAGAGCTTCAACCGCTGGCTGGCCATCCACAGCTCCCGCAACTACCGCAACTATCGCGGGCTCGACTGGACGAGCGAAGTGGGCGATAACGTCTACAACGCCTACCCGATATTCGACTGGAAAACAACGGACATATGGACGGCCAACGGCACCTTTCACTGGGACTACAACCGCCTCTACGACCTCTACTACCGCGCCGGGGTGCCGCTCGACAAACAGCGCGTGGCGAGCCCATTCCTATCGACCGCGCAGGAGAACCTCCGCCTCTACCGCGTCATAGAGCCCGACACGTGGGGACGGATGATCGGCCGGGTCAACGGGGTGAACTTCGCCGGAATATACGGCGGCACGACGGCCATGGGATGGAGTTCGATCCGCCTGCCGCAGGGACACACATGGCGGAGTTACATGTACTTCCTGCTCGGCACGCTGCCCGAGGAGACGCGGCAGGGCTACATTGACAAACTGGAGACGAGCATCCGCTTCTGGCGCGAGCGGGGCGGGGTGCTATCCTGCGAAACGATCGAAAAACTGCGCGCGGCGGGGGTGAAGTTCGAGGTGATGCCCGACACGAATTACAAGACCGACAAGCGTCCGGTGCGCATGGAGTACCTCGACGACGTCGACATTGCCGAGTTCCGCGAAATACCAACATACAAGCGCATGTGCGTCTGCATCCTGAAAAACGACCACCTGTGCAAGTACATGGGCTTCTCGCAGACCAAGCACGAGATGGCGCGCCGCAAGAACATAATGGAAAAGTATCGAAATATATTATGAGCCCCGTTTACAACGTAAAAGCCGTACCGATAGAGAAGATACAGGCCAACAGTTACAACCCCAATGCGGTGGCCCCGCCCGAAATGAAACTGCTCTACCAGTCGATCAGGGAGGATGGCTACACAATGCCAATTGTATGCTATTACATTGCCGCCGAAGACAGGTACGAAATCGTCGACGGCTTCCACCGATACTGCGTAATGCTGCGCCACAAGGACATCTACGAGCGCGAAAAGGGCATGATGCCCGTGGTGGTGATAGACAAGGACGTATCGAACCGCATGGCCTCCACCATCCGCCACAACCGCGCCCGGGGAACGCACTGCATCGAGCTGATGGTCAACATCGTCGCCGAACTCACCCGATCGGGCATGTCCGATGCGTGGATCATGAAGAACATCGGTATGGACGCCGACGAGTTGCTGCGCCTCAAACAGATCAGCGGCCTGGCCGAACTCTTCGCAGGCAAGGAGTTTTCCGAAACGGAGTACGGGGAAAAATAGTCGGGAACGTCTTGCATGCCCCTTGCCCCGCCCCGCTCCGCCCCGCCTTTTGTGTGGCGTATGGCGTGTGGCGAAACGCGGCGGCAGGCCTTTCGATTTTGCTCAGGGTGATATTTTATTTTACGCAGTGTGGTATTTTCTAAAAAATCTTAAAAAATATCGTATATTTGCCTGCGGAAAACAGAGCGTTCCGTCGATGTTTTTCCGATTACGGATGAGCTCGCGGGAACAATAACGAAAAAACAGCATAAACCATGAAAGACGCAATCGCAATCCTCACCGGAGGCGGGCCCGCGCCCGGCATGAACACCGTCGTGGGCAGTGTCTCCAAAACTTTTCTCAGCAAGGGCTATCGCGTGGTCGGCCTCCACGAGGGCTATACGGGACTGTTCAGCCCATCGCCCCGCACGGTCGACATCGACTATCCGCTGGCCGACGACATCTTCAACCGCGGCGGGTCGTACCTGCAAATGAGCCGCTTCAAACCCACCGACAAAAACTTTGCCGAGGATTTCAACCTCGACTTCTTCACCAGCAACAACATCAAACTGCTGGTGACCGTCGGCGGCGACGACACCGCCTCGACCGCCAACCGCATCGCCAAGTTCCTCACCGAGAAGAAATACCCAATCGCGAACATACACGTCCCGAAGACCATCGACAACGACCTGCCGCTGCCTAACGGAGCTCCGACGTTCGGCTACGAGTCGGCGCTGGACAAGGGGGCCGCCATCGGCCGCGCGGTCTATGTCGACGCACGCACCAGCGGCAACTGGTTTGTCGTGGCGGCTATGGGCCGCAGCGCCGGCCACCTCGCCTTCGGCATCGGCACCGCCTGCCACTATCCGATGTCGGTAATCCCCGAGATGTTCGACCGGACGGAGATCACGGTCGACAAGATCGTCAACTTGGTGGTCTCGTCGATCGTCAAGCGCAAGTTGATGGGCATGGGTTACGGCTGCGTGGTCATCTCCGAGGGGGTTTTCCACGAACTGAGCGAAGAGGAGATCAAAAAGTCCGGCGTCAACTTCTCATACGACGACCACGGCCATCCCGAATTGGGCAAGGTGTCTAAAGCGCACATATTCAATGAGATGCTCGAAAAGAAACTCAAAGCGTTGAACATCAGGGTCAAATCGCGTCCGGTGGAGATCGGTTACGAGGTGCGCTGCCAGACCCCCGTCGCGTTCGACCTGGTCTACTGTTCGTCGCTCGGCATGGGCGTATGGCAACTCTTCGACGAGGGCAAGACCGGCTGCATGGTATTCGTCGACCGCGCCGGCAAGGTCTCGCCGCTCTATCTGAAAGATCTGCAAGACCCCGCCACGGGCAAGATCCCGCCCCGCCTGGTCGACATCTCTTCGGACGACTTTGGCAACGTCATCCACAACATACTCTGCTACATAACCCCGGCCGACTACGAAGCCGCACGCAAGTATGTGGCAAATCCCGAAGAGTACGACTTCATGAAGATACTCAACTGGTAACGGTTGTAAAACGATGGACAGGGCGTTGCTTTTGCGACGCCCTGTTTTTTTTATTTTGCGTGGCATGAAAGCACAACCGTCATTGCGAGCGGGGCGAAGCAGTCCTGCCCTCCCCGTCAGTGCTGGCCGCAGCCTCTGCGAGGCTTAAAACCGCAAGTGAGGGAAACAATCAGGAGAGGCTGATTTACCGGACTGTTTCGCTCTGCCCGAACGGAGGTGTTTTTTTATTTTGCGAGGCGCAGTGTTCTGAGTGCGCCGCGGATGACGAGGATGAAGATGACCACGCCGACGACAAGGTCGGGGATTTTGCTCTCGAGCAGCCAGACGGCAAGGCCGGCAACGATGACCCCTGCGTTGGCGATGACGTCGTTGGAGGTGCAGATGATGCTGGCGCGAATGTGTGCCTCGCCGCTGCGAGCGCGGTGCAGCAACCTGAGCGTAAATGCGTTGGCTATGAGGGCGATGATCGAGACGATGATCATGGTACAGAACTCAGGGGCCTGTTCGCCGCCGAAGACCCTGCGCAATACCTCCGCCAGCCCTGCCACGGCCAGTACGACCTGCGACACCCCGCTAAGCAGCGCGACACGCTTCTGGCGCGTCACGGCAGCCCCTACGGCCCACAGGCTCATGCCGTAAATGGCTGCGTCGGAGAACATGTCGAGGCTGTCGGCCCAGAGGCTCATCGAGCCCGCGAGCAGTCCGGCAGTCATCTCCATCAGAAACCCTCCGAAGTTCACCGCCAGCACTATCCATAACACCCTGCGCTGCAGGGCCTGTTCGGTCGGGGTTGCGGCAGGCGGCGGCGCGCCGCAACCGCACGAGCAACTGTGTTTGCCTGATTCCATAATGGTACAAAGATAGCAATAATTTCGCTATTTTTGCACCGTGGAGTTCACGTTCGAACATATTGTATCACTGTTGCGCGGCGGAGGCGAGGAGTTGTTCGCCGAGGCCGACCGGGTGCGCCGCCTGACGGTGGGGGATGGGATCCACCTGCGCGGGCTGATCGAATATACCAATATCTGCCACAAGAACTGTCTCTACTGCGGCATTCGGCGCGACAGTCGCGTGGCGCGCTATACGCTTACGGATGACCAGGTTATCGCCTCGGTGCGATATGCTGTGGAGCAGGGCTTCGGCTCGGTGGTGATACAGGGGGGCGAGATATGCGCCGAGGCTCACGTGGAGGCCATAGAGCGTATCGTGAGGAGGATCAGCGGTATGGACGGGCCTGCCGTCGTGCTGTCGCTCGGCGAGCAGACTGCCGGGACGTATCGACGCTGGTTCGACGCGGGGGCCAGCCGTTACCTGTTGCGCATAGAGAGTTCAGACCCTGCGTTATACGCCCGTATTCACCCTGCCGACCACTCTTTCGACCGCCGTCTGGAAGCTCTTCGCGACCTGCGGCGCACGGGTTACGAGGTAGGCACCGGGGTGATGATCGGTCTGCCGTGGCAGAGCGTCGAGAGCCTCGCGCACGACCTGCTTTTCATGCGCAAATTCGACATCGACATGTGCGGCATGGGGCCCTATCTCGAATGCGACGGTACTCCCCTCGCCAGTTTCGCACACGAAACGCAGGGATCGCAGCAGTGGCGCGGCGAGCTGACGCTCAGGATGATAGCCATATTGCGATTGATGATGCCCGACATCAATATCGCCTCCACAACCGCCCTGCAAGCCATCTCGCCCGACATGCGGCTGCGCGGGTTGAGTTGCGGGGCCAACGTGGCCATGCCCAATATCTCACCATCCGAACTGCGCGCCAACTACGTGCTCTACGACAACAAACCGGTCGGCATCGACCCACGCATCCTCGAAATGGCGCGCCCGAACGGCGTCAACCCCCGCGGCAGGTCGATGAGGTTTATGAGGCGGGAATGTAACGTTATTTGACCCGTCTGGCTACGGCTTCAACGAGCGTATCGGCAAAGCTATTGGCAAAGTTGTTAGCAAATGTTTGGTGCGTTTTTTGCCTGTTTTTATGGTTTTTGCGAAAAAGCAGAAATGTAAAAAGAAGTTTAAGATGCAGGAAAATACGCCTTAAAATAGCGGGGATAGAGAATCTGTTGTGGGATTAAGGCATTGTTTCGTGGTCGGAGTTTGAACGCGTCGGACAGGCTTGTCATGCTTTATTATGGCAAACTATATGCCAGTAAGAACAAAACGTTTACCGGCAGTTGTTTAATTATTAACCGGTTTGTCGTGCTTGATGACGGCAAAGATCCTTGTGACTATCTTTGATAGCAAGGCGTTGATCACAAGCATTTTGTTTTTGCCGTCGGCGACTTTGCGGTCGTAATATTCGCGAAGTTCGCCGTTCTTTTTTATAAGGACGGAAACGGCTGCTATGTGTAGCAGCCGTTTTATCTCCTTGTTCGTACCGGAGTCGGGGTTTGTCTGAATTTAAGTAAGATTGTGCGCCATTGTCCTATGCTTTTCCCTACTTCACCGCAGAGCATGGTGGTGTCCTATCTAACAAAACGGCGGAGGGAAAAGCGCGTGCATGAGTTACGTGAAAAATGAGATCCTCCCAGAAACCAGATAAAGACGACTATTCACATCGTTACAGCTTAAAAATTTATCGAGATTGAAAGCCGATGCAATGAAATTTTATGGTTTTGAATTGTTAATCTGGAAAAAATTGGTTCAAGATTAGTTAAGCAATGACTATCTTTGCTTAACTGTAGAATAATGATTAATAAGTATTTTTCCGTGCGAAGATTTCCGAGTCGAAATTCAGGACAGTTCTGTGGCTGTTTTGCCTGGGTGTGGAAGCTAAAAACGGCTGAATTGACGGGAGTTTCACGGCCAACCGTCAACCGATTTTATGCGAATCTCCGCGAGCGGATTGCCGAACCTTGCGAGGCAGAAAGCCCGTTCGAGAATGGAGAGGTCGAACTCGACGGGAGCCGTTTCGGCACTCGTCAAGTTCGTGGGATTCGGGGGCGTGGACGCAAGGGAAGATGCCTGTTTTCAGGATGCTAAAACGTGAGGACAAAGTGTATGCTCAAATTGTTAAGAATTGTTCGATGTGCGAATTAACGCCATTATCAGAGCCATGCCGACCCTTCGGCGGTGGTCTATATCGACGACGATATCAAGGCCTGTGACGTATGGGTACAAAAAGCATTTTAGGCTCAAACATGGCGACAATCAATTTGCAAACGAAATTAAGGTATAAAGAACTTCTGTGGACTGTGAGCAAAGTCCATCCGGCAAAGTTTCGTGGCGTACACAAATACACGTTCTATCTTCACATCAAAAAGTGCTATAACTGCCGTAACAAAAATATATATCTGATTTTGCTCAAAAACCCACTAAAATAAAAACTTAACTAAATCTTGAACCTAAAAGAATTGCCTACAGCAGCATCGTACCGATGTTGCAAGATCTTAATAATGTTGACCGAACTTTACTCTCAACTTTTCGGGCAATACGGAACCGTTATCCAGAACCTCGCAACGCCCATTTACATGCAAGCGCAAATACCTGCAAAAATCACAAATCTTACGCCATGTTAACATGTCGAAGGCAAAATTAAGGTAATAGCGGTTGCCGTTTCGAGGGGAGCGACAACAACAGAAGCCGCAACAGCATTAAAAATGGCTGTGCTGGTTTTATACCGACAGGCCATGATCCTTTTGGCGGATTTCGGCGTCAATGTACCGTACCTTGCGGTCGATGGTCTCGCGCAGATGTACGGAGGCGGTATGTCCGTTCCGTATCGGGCGGTTGTGGCGGTTGTAAACGAACTTGTAACGCACTATCATAATCGAGGAATTCCAAGGGAAAACAAGCGAAAAATAAAAATAGTGTTTTTTGTCACAGTGCGTCCCTGGGCGTCCTGAAATGTCATACTTTTGTTGCCCCAACGGCCATTATTCAAATTAGATAATCTCACAATCAGGTTGTCATAATACTATTTGGACACTCGAAGCGGTGAATACTCGCTAAAATACCCTACTGAACAACCGGACAATTCATAACCAAACCCTGCCAAACCTTAAACATAAACAAAAAAATGCACAACGGGCTTCACTTAATTTTGCTCGCAAGCCGCGGAAAATATCCTCTAAAGTTATTTTGAACCATAAATCTTCCGCACGGGTGATACTTCTACGGACAAAACTTTTTTAGCCCATAAACTTGCATGAACGATAAAAGAAAGCACAATGCAGACAGTAGCCAAAACAGCGTTGAAGACCGACAGGGCGATTAGCATTAACAGCCCGTCAGTGCAAAGACGGGCGTCATCATTGCAAAGGCGGGCGTCGCGAGACAGGGCGCATTCCGGAAGGCCCGCCTCACAGAGTTGCGTTGCCGCAAAACGGCCTGCAATGATGATTTTATGAGTATTAGGTATAAACACCTATTGTTTTTTTTGGTTCAAAGGCCGAATTTTGCAGTTCGGATTTACCATACCTAACTTTGCCCCCGAATTGGCAATGCTTCGGGACGATGGACAAAACCGGATCTACCATAAATATGTTATTTGCCATTGGGACGAAAGGCGGTACATTTGCGAAATAATTATCGGACGGTATGAAAAACAGAGTTGTTACACTATTATTGCTCGCGGCGACCCTTGCGGGAACGCTCTCCTGCGGCGGCGGACGGCGCAAGGCGGCGGCGGGCGAACTTTCCGGCGACATAACCCTTTCGGGGGCTTTCGCACTCTATCCGCTGGCGGTCAAATGGGCCGAGGAGTTCCGCAAACTCCACCCGGCGGTCAACATCGACATCTCGGCCGGAGGGGCAGGCAAGGGGATAACCGACGTGCTGTCGGGGGTGGTCGACTTGGGTATGGTCTCGCGCGAGGTTTACGCCCCGGAGATCGACAAGGGGGCCGTGCCTTTCGCCGTGGCCAAAGACGCCGTGGTGCCGATACTCAATGTCGAGAATCCAGCCATCGAGCAGCTTCTGGCCAAAGGACTGACCCGCGAGGCGGCCACGAGGCTCTGGATCGGCGGAGAAGACATGACGTGGGGGACGCTGGCGGCGAGCGGCGAACGCAGCGCGGTGCATGTTTACACCCGCTCCGACGCCTGCGGCGCAGCCGAAACGTTCGCCCTGTGGATGGGGCGCAAACAGGAAGACCTTAACGGCACGGGGGTCTTCGGCGATCCGGGCATCGCACAGGCCGTGCAGAAGGACAAACTGGGCGTCGGATATGCCAATCTGTCATACGCTTACGACGAAACTACCCGTCAGCCCAATCCAGGCCTTGCCGTCTATCCGCTCGACGTTGACGGCGACGGACGCA
Source organism: Rikenellaceae bacterium (assembly GCA_031256675.1). Lineage (GTDB taxonomy): Bacteria > Bacteroidota > Bacteroidia > Bacteroidales > Rikenellaceae > JAIRQC01. The sequence goes on from JAIRQC010000051.1 coordinate 14,011, forward strand.
TCGGCCCTGACGAGAATTTCTACGCCACGAAGGACGATGTGGTCGCGGCCATTGCCGACGATCGCTACCCGTCGCCCCCCGCGCGCAACCTCTTTCTGGTGACCAACGGCACGCCGGCAAAGCCCGAGGTCGTCGCTTTCCTTAAATTTATCCTCACCGAGGGGCAGAAATATAACAATCCGGCGGGATACATAGCCCTTGCCGACGAACTTTTACAGGCTGGACTGACGCTGCTCGGCGAAAGTGCGGCCCAAAATCCTGACAGTACGGCAACCGAATGATCAGTCTCAGGGCCCTCAAAGACCGAACGGCGGGCGGGGTGATGTTCTTTTTGACCATCGCCTCGCTGCTGTTAGTGGTGGCGATGGGGGTCGGGCTCTACTTCAAATCGTCCCCTGTGCTTGCCGACCATTCGCTCGGCGAGTTGCTGTTCAGTTCGTCGTGGCATCCGATGAAAGGGGAGTTCGGTTTTCTGCCGTTCCTGATGGGGACGCTGTGGGTGACGGGTATAGCCGTGATACTTTTTCTGCCCGTCGCACTGCTGGCGGCCATATACCTGACCGAATATGCCCGTCCGGCGGTGCGCAAATATGTTTTTCCCGCGCTGGACATTCTGGCCGGACTGCCCTCGGTGATCTACGGGGTGTGGGGGACGCTGCTCATCATCCCGTGGATCTCGGAGTGGCTGGCCCCGCACTTTGTAGAGTTCTCGACGGGCTACACGGCCCTGGCCGGAGGCGTCGTGCTGGGTGTGATGATCCTGCCGCTGATGGTGAGCCTGTTTATCGAACTGTTCACATCGGTGCCGTCCGAGTTGCGCGACGCCTCGACCTCGCTCGGCGCCACCCGCTGGCAGACCGTCAAACGGGTGGTGCTGCGCAAATCCGTTACCGGCATTCTGGCCGCCGTGGTGCTGGCCGTGTCGCGCGCCTTCGGCGAGACGATCGCCGTGCTGATGGTCTGCGGCAACCTGCCCGAAGTGCCGCGCTCGATCTTCAATGCCTGTTATCCGCTGCCGGCCCTAATAGCCAACAATTACGGCGAAATGCTGTCGTTCCCTCAGTACGAGGCCGCGCTGATGTTCGCCGCCATGATACTGTTCGTGGTGATACTGCTCTTCAACCTCATATCGCGCATCATTCTCTACCGCATGGAAAAACGGTTTGCATGATACGCGATATTTTTGCGTTTGCAGGATACTCCTGCAAAAATATAAAAGCATGAAATTCAAATTCATAGAGGAACGGCTGTTCAAGCTGCTGATGTACCTTGCCACGCTGGCCGTGTTCGGCTTTGTGGTGAGCATCATCTGGACGATCGTCAGCCGCGGGTGGGGCGCCATGAGTTGGGATATGGTCTCCAAGCTGCCCGGCGGCGGGTTTTACGTCGGCAAGGAGGGCGGATTTCTCAACGCCATCGTCGGGTCGCTCTACATCGTCGGCGCCTCGACGCTGCTGGGCCTGCTGGTGAGCATCCCCGTGGTGTTCTACATGAACGTCTACCTGAGCAAGAACTCGCGCCTGGCCTACGTCGCGCGCCTGGCTTACGACGTGCTTTTCGGCATCCCGTCGATAGTCTACGGGGCTTTCGCCTTCACGATTATGATCTACTTCGGGATGAAGACCTCGCTCGCCGGAGGTATCATCGTCGTAACGCTGCTGATCGTCCCCATATTCATCCGCTCGATGGACGAGGTGGCCCGCACATTCCCGCGCGAGCTGCTCGACGCCGCATATTCGCTGGGGGCTACCCGCTTCGAGACCATTCGCGTCGTGCTGCGCCAGATAATGCCCGGCATTGCCACCGCAACGCTGCTCTCCATAGGTCGCGCCATAGGCGACGCCGCAGGAGTGATGTTCACCGCCGGATACACTGACAGCATCCCCACGTCGCTCTCCCAGCCTGCCGCCACAATGCCGCTGGCCGTGTTCTTCCAGATGAGCAGCCCCATAAAGGAGGTTCAAAACAGGGCATACGCCGCCGCAATGGTGCTGACCCTCATAGTCCTTGCCCTGAGCGTGGCAGGGCGACTGATCACCAACCGCTTCTCAAAACACAGGGTATGAAGAGTTTGATTAAATATTTCACCTTTACATCGGAGTTGCGCTCGGACGAGCAGAGCGAGGAGAATATCCTCGGTCGGCGGCAGCGGATTTTTCGGCCCGACTATAAATTCGTCCGCGGCAAAGATGAATCGGAGATACGGGCCGAGGGGCTCAACATCCATATCAAGGAGCGCCATATATTGAAGGATGTGAACCTGGCGCTGCCGGACAAGAAGATCACCTGCGTCATCGGCCCCTCCGGATGCGGCAAATCGACGTTGCTGAAGACCTTTAACCGGCTGATAGATTCGGTCGAGGGTATCCGCATCGAGGGCAAGGTGCTACTTAACGGCGAGGACATTATCGGCAGCGGACAGGATATTACGCGACTGCGCCGCAAGATGGGTCTGGTGTCGCAGAAGCCCTGCCCGTTGCCGATGTCGATATTCGAGAACGTGGCTTACGGCTGCCGCATACACGGGCTGGCCAACAAGCGCAAGTTGAAAATGGTGGTCAAGCACTATCTCGAAGCGGTGGGACTGTGGGAAGAGGTGTGCGACAGGTTGAACACCCCTGCCGTGCGCCTGTCGATAGGGCAGCAGCAGCGTCTGTGTCTGGCCCGCAGCCTGGCCGTCGAGCCGCAGTTCATACTTGCCGACGAGGCAACGAGCGCCCTCGACCCCATATCGAGCAAGACGATCGAGGAGCTGTTTGTCAAGCTCAAGCGCAACTACTCGATAATAATGGTTACGCACACCCTGCGGCAGGCGTTGCGAATTGCCGACTATGTGGTGTTCATGTACATGGGCGAGATCATCGAGGCGGGCGACGCGCAGCAGGTCTTCAACGACCCAAAACACGAATTGACAAAGAAATACCTCTCGGGAGCGTTCAGTTAAAGTTCGGCCCCGCGTGGCCGCGCTGCCCCCAATGTGGAAAAGGGACAGTTGTAATTATCGCGGCTTTGCTACAAAGGAACTGCCGTAGCGTAGAGGCGTTAAACGACTCCCTCAAAACGAGGAGTCGCGAGCGATAGTGAGAAATAGCATCGAAGCGTCCGCCGGAAATTTTCTCTCAGTGTTTTGTCGTCAATATATTAATATTTAGCGTATTGACCAGTGGATAGGAGGGAATTATGTATAGCTTGGCGACGTGTCAGGCTCGTCGAAGACCACATTTTGCGTATTTCAAATAACTATGCAAATGTAGGTAAAATATATGTTGCAAAATGTTTTGGACTTTATTACCCCAAAGAACATGGCCGTCAAAGATGCGAACTTTTTCATGGTTGTAATTGTTTGGGTTGTGAATAAAACAAATATCGGCGTTT
>JAIRQC010000079.1 GCA_031256675.1 Rikenellaceae bacterium
GTCAGGCGCGGGACGGCGTTCATTTTGTTGCCTCCGCCGACGGCGTTCGACAGCGGCCAGGGCACCGCCCCGCCCATGTCGAGCCCCGTATGGACGCCCACATGAAGGTCGCGCCACCACTTTTCCGAAGCGGCGCCCTCTTTAACTTCCCTCCCTTGCACCCCCGAAGCGGCTGCGCAACACAGGGCCAAAAATATTATCTTAGTTTTCATAAACTATCCTGATGTTATCGATCAACAGTTTGCTGCCTGCCGCGCCGGTGAAATAGTCGCCGTATGCCGACGAGGAGAATACGACGGCGAAGTGGGTGTAATTGACATTGCCGTTGACAGGAATGGTAATCTGTCTCCACTGTCCGTCCTGAACGGATATGAACGATTCCCCGTATGTTGTCGTGCCGCTGCCCGTGCCGAAGCGCACCGTTGACGATGCTGCGCTGGCGGCGGTGTTGGCGGGGTGCGGGGAGGCCCCTGCGGAGGGGTTGCTGCCGTTTGGTTTGTTGCCGTGGTAGATGCACGAGCCGCCGCCGCCGTTCCAGTTTATCAGGTGGACGGTGGCCGAACCCCAGTCCGTGCCGCCGGGGTGATAGTTTACGTCGACCAGCACCTCTTTTATCTTTGCCGTGGCGTGCCACGGAACGCCGAAGAAGGTGAGCGACACGGGATCGGTGGTGCCTGCCGACACCGCGTGGTCGAAGTCGAACCACCCGATGAAGGTCGATCCCGCGGCCAGAATGCCGACTACCGGCGCGGTCGACGACATCATCTCGGCGCACCTGTCGCTTCCGCCCGATGCTCCCGTCGCCGGGTTTACGTTTTGGGTGAAACTGTTGTTGGAGGTGGCCCAGTAGGGGTTGCCGTAGGAGTAGGCAGGCAGGGGGCAGTTTTTGTTGTTGGCCGTGCCCCACGAGTCGAGCTTCCAGCCCCGCAACTGCGGACGGTAGTCGAGCCTGACCTCCCATGTGTTGACCTGTCCGCTCTGGGAGACTATCGGGATGGTGATGGCCTCCCTGCCCCGGTTAAAGACGAAATCGCCCCGCTCGGAGACTGTGGATGTGGCATTTTCGGTGAACGTGAGGTTGGTGTAGGCTATCGTCAGGGGGAACGGCGCATCTTCGCTGACCACGGGGATGGTGACGGTGCGCGTATCGGGGTCGATCGTCGCCTGTCCTGTGACGGTGAACGTGGAGGGGGTCGGCGTGCCTATCGTAATGCCCGTCACGTCGGCCCCGTCGGCCAGTTGCGGTAGGGAGAGGTTCACGACGTAGGTCTTCGTATTGACGCCGTTCTCGGCCTGCACGGTGAGCAGATAGACGGCGTCGGGGCCTGAGAAGACCATTGGCAGCGGCGTTATCACTTTGGCGAACTGCGAGACCATCACCTGCGGGAAGATTTGCAGCGGGAAGATGCGTTCGCCGTCTTTGAGCCGGAGCGTTATCGTGTCCTGACCGAGCAACACCGGCTCGTCTTCGAAACTGGCGAAGGAGGGAATGGCCTTGTCGACAAGCAGGTTCGTTATTTCGCAGCCCGAGTTTCTGGTGAAGTTCTTCTTTTTGAGCTTTACCGACCATGTGGCCACCGTGCCGTCCTGTGCCGTTACGGTGAACGTGCGCAGCTCCTCGCCCAGGGCCTGAGCGTTAATGAAGCCCTGAGTAGATGTTTGGGTTTGCTCCCACACGATTTGCGAGCCGGAGTTGATGGAACAGACCGCGCCCGGGCTCACCGTTATGTTCATGTCTCTGAGAGTGATCTTCCACCATTTGGCAAGAAATGCAATAGCTCCGGCAGCATCGGAGCCTCCGTTGGTATAGATCTCGTCGTATTCCAAAACGATCCATCTCTCGTTAGGGTATATGTACACCTCTCCGCCGTCGTTAATATCGCCTGGGTAAATAAGGCCGGACTTGTTGTTGAACAGTACGGATTTGTTTATCCCTGCGCCAGCAACCGACCCCGTTTGCCACTTATAGCTGAACGAAAGCACGTCGGCCTTGTTCGAGCGGTATTCCACCAGCGAGATCGTCCACAGGCGGGCGTTGTGGTCGTAGGAGTCTATCAGATAGAGCTTCTTCACGTCGTTCAGGCTCGTGAAGGTGAAGGTCGTGTCGCGCTTTGCCCCGACAATGTCGACCCAGTCTTTGGCAGGGAACTGCACCCTGACCGTCACCGGCCACGCATTTTGCTGCTCTATGACCACCTTTACGGTGTGGGTGGACACATCGGCGATGCTCTCCTTTATGACAAGCCCGCCTTCGCCCTCGGTCACCTCGCAGTACTTCGGCTCGATCACGGTATATTTGGTCGCCGCGTAGTCGGCGTCCGTGCCCAGCAGGGTACAGTCGCGCAGATAGAGCTTCCACTCCTTTTCCAGCCCGCTGGCGGCGATCACCTCCACGCGGTAAAAGGTGTTCTCATCGTCGAAGGTCAGCTGCGTCGCGCCGTTCTCGAATGCGGCGGCCTGTCCGTCGTCGCCCCTGCGGATTGTCCCGAAGCTCGCCCCGTCGACGATGGTCAGTCGCGGCGTAATGGCCACCGGATATTGCAGTTCGACCCCCAGCAACTCGACATGGCCGCTGTCCGCAATGGTGTGGGCCGTGGTCGAGAGCACGGCGTCGGACGGGGCGACGGAGTTGTATGCCACCGGCGGGAGTATCATGTTGTTTTCGTCAAGCGGCGTTACGCGGGCGCGAATATCATAGCGGCGCGTGGCCCCGTTGGCCGCCACGACATAGAATGTCAGCGTCGATTCGTCATTGTCGAGGGTCAGCGTATCCTGCCCGAAGTTCACGCCGAGAATGCGGTCGACGTCGGGGGGTGTTTCGATCTCGGCGGTGAAGCGCAACGGAAACTTATGCTTGCCGAAAAGGACGGGGATGAAAACAGTGTTGTCCTCGATGACGGCCTGGTCGAGCACCATCTCCTCGGGCGTGTGGGCCGTCACACGGAACGACAGGACGGAATTGTCGCGGCTGAAGCGGTCGAGCTTGGCGCACGAAACGGCCAGCGCAATGACGCAAAACGCCATAAACGCAACAGAAATAGCAGATTTAGTCTTCATGGCATAATAGTTTACGCTACAAATATAATACTTTAATGTCACGTTGTGCAAAATATTGTCATTGCAATGACAAAGAGATGTAAACCGCAGCGGAGGCCTGCTGTTCGCGCACGCCCCCGCCGGATACGCAGGTCAGATCTCGATCGGCTTGAATTTCGGCACCAGCGACTTCATGATGCACCACGCTACCAGATAGGCCACGGCGCAGATGCAGAAGATGATGAAGTAGCCCGCCTCCTCGCCGCGGAAGCCGAAGAGGGTCATATGGCTCTCGTCGGCGAAGTCGAACAGCCGGCCCGCGCCCTTGTTTATAATGTACGCCCCCACGCCGCCGGCCATGCCGCCGACGCCGGTGATGGTCGCCACGGCCCTCTTGGGAAACATGTCGCCGACAGTCGAGAAAATATTGGCCGACCATGCCTGATGGGCCGCCCCGGCAATGCCGATAATAATCACCGGAAACCAGTACGACGCAGCCCCCAGCGGTTGCGCCAGCAGGGCGAGCAGCGGGAAGAAGGCAAAGATCAGCATCGAACGCATACGTCCCGCGTATGGGTTCATCTTCTTTTTCGCCACGAACCACGTCGGCAGCCAGCCGCCGAAGATCGACAGCAGCGTTATCATGTACAGCACGAATATGGCTACCTGCGCCTTGGGGTCGGACGAGCGCATGTCGTAGACCGAGCTCAGATAGGCCGGCGTCCAGAACAGGTAGAACCACCACACGCCGTCGGTCAGGAACTTGCCAACGGCAAAGGCCCACGTCTGGCGATAGCCCAGGCACTGCCGGAACGAAAGCTTCTTTGCCGGAGCGTCCTGCGCGGGGGTGGCGTCCTGCTCGATATATGCCAGTTCGGCGGCGTTGACGCGCGGATTGAGCTCAGGCTTTTTATAGAGGAACACCCAGAAGCCCATCCATACGAAGCCCAGAGCGCCGATCATGATGAATGCCGCCTCCCAGCCCCAGTATTTGGCGATGACCGGTATCGACACAGGGGCAACCAGCGCCCCCACCGTAGCCCCGGCGTTGAAGATGCTCGTCGAGAAGGCGCGGTCTTTCTTCGGGAAGTACTCCGCCGTAGCCTTGATAGCCGCGGGGAAGTTGCCCGCCTCGCCCACGGCAAGTATCAGCCGCGCAAAGATGAACAGCGCCACGCTCACGTTGATGATCCGGCCCACGTCGCCGACCGTCGCTATGGTCTCGCGCGCCCCCTCGAAGCCCACCATCCAGTTTCCTGCAAGGACGCCCGATGTGGCAATGCCGCAAAATGCGTGGGCCACCGCGCCGAGCGACCACACCCCGATGGCCCACAGGAACCCCTTTTTGGTGTCCATCCAGTCGACGAAACGCCCGGCGAAGAGCATCGCCACGGCGTAGAATATCGAAAACAGCGAGGTTATGTTGCCGTAATCGTCGTTCGTCCAGTGAAATTCTGGCGCAATGAAGTCCTTCCACGTCAGGCTCAGCACCTGACGGTCCATGTAGTTGATCGTCGTGGCGAAAAACAGCAGCGCGCAGATCACCCAGCGATACCGTGTCATTTTTTGTTTAATGTCGGTCATGATCAACGTTTTTTTATTGTAAGTTTCATTCCTTGTTGCAAATATTGCTTCGCTCGCCCCTTCACATCAAGGCTGTGCTGCGGGTTCATTAACGACGCAGCCGCTAAAACCCGAAGTACCTCTTTGCGTTATTATAGGCCACATCCTCGACCATTTGTCCGAGGAACGGCAGTTCGGAGGCGGGCAGCAGGCCCTGCTCGACGTCGCTGCCGATCAGGTTGCACAGTATGCGGCGGAAATATTCGTGGCGCGGATAGGACAGGAAACTGCGCGAGTCGGTGAGCATCCCCACGAAGCGGCCCAGCAGCCCCAGCGCCGACAGCGAGTTCATCTGCGCCTCCATGCCGGATTTCTGGTCGAGGAACCACCAGCCCGACCCGAACTGTAACTTGCCCGCAACCGGAGCGCACTGAAAATTGCCGATCATGGCGGCGATCATGTCGTTGTCGCGCGGGTTGAGGTTGTAGATTATCGTTTTGGCCAGCCTGTCGTCCGCGTCGAGCCGGTCGAGGAAACGCGACATTGCCGCGGTGGTGTTCCTGTCGCCGATGGAGTCGAAACCTGCGTCGGGGCCGAGGCGGCGCATCATGCGGGAGCTGTTGTTGCGCAACGCGCCGTAGTGGAACTGCTGCGTCCACCCCTTCTCCCAGTCCATCACCGCCCCCTCGAACAGCACGGCCGACCTGAACTTGCGCACCTGGTCGCCGTCGAGCGTCGCGCCGCCGTACACCCTGTTGAAAATGGCGTCGATCTCGCCCTGCGTGTATGGCTCGGCGTAGAACTCCTCAATGCCGTGGTCGGAGAGTTTGCAGCCGACCGAGGCGAAAAAGTCGTGGCGGCAGCGCAGGGCCTGCATCATGTCGTCGAAACGAGAGATGCTCACCCCCGACGCCTCCGAGAGTTTTTCGACATAGCTTCGCCACGCCTGAGGGTTCTCAACGGCCATCGCCCTGTCGGGACGCCACGTGGGCAGCACTTTGATTTCGAACCCTTCGTCACGCAGCGCGATGTGGTGTTTCAGCGAATCGGTCGGGTCGTCCGTCGTGCAGACCGCCTCCACCTTATAACGTCTCATCAGTCCGCGCGCGCTGTATTCGGGCTTTTGGAGCAGCGCCGAGCAGTGGTCGTATATCTCGCGCGCCGTTTCGGGTTTGAGCGGCTTATCGACGCCGAATGCGGTTTTGAGTTCCAGGTGCATCCAGTGGTAGAGGGGGTTGCGCATGGTGTACGGCGCGGTTTCGGCCCACTTCTCGAACTTTTCCCAGTCCGAGGTCTCACTTCCCGTGATGAACCGCTCGTCAACGCCGTTGGTCCGCATGGCGCGCCATTTGTAGTGGTCGCCTTCGAGCCATATCTGTCCGAGGTTGTCGAAGCGGCGGTCGGAGGCTATCTGTTCCGGATCGAGATGGCAGTGATAGTCGATAATAGGTTGACCGGCAGCATGTTCGTGATAGAGCCTGCGCGCAGTTCCGCTCTGCAAAAGAAAATCATCGTCGAGAAATCTTATCATGATCACAGTCAAAAGTCAGGTGAGAAATTTTACAAAGATAGCAAAACTCCTTGTTAGTTTATTGTTTTTTGGAATAAAAAGGTTGGGTTGTTTTTGGAGCCGGGGCTTTGGGTTTGAGGCAGGGTCTGGCGTCGGGATGTTCGATGTTTTGCCTTCACGGTCGACGGCGATTTTGTGTGTGGTTTTTTTGTGATGGCAAGTTGTCCTGTTCTTTGGTGAAGGCTGGCGGGTGTTTTTGTGGGGGAGGGAGGCAGCAGTTGTGCAGAATTATGGTCGGAGGAATGAATGTTCTGAGTGCGAAACAGTTAAGCAATGGCCTTGTTAGGCGTGAATCGTGCATTGGAAAGAGGATGGTTGTCGGGCGGGAATACCAAGGTTATGCAGCCAACAGCCATTAGCTTGGCTGCGGTGCAGTTCGGTGCATGGCAAGGTCAACCCTGATATCTGGTACGGCAAGTTGACGGCAAAACAGACTCAAGCCACCAGTCATCGCCCGTGAGATAAAGAATGCGTTTCAGGAAATAGCGTCCGAGCAGCAGACTCTGGTGCGCTATTTCACAGAGCACAACGAGGAGAGGAGTATGTCAAGCGTGTCGGGGTGGACAGTATGCAGAGGACGTTTACAACCTGTCGTAATTCGCTGAGTTACTAGAAAGAGTTTGTCAAGACAAAGTACAAATTATCCGACCTTCCGTTGCGCAGCCTTGTTCCGTCGTTTATCGACGGGCCGGGTAAAGCGAGCCCGATGCAAAAAATCACGCAAACATTTCCCATCGAAAAAAATCATGTAACCGTTTTCCTGCACAAACAAACTCACAGCATCCGCCTGCATGCAGGTGCAAATACTGCCGAAAATCACCTTTTCTCTCCATTTTCCCGAACGTTTATCAATTCGGGGGCGAATCTAAGGTGTTCTATGGCAACGATGCCAAGGTTAAGATTGACTTTATACCTGTAATCAGCCGCTAAAACCATGAAAATATTAAAAAAGCTATTATTGGTTGCTGCTCTGGGAGTGGCGGTGCTACTACTCCTAAATACAAGCATATTTTCCGACATAGGATCGGGCAAAAGAGGTACAAGCGTACATTCTTTATCTGCAATGAGTGCAGAGATAAAGCGGTCTATTCAAAAAAAATTCGACAAGGATGATTATTACAGTGACTATCGGTAAAGTGCAGAAAGTAAATTTGATCGAGACAGACAAAATTCATGTAAAGCATATGTGGATGTTCAGTGCCTGAATAGCAAAGAGCATACTATAAGCGCAAATGTTCATGTCAGCAACACCAATATTTTTGGGAATTTCCGGCTGGGCCATTCCTGTTTTTATTGGGTGAGAACGAGGGAAGTTATGATGTATTTGAAAAAACATCAAAGACAACAGAGAAGGAACTACTACAAATGCTCAGAGATGCTAATCCAAATGTAAGCTATGAATGTTCAGATCATTGCCATAGACAACCTTTATTTTACCTCTGTGGCCCAAAATGGTTCCACTGACTTGTTTTCGACCGGTTGCCGGCAAAAATAAAAGCGACTTACATCAAATGCAAGTCGCTCAAAATCAATTCACTCATTGGCGGAGAAAGCGGGATTCGAACCCACGATACCCTTTTGGAGTATACGCACTTTCCAGGCGCGCGCCTTCAACCACTCGGCCATTTCTCCTGTTCGCCTCAGCCAAACTTCTGCCACCCCACCAGTCAAGGTTCCGGTCAAACCCGGAAAACCCATAAGATAACCTGCTGCCAGCCCCAAACGACCACGGCCAAACCTTCGACCAAACCTCCGGTCAAACCCCAAGCCAAACCACATCAAGTCGCTGAACGACAGGCCGCGAAGCAACAAAAGTCGACAAAAAAAGCGTTCAAACATAGTGAAAGTCGAGAGCAATCAAACTTGTTTGACATTGCCCCGACGCATCCTACATTCTGCAAATATACGATTTTTTTTGACACAACACATTTGGCTGCATTTTTTCCTCTGCCGCGCCCTTCACATCGGCGCAAACCCGAACATCCGCCCGGCATTACTGCTTGTCGCGACGGCCACCTCTTCGCACGACACCCCGAGCAGATGCGCCACACGATCAGCAATACAGGTCAGATAGCCGCTTTCGTTGCGCTGTCCGCGAAAAGGCATGGGCGGCAGATATGGGGAGTCGGTCTCCAATACGATGTCGCTCAGCGACATGCGCGGCACGACGCCGGCCGGCAGAGAGTTTTTGTAAGTGACGACCCCGCCGACGCCGAACAGAAAATCGCCGCACCGCTTCACCGCGAGATAGTCGTCGTAACTGCCCGAAAATGCGTGCATAACGCCCCGCAGTCCCTCCGAACGACGGCGTTTGAGCACATCGAGCATTTCGGGCCAGCAGTCGCGCGTATGTATCACCAGCGGCAGGTCGTAGCTGACAGCCAGAGAGATCTGCCGCTCGAAAGCCTCCGTCTGCTCGGCAAACCAATCGCGGCCCCAATGCAGGTCGAGCCCCACCTCCCCAACGGCGCAGAACCGGACAGGCGGATCGGCCAGCAACTCCTCCACCAGCTCCAGCTCGCGCTGCCACAGCTCGCCCACCGACGTGGGATGCAGCCCCATCATCGGCGCGAAAAGCCCCCCGTCCGAACGCGCCAGGTCGAACAGCGCCGCATGGCTCGACGAATCTATCGCCGGCAGCAGCATCGCCACGACCCCCGCCTCGCGCGCACGGGCCGTCGCCGCCGCACGGTCGTCGTCGAAAGCGCCGTCGTACAGATGCGTATGCGTATCTACAAGTATCATAATATTTTGATCGCTATTTCGGCGCAGGCTTCGGCGTCGGCCAGGGCGTAGTGGTGGTTGGTCAGATCGAAGCCGCAATGCGCCGCTACGGTGTGCAGTTTATGGTCTGTCAGGGTCTGCGCGAACACGCGACGCGAGGCGCGGCAAGTGCAGAGGAACGCATAATCGGGATAATCCATCCCGTAGACCCTGTGCGCCGCCCGCAGACACCCCTCGTCGAACGGACTGTTGTGCGCCACCAGCGGCAACCCTGCTATCTTCGGGGCGATTTCGCTCCAAACATGCGGAAAGACGGGTTCGTTCCCTGTGTCGGCCATCGTCAGCCCGTGAACGCGGGTGTTCCAAAAGGAATACCATTCGGGTTCGGGGCGGATCAGACGGTATATCCGTTCGACGATCGCCCCGTCCCGCACAACGACCACCCCCACGCTGCACACGCTCGACGGGTTGCTGTTGGCCGTCTCGAAATCTATCGCGGCAAAGTTTTTCATGTCATCGGCGCTTTACAGTTCATACGGCATAAAGAACTGTTCCATATCGTCTTTTATCGCTACCTGCCTCGCTTTGCCATTGTATATGGCCTTGATCTATTATCTTATCCGCTGCCGGATCTTGCGTCGCGAATGTTTGCGAGAATACGATCCCGTATCCATTGATTGCCTAATTCCTCCCATGCGAACGACAGGTTCGACCTGTTGTTTTGCACAGCTAATTCGAGAACCTTGATTAACACCTCTTCGGATATGGAGTTTTGTTCCCTGCCATTTTTATTACCATAATGCAAATACGCCACCGTCAAATCGGGATTCAGATTTTCGTCACCAAATGCAGCCGTGCCGTTTATCTTGAATATTAGCCCGCTATTGTCTACTTTACGAAAACCAACGGTCTTGTTTACTATGTTAAGCATGTTATTACTCTCCCATTCTTTGTAAACTATATCAAATTGGGAGTCATAATTCCATGAAATAATGGTAATGTCATCCGGCACCCGACAATTTCGGTCAAAAATATCGGCAAAAAAACCGTCGTATCTGCTGTCCGGCCTGGAAACGAGCTGTTCGAGAACAAGATAGAGGGACAGGAAAAACTTTGATTTTCCGTAGTCGGAAGAGCCTTGCAATGACAACTTTTTCGCAAAAGTATCCACACTGCGATAATTCCTGCTGTTATCTCCAAGCCACCTCAATCCGTCTGTAAACCATTGCCGGTCTACCTTATATTTTGCGCCAGACTCATCACTGATTGCAGTATGCGGCGTTTTCTCGACAACGTCGATAATCTTCTCTATCCGCCCGGTATCTCGACCGTTATCGGCAGGCCTTCAATGATATTACCTTCGGCGTCGCGTTTACCCCTGCTGGCCACGGCCCCGAGTAGAAAAACAATCCTGCCCATAACTATTTGCATCTCTCGTATTTACCACCGCTTATTCTTATCGCTCCGGCGCATTCGAGCTCGAAGAGGGCGGTGTAGACCTCCTGAAAGTCGAGGCCGCTTCGGGCGACGATCTCCTCGCTGCCGAGACGGTCGTGCTCTTTGAGCAGACGGACGATCTCGCGCTGCGCATCGCTCGTCGGCGTCGTATCTTCGGGCGCGGCTCGGCGGCGCGAAAAGTCCACCCCCTTGAACCCCAGCTCCATAACGATGTCGTCGCCCGTGCAGACCATCTGGGCGCGCATGCTCTTTATCAGGTAGTTGCACCCCGACGAGGCCCAGTCCGTGGCGCGCCCCGGCGCCGCCATCAGGCTGCGGTCGTAGTCCGTCACGTGTTCGGCCGTCGATAGCGATCCGCCGTGCGGAGGGCTCTCGACTACCACCGTGCCCTTGCTCAGCCCCGCCACAATGCGGTTGCGGGCCAGGAACGAGTTCTTCGTCACTGCCCCGCCCGACGGATTTTCGCTGACTATCGCCCCGCCCTTGCGCAGCATCTCGCGGGCGATGTCGGTGTGGAACGCGGGGTAGATGTGGGTCAGCGGGTTGGCCAGCACGGCGATGGTAGGCAGGCCGAACTGCAACGCGGCGCGATGACATGCCACATCGACGCCGTAAGCCAGTCCGCTGACTATGGCCATGTCCGGCACGAGTTCCGCCATGCGGCTCACCAGTTTGTCGCACATCGAAAGGCCGTAGGAGGTCACCTCGCGCGTGCCGACCATCGACAGCAACGGCCGTTTGAGCGCCGCGACCTCCCCCGAGACATAGATCACGTGCGGGTTGTCCGGACACTCGGCAAGCAGCGCCGGGTAGTCGTCGTCGGTGGCGGCAACAGCCTTTAAGCCGGACTTTTGTAGGAAGCGCAACTCCTCTTCGGCGCGGGAGTGGGCTGCGCGGCTGACGATGGCGCGGGCCGGTTCGGGCCGCAACTCGGCCTGCTCGACGAGCTCCTCTTCGGTGGCGGCGAAAATGGCCTCCGCCGAGCCGAAACACTCTATCAGGTGTTTGATCGTGCGCGGCGAGAGGCGCTCGACGAAGGTCAATGCTATGTCGTCTATGGTCATGCGGGCAAAGTTAGTAAAAAAATGGCAGCCCGGTTGGAGCGGCCATTTTTTTCGGGTTACGGCAGAGCCGGCGGGACTGTCGGGTCATCCTCCACACTCTTGTACCAGTTGACCTTTCGCGAGGCGTACATGATGGCGCCGAGGATGACGAACAGCCCGACGCTGCCGATGAGCAGGGCCACATCTTCCAGTTGCAGAATAACATATAGGAATACGTACAGCCCCGTCAGTATGGCGGCGAGGATCGCCGTCTGGGCGCCGCTGCGGAATATCGACCGGACGTAAGCCGTTATGAGCGCAATCGTTGCGACGCTTGCGACGAGGTAGGCCAGCGTGAAGCCGATCTGCTCGGAGATAGACAGCAACAGGCTGTAAAACAGCAGCAGGGCAAAGCCCACGAGCAGATACTGGATCGGGTGGATGCGCTTGCGGGTCAGTATTTCGACAAAGAAGAACAGCACGAACGTCAGGATGACGAACATCGACGCATACTTGGCCGAGCGTTCGTTTTGCAGGTAGTGATCGACTGGTTCTATGAGACTTACGCCGAACGACGGGAGCCTTCCGACCTGGTCGTCGACCCATGTGACGGGGATATTGCGGTTGTACCGCAGCACGCTCCACCTGGCGCTGAACGACTTGTCCGTGACCTCCGATTCGGGGCTGAAACTGCCGGTAAAGCTCGGCGAGGGCCAATCGCCTGACACGTCGACCGTTGTGCTCTGTCCGACGGGAACAAAATCGAGGTGGCTGCTGCCTTTGAGTTCGAACCTGCAACGGAACGTCACCTTGCCCTCGGCCTGCGTCATCTCGCTGTGTGTCAGGTTGAACATCAGCGTTCGGCCCAGTTTGCCGACGTCGTCGACGGGCGCGGCGCTGTAGCGGCCATAATCGTCGACAGTAACTACCTCTGTCGCAACGTCCAACGGCAAAAAGTTTGCGGACGGGGCGGATGAGTAGCTGGCTTCGCCAAACGAGAATTCGGCGTTGGAAACCATACCTTTCAGGTCGCTCAACCCGAAGATTACCCGAGCCTTGTCGCGGTTCAGCGTGCCGTCGACGACGGATTTGAGGTCGGCGCGGTCGAACTCGCCCGACAGTTCGATCTCGCTCTTGTAGAGGATGGATTTGTAGATGCCGTAGTGGCGTTCGTCGGGGGTGATACGGGCCTTAATGTCTAATTTTGAGGGGGTAAGGTAGAGCGTGTTGTTCGTCAGGCGCACCTTGTTGTTGTTGTCGACGGTGCGGCGCGAGCAGGGTATCGCCACGACCGGGCCGCAAAGTGTCTGAGGGTCGCTCCATTTGGAGTTGATCGTGCGGACAGTGGTTTCGCAGCGATCCTTGCGCTCTTCGATCAGGCCGCGGATCATTGCCTGCGGGATCAGCATCAACAGCGTGAGTACCAGAATGATGATCGCCTTGATCGTCACCATGCGGCTGAAGTTTTCAGGCCTCTTCGGTTTTTCCATTTTCGTTCGTTTTTAAGGTTTTTTATGATTGGCTTTATACAAAGAACTTTGCTATACAAAGTATTTGAATATAAAAAAATTAGCGTGTGAGGCGTTCGAGAGCGTCGATATGATTTTGAAAAGCGCGCCGTCCGGCAGGGGTGATGGCATAGCTCGTATTGGGTTTGCGTCCTATAAACCGTTTCATCGACCGGAGGTAACCCTCGTTCTCCAGCGCGCGCAGGTGGCTGGCCAGATTGCCGTCCGTAAGCTCCATCATTTGCTTCATCTCGTTGAAGTCAGCGTCGGTGTTGACCGACAGAATAGACATGATACCCAGTCGGATACGGCTGTCGAAGACCTTGTTGAGATTAGCGATCAGGCTGGCCATCGTCCACCTCCTCCCTTTGCTTGTCGTATTTAAGGTACATTATCGCGCCGTAAACGATGTGGCACACCCCGAATCCCAGGCTCCAAAACACCAGTCCGTGGCCTCCGACGACGGCCGCAGCAAGTCCGAGCGCGATCTCCGTAATGCCCAGCCAGTGGATCTCGCCATAAGTGTATTTCGAAACGTTCACCAGCGCCAACCCATAGAATATCAGCGTCCCTGCGATCACTAACAGCACCTCGCCCCGCAGCAGCATAACCACGCAGAACGACCCTCCGACCACCAGCGGCAACGCCAGATTATACAGTGTGCGGAGGGTTGTGCGGTCGAGCAGCCTCACACCGCGCCGTCGCGCCTTGCGCCACGAGAACCATAGCCCCGAACCGACGGCAAGGGTCAGAACCACAACGGCGTCGGCCAGCAGGATCATCCACTCGTGAAAGCGGCTGAAACCTGTCGCCGACGGGTCGCGCAGCAGATAGAGGTGAGCGAAAAGCGCCCCTGCCAGCGCCGCCACTCCGGCCATAATGCCCGACAGGCCGCTAAGCGACAAAAATTTTGACGACCGCTCCATCATTTCGCGGATAGCCCGCAGATCGTCCTGTTCTTTTTTCATACGCTACACTAAAATCATAATGCTACACCCAAAAGGACTTTGCGCCACAAAGTTATTTATTATATTTGAAAATACAAATTTTTTGAAACTGAAACATAAAAAATCTGCGGACTTTAACTATTTCGGCATTATGGAATCGAAATTGTATCTATTTTTGCAGAATAAATTATGGCGAATATATGAAGACGAGGAGAATTTTTGCCGTTTCGGCGGCTGTGGCGACGGCGGCATTCGCACTGATTTCGTGCGGCGGCGACAAGGATGAACAGACGTTCGACAGGGCGTTGCTGGTTGGTAAATGGGAGTCGGTCAGCACGCCGGGCGACTTCTACCGCTATTACGACACGCCGTGCGACTCGCGCGGGGCAACCGGAACAGAGTGGTACACAGGAGATAGCGTAACCGAAACAGACGTGCTGACGGGAAACGGAAACAACACTCTGAAATGGTCGCTCGACGGGGCAAAACTGACAAAAATGTACTATCAGGTCTCGCACGGCGCATTTGACCTGCCAAAGTATTATACCATTATCGAGCTGACGTCCACCATGTTGAAGTATAAAGATGATGTGACCGGCAGTCTGAAGTCGTTTGTGAAAAGATAACCTCGACCGTTAATGGCGCGAATGCTGATTCGTGTCGCAATAAGTTGCTGTATATGAGAAAATTCTGGAAAATATTCGGCGTCTCGCTCGGTTCGCTGGCGGGAGTGCTGCTGGCGGCGGTGGCCGTAGTTATGTGGATTGTCCTTACCCCCAATAAGTTAACGTCGATAGTCCGCACACAGGCGGCCAAATTCCTTACGTGCGAATCGCGGATAGACAGGGTGGAGGCAACCTTCTTTTCCACCTTCCCGAAGTTCGGGCTGAGGGTCGATAACATGCTGCTGATCAACCGTATGGCCGGTGCGCCGAGCGATACGCTGCTCAGGGTCGGCGAGGTCGGCGGCTCGTTCGACATTATGGCATTTCTGCGGCATGATCGCATAGAAATCAGCGACTTGCGCCTGATTGACGGCCGCGTGTGCATCTTCACCGATAGCGCCGGACGGGCCAACTATGACATTTTCGGCCCGTCCGATACCACCTCCGTCCCTGCGGACACTTCGGCGCTGTCGCTTTACGCCAATCTGAACTATCTGGCGCTCAAAAATATAGACGTCTCGTATGTCGACCGGCAATCCGATATGGGCGTTGAGTTGCGCTCGCTTTCGGGGCGCGTCGACGGCGCGATGAAGGGCGAAGCGATTGATGTTGCCGTGACAATAAAGCCGTTCGACCTGGCGTTCCTCACGGGTAGCGGCGACGAGGCTTTAAAGGCTGATATTAAGGGACTTGCTGCGCGTGTGACTGCGGCGATGGCTGGCGACACGGCAAGGGTGGGGCTCGAGGCTGCCGACCCGTTCAGCCTCTCATTGTCAATGGGTAAGGACGAATATCTGCACGAGGCGACAGCAAGGTTGCGGACGCAGGCGTGGGCCGATCTGGCCGCGGGCAGTTATCGCATAGACAGTCTTGCGCTGACGCTCAATGAGTTGCCGCTGGGATTAAAGGGGACGGTGGCCATGCCGACGGAGGGCGCAATCGTCGCCGACCTGGCCTATACCATTAATGAATGGCCAGTCGAACGGCTGCTGGCGATGGTTCCGGCGGCATATGCCTCATATACAGAGGGACTTACTGCTACCGGACTGCTCTCGTCGCACGGCACGGTCATCGGCCCTTACGACGAGGAGCACATGCCGGTGGTCAACGTCGGGTTGCTGCTCAAAAACGGGCGGGTGCGCTATCACGGCCTGCCGTTCACGCTGCACGACGTGAACGGCGATGTGGAGGTGTGCGCCGACCTGCAAAACGAGTCCATCTCTTACGTAAAGGTTAATCGTCTGGCTGTCAGAATGCCACACTCGTCGTTCAGGGTGGCGGGGACGGTAGACAGGCTCTACACCGACCCGCGCACCGACCTGACGACAGACTTCGACATAGACCTGTCGGAACTTAACCCGATGATACCCAACGACCTGAATACCACGCTGAAAGGGTCGCTCGTCGGGCGCGTCAGATCGAATGTTAGCATGTCGCAGATCGACAAGATGGACGTCGAGAAGATGAGGCTCTCCGGACGGCTGACTTTTAAGGAGTTGGATGTGCAGTACGACACCCTCTCCCTGCGGTCGGCACGGTCGGTCGTAGAATTGGCGATGCCCAACCCAAAACCGGCCACCCCGGCGACCAAATTCCTGTTTGCCAGACTCCTGTCGGACGATCTGCACGCCGAGACCAACGGCATGACCGCCATGCTCGCCGACGCCGCTATCGACCTCGCCGTCTCGGACGTGCGCGACACCGTGCGGATGCCGTCCATGATAGCCAATTTCAAGATAGACAGGCTCTACGCCGCGATGGACACAATCAATGTGGCCATCGCCGGCCCGGCAGGAACGGTGAGCGTCGCCCCGCAGCGGAACAACCAGGAGCAGCCACGGCTCAGCCTCAAATATAACTGCTCGAACCTGCTGGCGATGCTCGGCAACGACAAGGTCGAGGCGCACAATGCATTCGTTAACAGCGACATACTCTACAATAGCAACGAGACGGAGTTTGTCAAACAGATCATTCCGCGCGGGTCGTTCGGCCTCGAGAACGGGCATATCGCGATGAGCTCGCTGCAATATCCGATTGAAATTCCGGCGATGAAGGTGGCGTTCAGCCCGCAGGAGTTCAATATCGACCGCGCGAGGGTGAAGATCGACCGTTCGGATTTCAGTCTGTCGGGACGGCTGACCAATCTATATCGCTATATCAGAGGAGATTCACTGCTCAAAGGCGATTTCAGTTTCACCTCCGACAGCACCGACGTCAGCCAGCTCATGAGCCTTACCAGCGGCATAGGCGACGCAAGTGCAAGCACGAACAAACAGTCGGCGCCGACCGCCTCGACCGAACCCGCGCCCGCACCGACAACCGCCTCGGATACATGGCCTTTCATGGTGCCGAAGGGGGTTGACGTGACGCTGCACGCCAACGTCAGGCACGGCATGTACGGCCCGACGGTCATCTCCAACATCAACGGCGACGTGCGTGTGCGCGACGGGGTGCTGGCGCTCGACAAACTCACCCTGTCGACCCCCGGGGCCGACATGCAGATGACGGCGCTCTACGAATCGCCGCGCAAAAATCACCTTTTTGCCGGGATCGACTTTCACCTGACGAACGTCGAGATCGACCAGATGATCAGGATGATACCCGACCTCGACGAACTGATGCCCATGTTGCGCTCGTTCAGCGGCAAGGCGGCGTTCCACATGGCGATCGACACCAATCTCGATTCGATGTACAACGTCAAGATGTCCACGCTGCACGGGTCGGCCTCGATAGACGGCAAAGACCTTGTGCTGATGGACGGCGAAACCTTCACCGAGATAGCCAAAATGCTGATGTTCAAAAAGAACACACGCAACAAGGTCGACTCTCTGGCCGCCGTGTTCACCGTCTACCGCAACGAAATAGACGTATATCCGTTGCTCGTCGCGATGGACCGCTACAAGGCTGTCGTGGCGGGGCGGCACAACACCGACATGACTTTCGACTACAATATCTCGCTGGTAGAGACGCCGTTGCACCTGCCGTTCAACGTTGCGGTGGATGTGTCGGGCAGCATCGACAAGTTGAAATACAGCCTGGCCAGGAGCAAGTACCCTGAGTTCTATCGTCCGGCATGGCGGCGCGAAGTGGAGAACAAACAGCTGGAGATCAAACAGATGATCCATAACGCGCTCACACGCGGGGTGGTAAAAAAACAGTAGCGTGAAAGTGGCTTTTTTGCTGTCGGCATGTTTAGTGTGGTCAGGCGGTTGTTGCGCAGGCATTTGCGCCGCAACCGCCTGACCGACAGCCATTCACACAATATCCGTTCAGCATCAGGATGGAAAATGTCCGGCGCGTAACGGCGCGCTATCCTCGCATGAAAGAGATAAGTTATTACAATGCCGACGGCTTTCTCGTCGAAACGCAGACTTATTCACGGGGAAAAAAGCATTCACATAGCAAGTTACGACTATCTGATCTCCGACGCCCTGTATGCCGTAACGGCCCGCCATAAGACTTATGGCGCTGACGCTGAGAGCGACAGATCATACGGCACAACCGAGAAATATTATTACGACCCCTCGGGCAGGCAGCGACTGTTCGAACGCACATGGGATGACGGTCGCACAGATCATGTCGCCGACAGTTTCGAATACGACGAAAATGGACGGATAACGGGCTGCATGGACGCAGGCAGTCCTATGCGCATCACATATAATGATTTGGGAAAGATAGCTTCGTCGTGCAGGTTCGGTGCGGAATGTACCGTGCGGATAGAGTTGAGCTATGACGGTAACGGACGGTTGACCGACGTAGTGCCCGAGTCGGGCAACCAGTCGCAACGGTATCGCAGCCACGACCATTATACGGGGTTCGACCGCCACGGCAACCGGGCGCGACGTCACACACAGCCGGCAATGGCAAGAGTGAGACATGGCGCAGGAAGATTAAATACAGATAGTTACCCTGCCCCGCCCTTTTCCGCATCCAGCTGGCGGCGCGACTTGCTGGTGGTCGTAAAGTAGACCCCGGCAAAGACCAGCAGCGCGGCCATCCCATTTTGCCAGCCGAAAGCGGCCATCCCGAGCGCGACCGCCGCAACCGAGGCCACCAGCGGCTGCAAATTACTGTACATGCTGACCACCGTCGGACGCAGGTTCCGCTGCCCGACAGGTATGAGCAGATAGGCTATGAACGTCGCGAAAACAACGACATAGCCCACCTCCAGCATCGTCCCCGCCGACATTGCGCGCCAGAGCGACGGCGAGAGCGACCCGTAGCTGAACGGCAGCGAGCAGATCGAGGCAAAAAGGAACATCCACTTCATTAGCGTGACCGGCCAGTAACGCCGTATAACGTCGCGGAATAGGGTGAGATAGAGCGCAAAAGATGTTGCGCTGAGCACGCACATCACATCGCCCGAAAAGCTGCCGCCGCCGCGCGCAGCCCCGCCGTGGAGGATGAGCAGCACCGCACCCGTAACGCCCAGAGCCACCCCTCCGGCCTTGCGCAGCGTGATCGGCTCGCGCAGAAAAACGGCCGCCAGAAGCATCGTAATTATGGGCGAGATGGTCGAAATGATCGACGCATCAATCGGCGAGGTCAACGCAAGTCCGTGAATGAAAAGGTGCTGGTTGATCATAATCCCGAACAGCGAGGCAAAGAACAGCCTCACAAGGTCTTTGCGCGAGACCTTCTCCTTCGGCGCAAAGAGCGAGACGAGCCAGACCAGCAACGCCGTGCCGATCATCCGGTAGAAGGTCAGCGCGTTGGCGCTCACATGCGGCGAGGCTAAAGCCTGCTTGCCCACGATCATGTTCAGCCCGAAAATCACCTGCGCCACAAAAACCGACGTATGGCCCCGAAAATTCTTATCTTCACCAAAGCCTCTCATACAGGCCGCAAAGATAAGTAATTTTGCACAAACAATTTTTTTTACTAACTTGGACGAATAATTTCAGGGGGAAAGCGCGGGAAGACAGACACAAAACGCAGAAAGGCAGGCTAAAAGAGATAAAAATATGGCGGTTTTTGAGGTTTATGGCGGACGGTCGCTACGGGGTGAGATCGCGGTGCAGGGGGCCAAGAACGAGGCGTTGCAGGTTTTGTGCGCGACGCTGCTGACGGGCGAACGGGTCGAGATCAGCAATATTCCCCAGATAGAGGACGTCATGCAGCTGATCGAATTGCTGGAACGTATGGGCGTGGAGGTGGAGCGGATCGACGGCTC
This sequence comes from Rikenellaceae bacterium, assembly GCA_031256675.1. Taxonomy (GTDB): domain Bacteria; phylum Bacteroidota; class Bacteroidia; order Bacteroidales; family Rikenellaceae; genus JAIRQC01. Next base: position 19,688 of record JAIRQC010000079.1, read on the forward strand.
GACCTGCGCTTTCCGTGCGGAACATATCGACACAACGTTCCTTACGAGCGAGGAGTATTGCCGTCGGGCGGCGAGGCTCAGAGGCTCCGTGATGGCGCTCGGGCCGCTGCTGGCGCGCTTCGGGGTGGGATACATGCCCAAACCGGGGGGCGACAAGATCGGACGGCGACGGCTCGACACCCACTTCCTCGGCTTTCAGAAACTGGGGGCAAAGTTCGACTACGACGCCAACGACAATTTCTATTCGGTGAGCGCCAAAGAGTTGCAGGGGTGTTACATGCTGCTCGACGAGGCTTCGGTCACCGGTACGGCCAATATCGTGATGGCGGCGGTGATGGCGCGCGGGACTACGACGATCTACAACGCCGCCTGCGAACCGTATGTGCAGCAACTGTGCCGGATGCTCAACTCGATGGGGGCGCGGATTTCGGGCATAGCGTCCAACATGCTTACGATAGAGGGGGTTACGGAGCTGCACGGCACAAAACATCGCCTGCTGCCCGACATGATCGAGGTGGGGAGTTTCATTGGGCTGGCAGCGATGACCGCCTCGGAGATCACCATAAAAGATGTGTCGTTCGACAACCTCGGCATCATCCCCCAGCAGTTTGCGCGGATGGGGATCGGATTCGAACAGCGCGGCGACGACGTCTTCATTCCTCAACAGAAACACTATGAGATAGAGAGCTTTATCGACGGTTCGATAATGACCGTCGCCGACGCGCCGTGGCCCGGTCTGACGCCCGACCTGCTGTCGGTGTTCCTCGTGGTTGCCACGCAGGCCAAAGGGGCTGTGCTGATCCACCAGAAGATGTTCGAGAGCCGCCTGTTCTTCGTCGACAAACTTATCGACATGGGGGCTCAGATCATCCTGTGCGACCCGCACCGCGCGACGGTCATCGGTCACGACCACCGTATGCCCCTCAGGTCCACGCAGATGACCTCGCCGGACATACGCGCGGGCGTGGCGCTGCTCATCGCCACGATGAATGCCGACGGCAAGAGCGTGATCCAGAACGTCGAGCAGATCGACCGCGGTTACCAGAATATCGACGGACGGCTCAACGCCCTGGGCGCCAAGATAATACGAATAGAGGACTGACGCGCCCCGCCGTTGCGGACCTATCGAAACAATCCGGCTATTTCCCGCCGTTGCGGGCCGGAAGGCGAAGCAATCACACGGTGATCTCCCCCCGGATAGAGAGTTTCAACTGTTTGTTCAGTTCGGCGCGGGAGGAGAAGCCGAAGCCCAGCAGGTACATCATTTTGGTCACGGCGGCCTCGGTGGTGGAGTCGCGTCCGCTGATCACACCGGCCTGCAACATGCCCAGCCCCGTTTCGTAACGCTCCATCGCGACGCTGCCGTTGTCGCACTGGGTGACGTTGACCACCGGAACGCCGCGCGCAATGGTCTCGCGCAACGCTTTGAGGAACCACAGGCTGGTAGGGGCGTTGCCAGCGCCGTAGGTCTCGAGCACAATCCCGCGCAGCCCTTTTAGGCCTGTTATCGAACGGAAAATCTCCTCGGACAGTCCGGGAAACATTCTGACGACCATGATGTTATTCACCAGTTTGGTCCGGATGCGCAGCGGTCCGCGGTCGGACGGACAGAGGATGTACTGCGTGTTGTAATGGATGCTGACCCCGACCTCGGCCAGCGGGGGATAGGTGTCGCTGCGGAAAGCGTCGAGCCCCTCGGCGCTGTATTTCGAACTGCGGTTGGCACGGTAGAGGCGGTTATGGAAGTAAAGCCCCACTTCGGGGGCCATGGCGTTGCCGAGGGAGTCCCTGGCCGCGGCTATCTCTATGGCTGTTATGAGGTTGGCCCGTCCGTCGGTGCGCAGGACGCCGATCGGCAGCTGACTGCCGGTGAAGACGACGGGCTTGGCAAGGTTTTCGAGCATGAAACTCAGCGCCGAGGCGGTATAGGACATCGTGTCGGTGCCGTGCAGGATGACGAAGCCGTCGTAACGGTCATACTCGTCGCGAATCAACTCGGCCAGCCTCACCCACAGCTCGGGGGTGACGTTGGCCGAATCTATCGGGCCGAGGCGTATGGTCTCGATCTCTACGTTGAGCTTGTGAATGTAGGGAAACTCCTCGTAGATATTCTTGAAATCGAACGGGAAAAGCGCTCCGGTAGCCGGATCGGTCTTCATGCCGATCGTTCCTCCGGTATAGATAAGCAGCACGGACGGGGTCATGACACAAAGGTAGCGAATTAAAATTATTTATCGAAAATCTTATGCTCCTTTGACTTTGCTTTACTGCAATGTTGGCTCGCAAAAGGATGCTTTTCTTCGAGTTTCTTTTTATTGTTTTTCTTGTCGCGCCCCTTGTCGCTCTCCTCGTCGTTTGGCCGGGCTTCCAGTCAAACTGGCCCAGCGCTCTCTCCTTCGTCGATTCGCGCCCCTGCCATTCTCGGGGTGGAAATGCGCCTAAAAACAATGGGGGAAAGTGAATAACATCCGAATATCAGCTTGACGGGTCGCAAATTACAGTAAATAACATCTCTCGTTTGCTTCACCCGTTTTTTCGCACACTTGCAATATCTTATCAATCAATCTGCTATCTCTGTCCATTATCCGATATACCAGTATGATTCGTTGGCACTTTTATCGAAATTAAATAATTATGCCAAAAATATTTTAATAAACTAAGAGCAATTCGCTCCATTCATTGCGCGTCAAATGCAGCTTAAAATCAATGACCGGTTGAACCACGCTCGAGATCAAAGAAAACAGCCGGAGTACAGTTTGAAGCCGAAAGACAAGCAGAACTGCATTTGAAGCAAAAGAAACAACAGAGATGCGGTTCGGAGTCAAAATCCGGCTAAGCTGCGTTCGAAATCAAAGAAAATAGCCGAGGCACAGTTTGAAAGCTGCGAAGTTCAGAAACAATAATTAATTGGATTACAACCTGTTACAAGACACATGATTTTTAGCAACTTACAAAAAACCAGCTGTACCCCAGTATGTTACTGCCGGTCCAACCAACGAATAATAGCCGCATAAAAAGGACAACTGTGGCAAAACAAACAAGATGCAAAAGAGCATCAAAAAATTCCGAACCTCTGAAATATGACTGTAAAAATTACAATGACATTAAGGAAGAATAAGAGATATTTTCGGAAGGTTCAAGATTAGTTAAGTTTGTATTTTCGTAAATTTTCGGGCAAAGTTATGTAAATATTTTTGTCAGGATAGTTGTGTCTATATTGGTTTTTCATTTTTTGTTGTTAGTTGGCATTAAAAGCAAACTCTCACTCTTTGATGTGAGAATAGAACGTATGTTTGCGCACACCACGGAACTTTGCCAGGCGGACTTTGCATAGTCTCCGGAAGTTCTCCATGCCGTTGATGTGGTTAGTTCCATCCGCCAATTGATTGTGGCCATATTTGACCCTGAAATGCTTTTTGTAACCATAGTTGACCAGCCCGTCACAGACCTTGAAACCGTCTGTACAGACCACCGCCGAGGGGTCGGCATGGCCTTTGATAACAGGCGTCAACTCGCACATCGAACAGTTTTTAACAATTTGTGCATGCACTTTGTCTCCCCGTTTCAGCATTCCGGACACAGGTGTTTTGCCTCGCGCTCCACGGCCAGGTATCCTGCGCACCCGACGAGCGCCGAAACACCTCTCGTCGAGTTCAACCTCCCCATTCTCGAACGGACTTTCAGCCTCTCAAAGCTCCGCGATACGCTCGCGAAGTTGTTGATCGCATCTCGGTTCAGTCCCGTAAATTGTGCCGTCTTTCGGGCTTCAACATC
>JAIRQC010000005.1 GCA_031256675.1 Rikenellaceae bacterium
GGGACAGAACGGAACCGTTATCCCGAACCTCGCAGCAGCCACCTACATGCAGGTGCAAATACTGCCGAAAATCACCTCTTTTATCCATTCTCCCGTCGTATTAGAATGACGGGGGCAAAGCTAAGGTGTCAAAATACCCTCCCATACAACCATACAACTAAAATAACCAAATCAAACAACCGAAACTCAAATACAATAAAATTACTATCGAACAAATGCCAAACAGATTTATTACAAATCAATTGTGATGAGTTGCTATTTCTTTCGAAAGAAGCGAAGAGAATACCAATTTAAAAAATCAAAGTGTGTTAACGCTATTGTTCATACCTGTTTTCAGTGTTTTTGCGTATCTTTGCCATCGTTGTTTCCGGTCGCAATGCCGACCGGAAAATGCCTCGGCAGAACCCACCAAAATTACTTTGGGAAAACGCCTCGGCAAAAATTCCAAAAGCAGGGACCCTAAAAGCAAAAAAAACAAAAACACCCCCCCCCAAAAAATAAAAACAATACATACCTTAAAAAATATGATAATTTTGGTTTTGAATTGCGGGAGCAGTTCGGTTAAGTACCAGGTCATTGAGATGCTGTCCGGGGGCGAACACCGGCTCCACGCCAAAGGGCTTGTGGAGCGGATCGGACAGGAGACGGGGCGATTTGCCCATGCGCCGCAGGATGGTCGCCCGCGCTATGAGACCGAGACGGCAATACCCGACCACACAAAAGGTATCAGCCTGATAATCCATGCGTTGATCGACGAAAAACATGGCGTTATCGAGTCGCTGGCCGAGTTGAAGGCCGTCGGACACCGTGTGGCGCACGGAGGCGAGTATTTTCAGGACAGCGCGCGAATCACTAAGGATGTGATAGCCAAGATCGAGGAGTGCGCGCCGCTGGCTCCGCTGCATAACCCTGCCAATCTGATCGGTATCGCGGCCATCTCGAACCTGCTGCCCAACATTCCTCAGGTGGCAACCTTCGACAACCAGCTCCACCAGACCATGCCGCCCAAGTGCTATCTTTATGCGCTGCCCTACGAATATTATGAACGTTACCGCGTTCGCCGCTACGGCTTCCACGGCATGAGCCACATGTATGTCGCCGCGAAGTGCTGCCGCCTGACGGGGCTCGATCTCAGTCATTCCAAGATTGTTACGTGCCACGTCGGCAACGGCGCGTCGGTCACGGCGCTGCTTGACGGCAAGTCGTTCGACACATCTATGGGCTTCACACCCACCGACGGCCTGATCATGGGCACCCGTTGCGGCAATGTCGACCCGGGGGCGCTGATCCACATCGCCGAACAGGAAGACATGAGCCTCAAACGGTTACACACGATGATCAACGAGCAGTCGGGGTTGTTGGGCATATCGGGCGTCTCGTCCGACATGCGCGACGTGACCGCCGCCGCCGAGGCGGGCAACGAGCGGGCCCGACTGGCGATGGACATGTACTCGCTGAGGATCAAAAAGTTCGTGGGCGAGTATGCCGCCGCAATGGGCGGGCTCGACATGGTGGTCTTCACCGGCGGCGTGGGCGAGAACGGCCCGTGGCTCCGGCGCGACGTATGCACAGGGTTGGAATTCATGGGACTGGAATTTGACGAGGCGGCCAACGAAGGTGTCCGCGGCCAGGACAAACTGCTCTCCAAACCCTCCTCGCGCGTCAAGGTCATGGTCGCCACCACCGACGAGGAGCTCGTCATTGCAACCGATACTTTCCGCCTGCTCAAACGCAGGTCAGAATAGTTTTTTTACCTTTGCGCAATGGTAAAAACGTTTCAGGAAACCATAACCGGCGACGAGCTCCAACTGTTGCCGCCGGTTGAGTTTACCGGCCCGATCACGGTCGTGGATACGCCCGATCAGGTCGACGAGGCGTGCAATTACCTGCTCGGTCACACTGCAATAGGTTTCGACACCGAAACCCGTCCTTCGTTCTCCGCCGGCAAGTCCAACAAGGTTGCCCTGCTGCAACTCTCGTCGTCGGAGCGCTGTTTTCTATTTCGCCTCTCACGGATGCGGCTCGACAAGGCCGTCATCAAGACGCTCGAGCATCCCGGCATAGTCAAGGTCGGGGTCGCCGTGCGCGACGACGTCCGTGCCCTCCAGCATCTGCGCCATTTCAAACCCGGAGGGTTCGTCGACCTGCAATCCATAGTCGGGAACTACGGTATCCGCGAGCTCGGCCTGCGTAAAATGGCCGCCATAGTTCTCGGGGCCAGAATATCCAAAGCACAGCGTCTCAGCAACTGGGAGGCTTCGACGCTGACGCTCCCCCAACAGATCTACGCCGCAACCGACGCATGGATCTCGCTCGAAATATATAAACGACTGCTCTTATAGTTTTTTGTGGGACACAAAAAGGAAGAAAAAATATGAAATTGTGGCAAAAGGGGCATGATTCGGCGCCGCAGGTCGATGCGTTCACCGTGGGGCCCGACAGGGAGATGGACGAACAGCTGGCCGAGGCGGACCTGCTTGGGTCGCTGGCCCATACGCGGATGCTTGGGGCTATCGGGCTGCTGACGGCGCAGGAGCTGGCGTCGGTGCAGGCGGAGTTGAAGACGATCTATCATCGGGTTGCACAGGAGGGGTTCAGGATTGACGACGGCGTGGAGGATGTTCACTCGCAGGTGGAGTTGATGCTGACCGAGAAGCTGGGCGAGGTGGGCAAGAAAATTCATAGCGGACGGAGCAGGAACGATCAGGTGCTGGTCGACCTGCGGATTTTCCTCAGGCGGGCTATCATGGAGATCGTCGGGGACACGCTGCGGCTGTTCGAGATGCTGCAAGGGCTGTCGGAGCGTTACAAGGATGTTTTGATGCCGGGCTATACGCACATGCAGGTGGCGATGCCCTCGTCGTTCGGGCTGTGGTTCGGAGCCTTTGCCGAGTCGCTGGCGGACGACATGCAGGTCATGCTCGCGGCGTACAGGGTCGTCAACCGCAATCCGCTGGGGTCGGCGGCGGGCTACGGGTCGTCGTTCCCGCTGGACAGGCAGTTGACGACGGAGCTTTTGGGCTTCGATACGCCGGCCTACAATGTGGTTTACGCCCAGATGGGGCGCGGCAAAACGGAGCGTATCGTGGCGCAGGCCCTGGCGACACTGGCCCAAACCCTGGCCAGACTGGCTTCGGACAACGTCATGTTCCTCAATCAGAATTTCGACTTCATCTCCTATCCGCCGGAGCTGACCACAGGGTCGAGCATCATGCCGCACAAAAAGAATCCCGACGTGTGGGAGATCATGCGCGGACGGTGCAACCTGTTACAGGGGCTTCCGGGACAGATTGCGATGCTGACGACCAACCTTCCGTTGGGTTACAACCGCGATTTGCAACTGCTCAAAGAGACGCTGTTCCCTGCGTTGCAGCAGATGCGCGAGGCGCTGCAAATGGCTGACTTCATGCTGCGCCATATCGAGGTGCGGCGTAACATTCTCGACGAGAGGAAATACGACTACATGTTCAGCGTCGAGACGGTGAACAATCTGGTGCTGGGCGGTATGCCGTTTCGCGAGGCCTATCGCAAGGTGGGCATGGAGATCGAGAGCGGCGAGTTCAGCCCGTCGAAGGAGATACGCCACACTCATATCGGCAGCATCGGCAACCTGTGCAACCGCCAGATTGCCGCGCTGATGGAGGAGGTTGTCGCCGGGTTCGACTTCGAACATGTACGCGAAGCGGAGTTGAACCTTGTGAAGTAGGGTTTTCCCATGCACGCGCTTCACCTCTGTCCGCGTGCACGGGAACAAACCGACATGGCCGAATGAAATCCGTAATCAACCATCCCGCTTTGGGCGAGATCAGCGTTTCGCAAACATTTCGCGCGCGCCGCATCTCCATCTCGGTGCGTCCGCCAGACAGGGTCTGCCTGTCGCTGCCCGTGGGGGTCTCTGTGCGGAGCGCTGTCGAATTTCTCGAATCGAAGGCCGAATGGGTGGAGCAGGCGCGTCGCAAGATGGCCGCCCGCGTCGACCGTCAGCCCATAGCAATGCCGTTCGCCACCCGCAGCCACACCCTCAGGCTCAATCCCGCCCAAACGTTGAAAATCTCCGTCAAAGTCGCAGGCGGACTGATCGTCATTACCTATCCGGCAGACATGCTTTACACCGAACCGGCTGTGCAGCAGGCCATTCGGCGCGGAATAGAACGCGCCTGGGGGATTGAGGCGAAAGAGTTGCTGCCGGGGCGTCTGGCAGAGTTGTCGCGCGCGTCGGGGCTGCATTTCCGGTCGGTCTCCGTGCGAAACGCGGTCAGCCGCTGGGGCAGCTGCTCGTCCGGCAACGACATATCGCTCTCGCTCCACCTTATGCGCCTGCCCGACAGGCTGATAGACTACATTCTCCTGCACGAGCTCTGTCACGTCGCCCACAAAAACCACGGACGGGAGTTCCACCGCCTGCTCGACCGCCTCGCCGACGGGCAGCACGCCGCACTGCGCAGAGAGCTGAGAAACTACAATCCTCGCTGGTAAAGATGCTGGCCCGTTCCGCCATTGAGGTCGCGTTCAGTCATTGCTGTCGCTTTCCGCCATTGAGGCCGCTTTTCGCCTTGTGGTTGCATCCCGCCATTGTGGTTGCTTTCCGGCTTGCGGTTGTGTTTCGCCATTGAGGCCGCGTTGCCATTGCGGTCGCGAGTTTGCGAGCGTGGAACATACCCTTTCTCGTCATTGCTCCGGACAAATGGCCTCGCAATGGCGCGCGTCCTGCCCGCAGACGGCGGAGGGTGCAAGCGGAGCCTCCGGCGAGCGGGGCAGCCCTCCGCATCCGGCGGCTGCGGGCTGCCGACCTTGCTCCGCAAGGCCGGTTAACTACGTCATGCGGAGCGGAGTGACGCAATCCGGCGAGTTTTTAGTTATTGCAAATTCCTCTTTTGTTATTGCGGGTTTTGCGTGCTGAACGAAAACAGTCGACCTCGGGAACCTCTCGTCATGCGGAGCGGAGCAAAGCAATCCGGTGAGTTCATGCCTGTTTTTCCTGATTACCTGCGCTTCGCCCGCCTAGTTTCCTCCAGGTTGCCCGCCGTGATTATTTTCAGCCTCCTCGCGCTGCCTCGGCATATTCGGCAAGCCGCAGCAGCCCCTTGCAGTGACGGGTGAAACAGCCCCGAGTCATATCAACCCCGGCAGTTCTGAGTAGGGCGTCCGCCGCACCTCGCAGCGGCCTGTTTCGTTGACAAGTATCAGATTGACAGCGTCCTGATCGCGTTTTTTGTCGAGCCGGACAGCCGAGAGCAGTTTTTCGGGCGGTATGTTGCACTCTGTCGGCAGCCCCATTTTTCGCAGTACGGCTACTATCCGACCGGCCTCATTGGCAGACAGGCCGCAGAGTTTCTGCGACACGGCGCAGATGAGCGCCATGCCTATCGCCACCGCCTCGCCGTGAACATAACGGCGGCTGCGCTTCTCGACGGCGTGGGCAAAGGTGTGTCCCAAGTTGAGCAGCCGCCGATCGCCCGCCTCGCGCTCGTCCCACTCCACGATCTGCGCCTTGACCCTGACGGCGGCGATAATGGCGCGGGCCAACAGATCGTTGTCGCACAGGAAGTCGCGCAGGGTATGCCGTTCGAAAAGTTCGAAAAGCGAGGCGTCGGCGATCACCCCCGCCTTGATGATCTCGGCCAGTCCGGCGCGGAACTCCCTCTCGGGCAGCGTCGCCAGCAGCCCTGCGTCGCATATGACGAAATCGGGCTGGTTGAATGTCCCGACGAGGTTCTTGTACCCGTCGAAATTGACCCCGTTCTTACCCCCGACGCTGGCGTCGACCTGCGCCAGCAGCGACGTTGCCACAAAACCGAAACGCATCCCGCGCATATAGACCGACGCGGCAAACCCCGCAACGTCCGTCACGATGCCGCCCCCGATACCGACGATATAGCTCTCCCTGTCGGCCCCCATGCGGGCTAGTTCCTGACACACCCGCTCGATTGTGGTCAGGTTTTTGATGCGTTCGCCCAGACCTATTACTATATTTTCGAACCGTCCGGTCAGCCCCCCCTGACATTGCACGAGATTCCTGTCCGTGACGGCAATAACCCGTCGTCCCTTCGGCAGCAGCTCCTCCAGCTCCCCCAGCGCATCCCCAATCACGACACGCGAAGGTTCGCCCCCCCCCCGCCGTACCAAAATCGTCTCGACCATAGCCTTAAACTTTATTTACCCTTGCAAATCAGAAGATCACCTCCGCCACAAATCGCCGTTACGTCCTTCGCCAGCGGCTTCGGGACAGTGCCCGAAGAAGCGTCCCTGCGCAGGGACGACCGCCGGTTAGTTGCTGCCTGCCGACCGCCGGTTGTTTGTCTGCCCCTGCTGCTGTCGGCTGCACGGAGATGCGTTCTGTCAAAAATCAGCAGTCTGATTTCCTGTCCGGCGCAAATAGCTCGCCTGTTCGCATAATAATATTGTATCCCAACTGTCGACAGGCAAACGCTACAACTCTTCGCCTCTCAGGGTCGCCGACGAGCAGTCCGTTATGCGCAGGCTGACGTAGTCGCCCGGGCGGTGGTCGCCGCGCGGGAAGACCACAACTTTGTTCTGCGACGTGCGCCCGAAAAGCTCCTCCTCGCTGCGGCGCGAGGCCCCTTCGACCAGCACCTCGAACACCCGTCCCACGTCGCGGCGGTTGCCGGCCAGCGAGAGTTCGTTTTGCAGGGCGATGATTTCGGCCAGCCGCGCACTCTTGACATCCTGAGGCACGTCGTCCTCCATGTGGCGCGAGGCCGCAGTCCCCGGACGTTCGGAATACTTGAACATGTAGGCGAAATCGTATCCCACCTCGCGCATAAGCAACAGCGTCAGGGCGTGGTCCTCATGTGTTTCGCCGCAAAAACCGGCTATCAGATCGGTCGAGATCGCACAGTCGGGCATCCTTTCGCGAATGGCTTTTATGCGGCCCAGATACCACTGGCGGGTGTAGCGGCGGTTCATCGTCTCCAGCATCCGGTTGCTGCCGCTCTGGGCAGGCAAATGTATGGCGCGGCAGATGTTCGGCGTGGCGGCCATAACGTCCAGCAGCGTGTCGCTCAGGTCTTTGGGGTGCGACGTAGCGAAGCGCACCCTCAGCAGCGGCGAAATGGCCGCCACACGTCCCAGCAGCTCCGCAAAGCCGATCACAGCAGACTGTCCTTCCTTAACTTGGTCGCCGCCCCACCGGTAAGAATTTACGTTTTGTCCCAGCAGCGTCACCTCGCGATAGCCCGCCTCGAACAGTTCGCGCGCCTCGCGCAGGATGCTCTCCGGGTCGCGGCTCCGCTCGCGCCCCCGCGTGTAGGGCACCACGCAGTACGAGCACATATTGTTACACCCACGCATGATGGCGATAAATGCGCTCACGCCCCCCTTGTCGAGCCGCACCGGAGCGATCTCGGCGTAGGTCTCCTCGCCCGACAGCATAACGTTGATCCCGGCGCCGCCCTCGCTGGCGCTCCGCACCAGTCGCGGCAGATCGCGATAGGCGTCCGGCCCCGCGACAATATCCACATCCCCCTTCTCCAGCAGCTCTTCTTTCAGCCTTTCGGCCATACATCCGATAACACCCACCAGCGTCCCTTTACGTCGCAGTCGTTTCAGTTCCGCGATCCGCCCCCACACCCGCTGCTCGGCATTCTCCCGCACCGAGCAGGTATTGACAAGGATAACATCCGCCTCCTCGGCATTATCCGTATACCGGTACCCATCCCCCTGCATGACCGAGACCACTATCTCCGTATCGCCGACATTCATCTGGCACCCGTAAGTCTCGACATAAACCCTTCGCCCAGCGCCGGCCAACGGACGTAAACTGTTCTTATTCATT
>JAIRQC010000041.1 GCA_031256675.1 Rikenellaceae bacterium
GCACACAAAACTATTTAACGTCTTTGTTCACCTGATTTCGTGAAACTTTATGTTTTGCCTCGGGGTAGTGTTGCCCAAATGGAAACTACGTTACCGAAATGGATGCTCGTACCTGAATCCCATGCGAACAAGGAGGCATCGGCGTGGCAGTTGAAACTTCTTAGATTATAATAATATCGCCAAACGGTCTATCGTTTCATCCGAAATGTGACACTTTACGCTGGCAATGTCACAAAACAGATTTTTATTCTGCTGCCATGTCCCAATAAGAGAATGTGCTGTCCACGGCATTGAAAGAAACAGCCATGCTACCCAATGCTTTGTTGCCTGCCCTGCCATGCAGTTATTGAAAAACAAGCCGAGCAGTTTGCCGTCCATATTAAATACACATAGTGCAGGCCAGTTGCTGTTCGTGGCGATAATATATTCGCCGATAACCAGTGGCTGCATCAACATAAATGGCTCCTCAGGGTCAATCGGTATGCCATCACCAATTACAGAAATGTGAACAAAATCTCGCACCAGTGGAAGTATATATATCACAATAATATGCATAAGCAGGAATGCATATATTTTGACAACCTGGCACGTTACTCCATATCATATTGCGCCGATGCCTCTACATTAGCCATGAGCAGATCTGCCATCGGATCGAACTTGGCGGAAGTGGCGGAAACGAAGTAAACGTCTGCAGAGACGATAATGACTCCCGTTGCGCCAAGAAAAAAATTTCTTATATTTTGTCATTGGCTCGTATGGCAAAGCCCTACGAGCCAACACCAGCCACTAACGATTAGCGGACGTAAAGTTAATGAAAATTAACCTGTTTTCATTGGCTTACTACCTTCTTTTTTTACAATACAACTTTTGGTGAAAATAAATTATTTTTTTCAATTAACCAAAATTTATTGCAAAAATATGCTAAGCCAATGCCCCAATTTCCATAAAGAAAAGCCACACAATGCCGTGTAAAGAAATTGAATAAACTCGGTGTCTTTTATGTTTTTTACTCGGAGCTTGCGGGACAAACAAGCGGTGGAGGCAGCACAGGAGCTGTTGGATGAAACGGAACGCAATACGGCAGCGATGCGCTCGCAGGAGATAAGCATGGTTCGGGCCGAACGAGGGTCGCCACGGGATACAACCGTAGCGCAGGTCGAAGCCGATGCATGGAACGCATCCGCCCGCAGGAGATAAGCGAGGCAGAACAGGCTGCGAAAGATAAAGCATCAGCCGCCAGCTGACGGCATAAGGACAACAACGACAAGTGAGGGCTTTGCAACAATCTCCTCCGTCTGCAGGTCGCATCGCTATTTATCTATTGATACCTGTTTTTCAATTTTGCACCCCGATCTTAACCGCTACTGACACTGCTTTCCCGCTTACCACCCGAATCGCTTAGGCAAGCGACGGCTCCTGTTCCACCCAAACCGTCCAAAGAATGCCCTGCCATGCCGGTGCAGTTCTCGGCAGCGGTCAAGGGAGCTGCCGCGATGACCAAGTGCACGGGCACCTTCACCCCAACAACCAACCTGATAAAAATGACATGGACTTGCAGCGGCTAATAGAGGAATTACCAACATCAAAAAGAGCATGGGAAACTTTATCGTTCCATTATATAACAAACTACTTATACAAAAGCGGGGCGTTTCATCGAAACTATAAATAATCAGCTGAAAAATCTGTCAATTCGAGCGATCCCGCACAGATCTTTTCTTTCTGCAACCTCACATCAAACAGCATACACTCCCTATTCTCTAAAAAACTTCTATAAACCTCAGATTCTTATCTGACAACCAGAACATTTTCGCGAAACTCATGTTGATATTCGTGTATTTTGCATGTAAGGAATATTCCTGTCGAATGTAGCAATCATTTTATTCCGCTGTCTGCCAGACGGGAAACCTTGTTTTTGCTCCTATTGACGCTGCAGGAGGTAAACGGGGCAACTCCGGCAAAAGAACATCCTGACCGTGCAGGTACGCCACGGAGACGTCGGCACGGGTCAGGATGCAAAGAGATCAGATGCGGCGACGCTACCAGCCTGGATTGTTCTCGCCGTAGATAAGTTTGTTCTGATTGACCTCGCTGGTAGGCAGTGGGAAGAGCACGCTTCTCTCCTCGCGTACCATAGTGCGTCCGGAGGTGCCGTCCGGGGCGAGATGCATCAGCGAGGCGTTCATCACGTTGAGGTACATGCCCCAACGCAACAGGTCGAACTTGCGCATGTACTCGGTCACGAACTCCAATGCACGCTCCTCGAAGATACGGCTGCGCAACTCCACCTGACCGGTGGCGGTGATAGGACGGGCATGGGCGCGAGTGCGCACCTCGTTCAGGTCGGCCAACGCTCCGGAAAGGTCGTTCAATTCGCATTTTGCCTCGGCACGCAGCAGGTAGGCTTCACAGAAACGGATCAGCACGATGTCGAATGCCATTTTGTTTTCTAACAGTTTGGAGACGGGCGTCGGGTCCGACAGTTTGCCCCAGTACCATTTCGTGCTCCATGCTCCGCCGCGATACCAGCCCGTAAGGTCGCGGGTCATGTCCTTCACATCGCCCAGATTGTCTGGGGCGGTGCTGTATTGCATGGCGCCACTGGGGAAACGGTACCATTGCTTGCCGATCAGGTCGTCCCCCTGCACATGGCCACACTTGATATAGTGCCATATGCCCTTCACGGCACGGTCGTCGTTGATTGCGCCAGGGGTGTTGTCCCAGTTGTACATGCTCCAGCAGGCGTCCGAGAGGCTGATGGTACACCCGCCGCCCCATGACGAGGGGACGGTGTAATATGGGCTGCCCTCGGTGCGGAAGTCCTCCTTGTCGTAGCATGCGATGCCCCAGACAAACTCCTTGTTGCGGAAATTTTCCGACCCCCACTGCGCGCCCCAGTCGGCGAGCATGTCGAAACTCTGGCCACGGCGACCGATGACCTCGTCGCACAGGTCGCGGGCCTTGCCGTAAAGGTCGTCCGCATCGAAATCGTAGTAGCCGTCGATTAGCATGAGCGAGCCCATCACAGGCTTGGTAGTGAACTGCGTCCAGGTCAGTGTTGCGTTGCCGTTGGCAATGGGATCAGGATCGCTGTTGGCCCCTGTCTGGTTGCAAATGTTGGCATACATCTGGACGTGCGATCCGGCCAGCTTGCCCGAAGCCATTGTGCAGTAGACGCGGGCGAGGAGGATCTGGGCTGCGGTCAGGTTGGCGTGGCCCCATCCGCCCGGGGCGCCGTCCTGCAAATGGCTGAACGACGCTTGCAGATCAGCCTCTATCCGTGCGTAGATATCGCCTACCGGCGAGCGTGGGCAGTCAGGAGTAGGGGCTGCGCTGAGGCGCAGGGGCACAGGCCCGTACATTCGCACCAGATGGAAATAGGCCCATGCGCGCATGAAGAATATCTCCCCGTAGAGCTGTTTCAATCGGGGATTGCCCAGGTCGGCAAAAGATTCAAAGAAATACTGGGCGTAGTTACAGCGGTAAATGAGGCGGTAGAACGCCGTAAAGAGGTCGGAGTCGCCGTTGTATCCCCAGTGGGTGGTTACGTTGCCCTGCCCTGCCCCTGAGATGGCCCAACTCGGGCCTGCGATCAGGTCGCAGTCGTAGTCCAGCCACTCCAGGTAGGTCTTTTTCATCATGTACGAGCTCCAGCAGATGCTGTAAATGCCCGTAACGAGCTGTTCGGGGCCGTCGGCCAGTTCGGTCAATGCGCCGGTGCTCAGGTTTTTGGGATGTTCGTCGAGGCTGCACGAGGCGAATAGTGCGGCAACAGGGGCAAACAGCGATATAATTATCTTTTTCATCTCCGTAACGTGATTAAAAATTTAAGTTTACTCCAAAAATGAA
This sequence comes from Rikenellaceae bacterium, assembly GCA_031256675.1. Classification (GTDB taxonomy): domain Bacteria; phylum Bacteroidota; class Bacteroidia; order Bacteroidales; family Rikenellaceae; genus JAIRQC01. The sequence goes on from JAIRQC010000041.1 coordinate 3,847, forward strand.
CGACCTTGCCTGAGGATAGCCGCCGCCGTCTATGCCTCGGAATGCGGAACTGCTGCCGTATGAGTCGAACGAGTTGACCTCAGGGTCGAAACCGCTGTATTTGGTAAATGTCAGCAAGTTGTTGCCAGACACGTAAACCCTCAGGTTGTTAACGCCGTAAAACTTTGGCAGTGTGTAACCGAGGGTAACAGAGCGCAGTTTCAGGTACGACCCGTCCTCGATGTACAGCTGGTTCACACGGAGCGTGCGTGCAAAATCCTGATAGAATTTCGGCGCATAGCCGTCGGGATTTTCGGGCGACCACGATCTTTTGATATACTCCACCGGCATGTTGCGGTTGCCGTCGAAATTGTAGAAGCTCATCGAGGGCTGGTTGTAGAGTTTGTTGCCGAATACCCCCTGAAAAAGGATTTGGAGGTCGAAACCCTTGTAGCTTAACGAGGTATTGAACCCGTAGGTGAATTTTGGGTTGGATGTGCCCAGATAGACCTGGTCTTTTGCCGAGATCTCGCCGTCGCCGTCATGGTCCACATAGCGGAACTCGCCGATCCATTTCTGCTTGATAAGAAGTTCTGTGGCGGGATCCGAACCGGCAACGTAGCCCGGGTATTGTTTTTGGAACTGCGCGCTGTTCACAACCTCGTCATACGATTTCCACACGCCGTCGGTAATGTAGCCGTAGAACTGGCCGATGGGGCGTCCTTCGGCATTTATCACCGGTGTAAAGGCGTTCCACAACACGCTGGGGAAGAAGTCGCCGAAACCCAGCTCGAGTATTTTGTTCTGGTTGGCGGAAAAACTGCCACCGACGCTCCATTTGAGGCCGTTGCGGTTGTTAAGGATATTGGCGTTGACAGTCGCTTCGATACCACGGTTTCGCACCGACCCTATGTTGCTCCATATCGTGGCCAGGCCGCTACTTGCGCCCGCCTCGCGACGTTGCAGCATGTCTTTTGTGACCTTGTGATAGAAATCGACGGTCAGCTCCACCCTCTTGAAGATGCTGACGTCGACGCCTGCGTCGATCTGGGTGGTGGCCTCCCATTTCAGGTACGGATTGCCTGCATAATAGGGGTCGGGGGCATAACCCGTGCCCACGGAGTTTCCGAATGGATAGTTGGCATTGTTGACCAGCGCCCATGTGGCGTAGGTGTCGATAGCCTGATTGCCGGTATTGCCGACGCTGAAACGGAGTTTGAGGTTATTGACGATGCTCCGCAACGGATGCATAAACTCCTCGCGGCTGACCGTATAGCCCAGGCCCACCGAAGGGAAGAAGCCTGTGCGACGCCCTTTCTGGAACTTGCTCGACGAATCGAGCCTGCCGGTAAGGGTGGCGAAGTATTTGTTGTCGTAATTGTATGCCCCGCGAAAAATACCAGACAGTAGCTGGCTTTCCCATGCGTTGGAAGCGGACGAGATCGCCTCAGCGCCGTCCAGTATCCATCCCTGGCTGTAATCCGATGCGAAATTCTTGTAGCTGGCATTCTCCCAGTAAGACCATGAGTCTTCCCACGACGAGGCAATGGTGGCGCTGACGTTGTGCTTGCCAAAGTCGCGGTTGAACATCAGCATGTTGTCCCATACCAGCGACTCCCATGTATTGCTGCCACGCAGGGCGCGTCCGTTGACCGGATCGCGGCCCTCCCATGTTTTGCGGCCATAGTACTGGTTCTGTTCGTTGACGGCGCTGCTAAAACCGAGTACGGTACGCAATACAAGCCCCTGCATGAGTGTGACGTTGGCATAGTTGGACGTGTATGCGTTGAAGCCTTTCGTCAGGTTGAGCGGAGTGGTGTAAAAGAGCGGGTTGGTTGTCAGAGCGCTGACCCCTTCGTTCAGCACTCTCGGGTCGTCGGCCAAAAAGGTAGACGGATAGTAGAGCGCCGAACGTATCACCCCCTCGTCGCCATTATTGCGGTTGTTGGTGGCATTTTTGAGCATGTCGGCCAGCGTATACGATATGTTGATGGTTGTACCCACCTTGAGCCACCTCTTTACATCGCGGTTTAGGCTGGCCTTGCCAGTGTACCTTTTGAAAGATGAGTTCGTGACCACCCCCTGCTGGTTGGTCATGCCGCCCGAGATCACATAGTCGAAGCCTTTGGCGCCGCCGCTGAAGTCGAGGCTCAGGTCATGGCTGACGGCGGTGCGGAAAATCTGATCCTGCCAGTAGGTGTTGTTGTTGCCGTACCTTTGCTGAAATTCGGCCGGAGTTGGGTAGTAGTAATCCTCGGCTTCGCTGTATGTGCCGTTATAGAGCGCCCCGCCAGGATAGATCGCCGTCGACCCCGGATTGTTAATTATATTGGTGTTGATGTTGGTTTGATTAACGTACTCCGCATATTCGGCGCTGCTGAGCATGTGGAGTTTGTTGGTGACGCTCGCCACCGAGACGTTGTAGTTGAGGCTGACCCTGTCGCCTCCCGCGCCCGCTTTTCCCGATTTGGTGGTGATGAGCACCACGCCGTTGGCGCCCCGCGAACCATAGATGGCTGTCGACGAGGCGTCTTTGAGGATCTCCATCGTTTCGATGTCCTTGGGGTCGAGAAACGAAAGGGCATTGACCTTGTTCACGTCGTTGCCGCTGTTCAGCGTCGAGGAATTATCGAGAAGCATGGGCACGCCGTCTATCACGTAAAGGGGCTCGGTACGTCCGAAGAGCGAGTTGGTGCCACGGATCGACACATTGACGCCGCCGCCGGGCGCGCCGTCCTGACGGGTGACATTCACCCCTGCCAGACGGCCCTGCATTGCCTGCTGAAGGTCGGTCTTGCCGACGGCGAAGTTGTCGTCGGCGTTCAGAATGTCGACAGAGCCGGTCAGGTCGCTCTTTTTTACCATTTTGTATCCGGAGATGACGATCTCGTCCATTGCTTTCTGGGACGCGACGAGGGCAATGGTCATTTCGGGGGCAATATCCACGGTGAGGGACTCATAACCCAGATGGTTGACGGTGAGCTGTTTCGCCGATGCGGGAACCGAGATTGAGAAGCGCCCGCGAGGGTCTGTTGTCGTGGTTTGTCGGGCGCCGACAACCACAACAGTAGCATCTGCTACCGGCTGGTTGTTCTCCTTGTCGACAACATTACCAGTAACAGTCCTGCTCTGTGAATACCCCCACATAGCGGCAAAGGCAAACAGCAGGGATAACAAACATTTTTTCATCAGATTAGTAGTATTTAAGTCATCATTATCAAAAAGATTACAGGAGTTTGTTCAACTTTTCCCGTCGAAACTGTCCGTGAGATACTTTTCGGCCCTCTTTACCCCGCCGACGAAGCGCATGGCGATGTTCCACGCAACAAGGAGGCGAAACAAAGTGAGCCAAAAAAATGCCCGAAGAACGGAAACGGGAAATCTTAAACGAACCCTAAGGGGTTACACTGCATGTTTTGTCGTTAAGGCTGTCAATCCTGAAACAAAATTATGCTTCCTGAAACCATATAAATAGTATTCTAAAAACCATTTTCGATACTTTTATTATATTTTGTGGAAATTGTACGAAAAATATTTGGCCGGATTAAAAATATGTCTTTACTTTGTCAAAAGCGGGACACAAAAGTCACCCTGTTCTTTCGTGTGGTATTGTTTTGTCTGCGGGCCTGTCAATCCCAAACATTAACTTAAAGACAATAATAAGATCATGAAAGACAAATCATTACGCACTGTGGCGCTACTATTTTTCGCGGCGCTGGTTTTTGCCTGCGACAAAGCGGGCGACACATGGCTGGTCGAAACGACCGACGGGCCGATGGAGGTGTCGAAGGTGGTCGACCCAACCGATTACGACGCCCCGATTAGTGCGGCCCCCCTCGAAAAGTTGATCAAACTTGTCGGCAAAAATCTCAACAATGTTGATACGGTCCATATCAATGACATCGGACTGTCGATCCCGAACGACGCTTTTACACTCAACGGCGCCCTCTATCTGCGCATTCCCTATCAGGTACCCCTTGTCAGGGACGACCTGATCACCCTGCGCGACAGGCAAGGCAGGGAGCTCGCGGTGCCTTTCGTCGTAACCCTGCCGGAGCTTCAGTTCAACATTGATTGCGAGTATGCCGATGCGGGTAAGGAGCTGGTATTCTCCGGCAACTATTATGACCTGTATAATATAGATCCCGACGATGGCGTCATCATGTTCGGCACGGTCCCGGGTGAAATCCTGAGCATGACCAAGACCGCCATTACGGTCAGGGTGCCTGTCGGAGTGCCCGACAACTGCCGGATAACGCTGAGCAGTCCGGTATTGCCTTCGCCACTGGCGAGCTCCACAATATTCAGGCGCACCGGCACGGCCAACGGCGTATGGCTTATGGCCGACCTCAACGGAAATACGCAGGCCCCGTATCCGGGCAGCCTCGGAAAGTTCCAGGACGGCCCCGAAGATGACGGCACGGGAAACATGGTGGGGCCGGAGGCTGTTTCCGGCACATATGTGAGGTTTTACGGCGACTATCCCGGCGGCTGGAATGGCGACGACTGGAGCTTGGTATATTACGTGCCGATTGCAGGAGCCATTCCTCCCGACGTCAACACCGCCCGAAGCAATTATGTGATTAAGTTCGAGGCATGGGCGGGTTCGGAGCTGGTTGCCAAAAGCCTGCGCTTCGAGTTCACTGCCGCCCTCAGTCCTGAATGCTGCTTCTGGTGGGGCAACGAGCCGACATTTCCTCTCAACCGGTGGAGAACCGTCACCGTGGATGCCGAAACCGGCCTTCTGACAGGAGGCAACCCCGGCGGCATTGTCACCGACAACTTCCGGCTTATCCTTCAAGGGTCGGAGGCCGGCTTCATCAACTGCGCCATCGACAACATCCGTTTCGAGAGGAAATAATTCGGTACAGCGGCATAAGGCTGCGCTGTCCAACATGCGGTAACGGCCGCCGAAATAAAGGGGGCCGTTACTGTACTGTGACATTATGCGAATCAGGGGTTGAAATATATGTCGCCCCGGGCGGAGCGCAATCGGGGCCGAAGGGCCATATCGTCATTGCGCCCCCGAGACGGATTGTCGCCATAAAATAAATTTGAAAAATGAAAAAAGCCGTAATATTTATTCCTGCCATCATGGCGTTCGCCTGTTGCCGCATTGCATCGGCGAGCTTCAACCCCGTGGATTTTGGGGCCAAAGCCGACGGCAGGACGCTCGCCACCAAAGCCATTCAAAAGGCCATAGACAGGTGTGCCTCGGAGGGCGGAGGAGTGGTTGCGCTGCCGAAGGGCGACTATCTCGTCGGGACGCTCAACCTGCGCTCGGGGGTGGAGTTTCGCTTCGAGCGTGGCGCGCGCCTCGTGGCTACGACCGATCTTGGTCAGTACCAACGCCATAACAGCGAGCTTGCCGGAGTGTTCTACACCGAGGAGGCCCACGATGTGGCTATCACCGGCCACGGAACGATCTTCGGGCAGGGCATGGAATTTATGCAGGCCGGTCGGGCAAAGGTCGTCGGGGCCGACGACCGCAAACTGCTGCGCCAGGGCAACGACTTCCGCAGGGTGACTGACGGCGTGGGCGACGGCCCGCTCGAACCGAAGGAGCGGTTTCATCAAATGGTGATTTTCAGCAACTGCACCGACGTGACGCTCGCCGATTTCGCTTGCGTCGACGCCCCATACTGGACATTCCTCGTGGTGCACTGCGACCGCGTGCGGGCCACGGGGCTGAAAATCGACAACAACCTGCTGATTCCCAACAGCGACGGGCTGGACGTTATCTCTTCGTCGAACGTCAACATCTCGGACTGCTGTTTCTCGTGCGGCGACGACGCCATCGTGCTGGCCGGTTACGACTGGCATTTCGGCAACCCGGGATTCAAGCGCATCCGCCGTCCTTCGACGAACATCAACGTAAGCAACTGTATTCTGCGTTCGCGCTCGAGCGCCATCCGCATCGGCGGCTGGGATCAGAACCCCATGTCGAACTACATGTTCAACAACATCGTAATATGGGATTCGAACGCCGGCGTCAACTTCAACGTGCGCGACAGCGGCGGTATCGAGAACGTGTTTTTCAACAACATCCGCATCGAAACGCGCCTCCACACCGGCGACTGGTGGGGCAACGGCGAGCCGATCCGCATCTCGGCAATGCGAGGGGTGCCCGACAGCAAACTGGGTATTATTCGCAACATCTTTTTCAACAACATCTCTACCGTTGCCGAAAACGCCATCGTGCTGCTGTCCACCGACGAAAGCGCCGTGGAGAATGTCCGCTTCACCAACTTCGACTTCCTGCTGCGCAAAAGCGCGATGGACGACACGGCGGGCGGCAACATCGACATGCGGCCCAACACCGTGCCCGGCAGGTCGTTCTATGCCTCGGACATACCGATAGTACTCGTCGAGGGAGCCTCGGGCGTGAGCTTCGACGGCGGCACAATGAGTTGGGACAGGGCCATCGACAAACCGTGGTATACGAATGCCGTTACGGCCATCAATACCCGAGGACTGTCCATCCTGAACGCCGAAGGGACAGCCTCGCCATCGAATCCAGGCCTGCCTGCGGTGGAACTCAGGAATTGCACGGAGGTAACGGACAACATGAATAAACGATGAAGAAATTGCTTGTATTTCTATGCATGACGGCGCTGACCGGCGTAGCGCAGGCGGCTGGCGGCGGCTTTGTCCGCGTCAAAGACGGTCTTTTTGTTACGCCCTATGGCAAACCGTACAGCTATGTCGGTACGAATTTCTGGTACGGGGCTATTCTCGGCTCGCAGGGCGAGGGTGGCGACAGGGAAAGACTTGCCCGCGAACTCGACCTGATGCAGACCGCGGGCGTCGACAACCTGCGCGTGCTGGTCGGGGCCGACGGCGACGAGGTGCACTCGAAAGTCGTGCCGGTGTTGCAGACCGCGCCGGACGTGTATAACGACGAGCTGCTTGACGGGCTCGACTGGCTGATGTCCGAACTCGGCAAACGCGGAATGTATGCCGTGCTCTACCTGAACAATTCGTGGGAGTGGAGCGGCGGCTACTGCCAGTATCTGTGGTGGACGGGACGCGGCAAATACCCCATTCCAGGCGTGGACGGCTGGAACGCATACATGGAGTACGTGAAACAGTATCAGGCGGCTGAGGCTGCCGACAGCTGCAAAACGCTGTTCGACAACCATGTGCGTTATATAGTCTCGCGAACCAACCGCTATACCGGCAAGGCATATCGCGACGATCCGGCCATCTTCTCGTGGCAGATAGCCAACGAGCCGCGGGCCTTCTCGGACGAAAATAAGGAGCGTTTTGCCGAGTGGATCGGCCATGTAGCCGCGCTTGTCAAATCCGTCGACCCCAACCACATGGTCTCCACCGGCAGCGAGGGCATGGCGGGCTGCGAGGGGGACGTCGACCTCTGGGAGCGGCTCCACGCCTGCCCCGCTGTCGACTACATGACCATCCATGTCTGGCCCAACAACTGGGGCTGGATACACAAAGGATCCATGACCGACGAGCTGCCCCAAGCCATTGCCAACACCAGGGCATACGTCGACACTCACGCCGCCGTTGCCCGCAAACATGGCAAACCGCTGGTGATGGAGGAGTTCGGCTTTCCGCGCGACGGCTACTCCTTCGACCGCAAAAGTCCGACCCTGTGCCGCGACGCCTATTACGAGGCGGTGTTCGAGATGATCGGCAATGGCAGCCTTGCCGGATGCAACTTCTGGGCGTGGGGCGGCTTCGCACAACCCTCGCATACCTTCTGGCAAAAGGGCGACGACTATGTCGGCGACCCGGCGCAGGAGGAGCAGGGATTAAACTCGGTCTTTGCCACGGACACGACTACCATCGGCCTGATAAGCCGCTACGCCGCCCTGTCCGGCGCTGGCGCACGGACGAGAAGCCCCGAAGCGGCAGGGTTGCTCGACATGCTGCGCAAAACGCCATTGCAGGGGACGATGTTCGGCCACCAGGACGACACGGCTTACGGCGTGGGCTGGTTCGGCGAGCCGGGGCGCAGCGACGTTAAGGAGGTTTGCGGCGACTATCCCGCCGTCATCGGCTTCGATCTGGGCCGCATCGAGCACGGCTCGGAGAAAAACATCGACGGGGCGCCGTTCGACCTTATGCGTCGCGAGATAATCGCCCAGCACCGTCGCGGCGGCATGGTCGCGATCAGTTGGCACGCCGACAATCCGCTCACCGGCGGCGACGCATGGGACGCCGGAAGCGGCGCGGTGGCCTCCGTCCTGCCCGGCGGCGAGCGTCACGAGCTGTTTCTCACGTGGCTCGACAGGGTAGCCGCGTTCCTCAATTCGCTCACGGACGTGAACGGGCGCAAGATCCCCGTGCTGTTCCGACCGTGGCACGAGAACACCGGCGGCTGGTTCTGGTGGGGCGCAGGCCACCGCACCGACGGGGAGTACCGCCGACTGTGGCGCATGACGCGGGAGGAGCTCCTCCGCTTCGGGGCCGACCACCTGCTGTGGGCCTACTCGCCCAACGCCGACGAGGGGTTTGTCGAGGGCTACAACTCGCACTACCCCGGCGACGATGTGGTCGACCTGCTGGGCTTCGACAGCTACCATTTCGGCCCCGCCACGCAATACGGGGCCGCGCTCAGGCGGTCGCTCGACGGGCTAGAAATTCTCGGCAGGAAACACGACAAACCCATCGCCATCACCGAGATCGGCTTCGAAGGGCTTCCACAGGCCGACTGGTGGACGGATGTGCTGTTGCCCGCCACCGTCGACCGCCCGCTGGTATACATTCTCGCCTGGCGCAACGCACACGACCGTCAGGGCCACTTCTACGCCCCATACCCGGGGCAGGCTTCGGCTGCCGATTTCATTAAATATTATAACTCACCGCGCACGCTTTTCTGCCGCGACGTGAACCTCTATAAATGACCTGACATGACTTTCAACGATAAGCTGCGCTCCCTGACCGAAACCCACAGGGAGTTTCTCGCACAGTCCAACCGTCCCGCAACCACCAACGGCGTGTGGACGCGCTACGCCAATCCCGTGCTTACGGCGGCCCACGCCCCAATCGAATGGCGTTACGACCTCGACCCTGCCGCCAATCCGCATCTGCTTGAGCGCATAGGCGTTGGCGGGGTGTTCAATGCCGGCGCGATAAGGTTCGGCGGCAAATATCTGCTCATGGCGCGTGTCGAGGGGGCCGACCGCAAGTCGTTCTTTGCCGTGGCCGAGAGTCCGAACGGCGTTGACAACTTCCGCTTTTGGGAGTATCCGGTCGCGATGCCCGAATATGGCGAGCCGGCTACGAACATCTACGACATGCGGCTCACGGCCCACGAGGACGGCTGGATCTACGGCCTGTTCTGCGCCGAACGCAAGGACCGCTCCCTCCCCGACGACCTTTCGGCAGCCACCGCCACCGCCGCCATAGCCCGCACGCGCGACCTGGTGAACTGGCAGCGACTGCCCGACCTGCGCAGCAATGGCCAGCAACGCAACGTGGTGCTCCATCCCGAGTTCGTCGACGGCAGGTATGCCCTTTATACCCGCCCGCAGGACGGATTTATCGACGCGGGCAGCGGCGGCGGCATAGGCTGGGCGCTGGTCGACGACATCGAGCGGGCCGTCATAACCGAAGAGACGATCATTGATTGCCGCCGCTATCACACCTTCAAGGAGCTCAAGAACGGCGAAGGGCCCGCCCCGATCAAAACCCCGGCGGGGTGGCTTCATCTGGCCCACGGCGTGCGGGGCTGCGCGGCGGGGCTGCGCTACGTGCTCTACATGTACATGACCTCGCCGGACGATCCCTCGCGCGTGATCGCCTCGCCAGGGGGTTACTTTATGGCCCCGCAGGACGACGAACGGGTGGGCGACGTGAGCAACGTGCTCTTCTCCAACGGCTGGATTGCCGACGACGACGGCCGCGTGCTGATCTACTACGCCTCGAGCGACACGCGGATGCACGTTGCCACATCGACCGTCGACACGCTGGTGGACTACTGCCTCAACACCCCGCCCGACGGCCTGCGCACCGAACTGTCGGCGGAGGCGGTCAGGCGGCTGATAGACAAGAACAAAAAGTTATGATAAAGTTTCGTGAGAAGGTTGCCTACGGGCTGGGGGACATGTCGTCGTCGATGTTCTGGAAGATATTCGGCATGTACATGCTCTATTTCTACACCGACGTTTTCGGGCTTGCCCCTGCTGTCGTCGGGTGGATGTTCCTTGTTACCCGCATCTGGGATACGGCAGCCGATCCGGTGATAGGCGTGCTGTCCGACCGCACCCTGACGCGCTGGGGCAAGTTTCGCCCATACATACTGTTCGGTGCCGTCCCGTTCGCGGTGATCGGGGCGCTGACATTCATCGTGCCCGACTTTTCGGACGGAGGCAAGCTGGTCTACGCCTACGTTGTCTATTCGCTGATGATGCTTGTCTACTCGCTGGTCAACGTGCCCTACGCCTCGCTGCTTGGGGTTATGTCGCCCGACCCGAAAGATCGCAACCAGCTCTCGTCCTACCGCATGTTCTTCGCCTACGCAGGCAGTTTCATCTCGCTTGCGCTGGTCGAGCCGCTGGTCGAGATATTCACGAATATCGGCCCCGCGCCGTCGCCTGCGAGAGGCTGGGTGATGACCATAGCGGTGATAGGGACGATATGCGCCACGTTGTTCCTCCTCTGTTTTGCCGGAACGCGCGAACGGGTGGCGCAGATCGAACAGAAGAAGAACAGGGTGCGCGACGACGTGCACGACCTGCTGCGCAACGGCCCGTGGTGGATACTGCTCGGTGCAGGGGTGGCGGCGCTGCTGTTCAACTCGATACGCGACGGAGCGACAATCTATTATTTCAAATACTACGTCCTGCAAACCGAATCGGTCAGGATCGGCGGCTGGCTTGTGACATGGTCTTCGCTCTACCTGATCGTCGGCCAGGCGGCCAACATGGTCGGCGTGGCGCTGTCGGCCCCGCTGTCGGCAAAAATCGGCAAAAAGGGCGTTTACATCGGCGCAATGGCCATAGCGACCGTGTTGAGCGCGGTATTTTACAGCTTTACGCCCGACCAGATGACGCTCATATTCCTGTTCCAGATACTTATCAGCATGTGTGCCGGCAGCATCTTCCCGCTGCTGTGGAGCATGTACGCCGACATAGCCGACCACTCCGAACTGCGCACCGGACGACGGGCGACGGGGCTGATCTTCTCCTCTTCGTCCATGTCGCAAAAGCTGGGCTGGGCTTTGGGAGGGGCCATTACCGGCTGGCTGCTGGGCTTCTACGGCTTCGAGGCCAATCAGGTGCAGGGCGAGGGGGCAATACATGGCATACGCATGATGCTTAGCTGGCTGCCGGCGATGGGCACGGCCCTGTCGGTGATCTTCATCAGCCTTTATCCGCTTGGCGAGAAACGTGTGCGCGAAGTGGCGGCAGAACTGGAACGACGCCGTGCGGCGCAAAACGGACAATGACATGGACTTAGACAGGTTCAAACAGGAGTTGACCGACGAACTTCACAATGACGTCCTGCCGTTCTGGGAGAGAATGGCCGATCCGGAGCACGGCGGCTTCTACGGGCGCATGGACGGTCGGGGCGAACTGCATCCCGAAGCCCCAAAGGGCGTGGTGCTCAACGCGAGGATACTGTGGACATTCTCGGCGGCCTGCCGCGTGTCGGGCAACGGGGAGTATCTTGCGGCAGCCGCCCGCGCCCGCGATTACCTCCTGGAGCATTTCATTGATCGCCGGTACGGCGGAGTATACTGGCTGCTCGACCACCGCGGCGCGCCGATGGAGACCAGAAAGCAGATGTACGCGCAAGGCTTTGCCATTTACGGTCTGAGCGAGTATCACCGCGCTACGGGCGACGGCGAGGCCCTCGATGCGGCCGTCGGGCTGTTCCGGCTTGTCGAGCAGCACGCCCGCGACGCACGGAACGGCGGCTACACGGAGGCCCTCGACCGTGCATGGCAGCCATTGAGCGACATGCGGCTGAGCGACAGGGACGCCAACCTGAGCAAGACGATGAACACCCATCTGCATATAATAGAGCCGTATGTCAATCTCTACCGCGTGTGGCCCAACGAACTGCTTGGCCGGCGCATACGCGAGTTATTGGCCATTTTCGCCGAGAAGATCGTCGGCACGGACGGTCATCTGGGGCTGTTTTTCGACGACGGATGGCAACGGCACGGCGACACGGTCTCCTACGGTCACGACATAGAAGCGTCGTGGCTGTTGCACGAGGCGGCGTTTGTATCGGGCGACGACGAGTTGCTCGCTTCGGCAGAATCGCTCGTCAAAAGGATCGCCGCAGCCGCCGTCGAGGGGCTGCAGTCCGACGGCGGCATGGCTTACGAGTTCGATCGCGCCGCGGGCCGCACGGACCTCGACCGTCACTGGTGGGTGCAGGCCGAAACGGTAGCAGGGTACTTCAACCTGTGGCAGCATTTCGGCGACACGGAGGCCTTGCAGCGTGCCGTCGGCGCGTGGGAGTACATAAAGGCGCATCTGATCGACAGGCGGCGCGGCGAATGGTTCTGGAGCGTCCGCGGCGACGGAAGCATCAACACGACCGACGACAAGGCCGGCCCCTGGAAGTGCCCGTACCACAACGGACGAATGTGCCTCGAAATAATCGACCGACTGCGATGAAATACTGCAAACCAACCGCGTTTCACGAACTGTCGCCACTCTCGGAGAGCGACTGTTTCTATGTCATCGAGCGACGCAAGAGCGAGTTTACCTTTCCCCTCCACTGCCACGCCGAATACGAGATCAACTATGTGGAGAACGGCGCAGGGGCGCGCCGCATAGTTGGCGATTCGGTGGAGGAGATCGGCGATTACGACCTGGCGCTGATCTCGGGCGAGAACCTCGAGCACGCATGGGAAACCCACAACTGCACCTCGGGCGACATCCGCGAGATAACCGTCCAGTTCTCGGGCGACTGGCTCAAAGGCGCGCTGCTCAACAAAAACCAGTTCATGTCGATCCGCAAAATGCTCGACAGCGGAGGCAAGGGGGTGGTTTTCGCCCTGCCGACGATACTCAAACTGCGCTACCTGCTCAACTCGCTCACAAGCGAGAGTTTCGGGTTCTATTCGGTGATCAACTTTCTGTCGCTGCTCTACGAACTCTCCGTGTCGAAGGACATGCGCACGCTGGCCAGCTCCTCCTTTGCCCGAAGCTACGAACAAAACATCCTGAGCCGTCGTGTCATGACGGTGGACAACTATCTCAAACAGCGTTACGCCTCGGACATCAAGCTGGCCGACGTAGCCTCGATGGTCAACATGAACGGGGTGGCTTTCAGCCGCTTCTTCGCCCGGCACGCAGGAAAGAGTTTCACGGACTACCTGGCCGACATTCGCATGGGCCATGTGACGCGCCTGCTGATTGATTCCAACAAAAGCATTGCCGAGATATGCTACGAGTGCGGCTACAACAACATATCCAACTTCAACCGCATATTTCGCAAAAAGAAGGGGCGCTCGCCCCGCGAGTTCCGCGATTTGTACCGCAAAAAACATCTGATATTTTGAAACCGACCGCTCTCATTACCGCACTGCTCGTTGCGGCCTGCCTTGATGCGCAGGCCGCAACGCCGCAGAACAGCTGCATCCCGCCCCGCACGCTCGCCTCCACGGAGGCCCTGCTTCTTGTGGAAAAACCTCTCGACAGCAAGGACATAACCTCATACACGGTCGCCGTCGACGGTCGCGCGACGAAAAACCTGTCGAAACAACCCTCAACCGTCGACGGCACATGGAACGTCCCCGCAGACGAAACCGCATCCGCGCCACGGAAATGGTGGTATCCCTATCCTCTGGTCGATACGTCGGCCACATACTCCACCAAATCGCTATACGCCAGCCTGCACAAGATCGCATCGGGCGGACGCTTCCTCTTCGGCGGGCAGGACGTTACCCTGTCGGGCTACGGGTGGCAGGACGGCGACGGCGCTCGCAGCGATTTCGAGACTGTTTCGGGTCGCAGGGCCGCCTTTTTCAGCTGGGACTTCATGAACATTGCCCGTCCCGACGACGTTCCATTTCGGAAGGAGAGCGACCGCATCCGCCGCCTCGCACTGGGGGCATTCTTCGACGGCGGGGTCAACTCTTTCTGCTGGCACTTTATGAACCCCGTCACCGGCGGCAGTTTCTACGACACCACTGTGCGCGTGGTTGAGCGGATACTTCCGGGCGGCACGCACCACGCCGGGTTTACTGCGATGCTCGACAAAATAGCCGCCTACAACCGCACGCTCGTCGACAGGAACGGCGAGCAGACGCCCGTCATATTCCGCCCGTGGCACGAGATGGACGGCAACTGGTTTTGGTGGGGCCGCCGTCACTGCTCCGCCGAAGAGTTCAAACAGCTCTATCGTTTCACGGTGAGCTACCTGCGAGATCGGTGCGGCGTGCACAATTTCCTGTACGCATTTTCGCCGGACTGTGGCTACAACAGCATAGAGGAGTACCTCGAACGTTATCCGGGCGACGAGTGGGTAGACATAATCGCTACGGACAACTACCATGACTTCCGCTTCGAGGAGCCCGACCGCGAAAAGGCCCACCGAAAACTGAAGATCATCTCCGACTACGCCCGTTCCATGGGCAAGGTGGCAGCCCTGTCCGAAACGGGACAGAACGGCCTCGACGACCCTCTGTGGTTCACCGGCCGCCTGCTGAAAGCTATCAAAGGCTACCCCGACGAACCTGTCGAACTGGCCTATGCAGCCCTGTGGCGCAACAGCGTGCACGGCTTCTGGTCGCCATATCCAGGCCACCCTGCCGAGGCAGATTTTTGTTGTTTCACTGCCGAACCGCATGTTATCATGGGCCCGCCCGACGGTTGCCCCGATAAATATTACAGGATGGACTGGGACGGACGGTAGAATTTGTTTATATTTGCCCCGAAGATAACCAAAACACGGGAGCGTAGAATAAACAAATTCAGAATTGATGAGAACATTACTCGTTATGTGCGCGGCGGCAGTGGCCGCCTGCCGAACTCTCGCCGCCGCTCCGACGGCAGGACAACCCGATTTTCACGGACAGGCCGTGGAACTTGTGGCGAAAATGGAGCTCGAAGAGAAGGTGCTGCAGCTCTGCTTCGACGCTCCGGCCATTGAACGGCTGGATGTGCCGAAGTATAACTGGTGGAACGAGTGCCTGCACGGCGTGGCCCGCGCGGGACTGGCGACGGTATTCCCTCAGGCCATAGGTATGGCCGCCGCGTTCGACCGCGAACTGATGCACCGCGTGGGAGAGACCATCTCGGACGAGGCGCGGGCCAAGTACAACGATTTTTCCGCACGGGGCCAGCGCAACATCTATCAGGGATTGACCTTCTGGACCCCCAACATCAACATTTTTCGCGACCCGCGCTGGGGACGCGGCATGGAGACCTACGGCGAGGATCCCTACCTGACCGGCGAACTGGCCACAGGCTTCATAAAGGGTTTGCAGGGCGACGACCCGAACTACTTCAAAACCGTTGCCACGGCCAAACATTTCGTCGTCCACAGCGGGCCCGAACAGGGCCGCCACAGCTTTGACGCCCGCACCTCGCCGCGCGATTTCTACGAAACCTACACCCCGCACTTCCGCAAGGCGATCGAACAGGGCGGAGTGTGGTCGATCATGTGCGCCTACAACCGCTACGAGGGCGAAGCGTGCTGCGGCAGCCCGTTCCTCGACGACCTGCTGCGCAACAAATGGGGCTTCCGAGGCTATATAGTTTCGGACTGCGGGGCCATAGAGGACGTCTATCACCGCAAGGCGCACGAACTTGTCAAGACCGCCGCCGAAGCCTCCGTACTCGGCATCCGCGGCGGCACCGACCTCTGCTGCGGCAACGCATACGAAGAGTTGCTCTCTGCCGTGCGCGACGGGTTGATCGAGGAGCGCGAGGTCGACCGGTCGGTGGTGCGGCTGATGGAGGCGCGGCTCAGGCTCGGCCTGCACGCTCCGCAGGGCACGCCCTACGACGGGATTTCGCTCGACGTGGTGGATTCGCCCAAACACAGGACCCTTTCGCTTGAAACCGCCCGCAAGTCGATGGTGCTGCTGCGCAACGAGGGACAGCTGCCCCTCGACAGGAAGATCAGGCGTATCGCCGTCATAGGCCCCAACGCCGACAGCCCCGAAATGCAGCTGGGCAACTACAACGGCTTCCCGTCGTATGTCGTTACGGCTCTCGAAGGTATCCGGCGCAAGTTTCCCAGGGCGGAGGTCGTCTACGCTCCGGGCTGCGCGCTCGCCGACGGAATGCCGCTGTTCG
>JAIRQC010000084.1 GCA_031256675.1 Rikenellaceae bacterium
GATGCGGGATTGTCGGGTTTTGAGGGATAGCAGTACAACATGCCTGCCGAAAACGCCGTCTGCGCAAAGGTAACTATTTCCCGTGCACGATGATTATTGTGCCGATTCGATGTTGACAAGATAATAAATTTCGCAATATTATTCATATATTTGCCAAAAATTTGAACCGTCGCGCCGCACAGCAGCCGGACGGCGACATACAACTGATTGCAAGCAACTAATACCAACCAACTTAAACCAAATTTACCATGAAACGTATCCTTAACATTGCTGTTGCAGTTTCGGCCCTTGCGCTCGCTTCGTGCGGTGGACTGATGGGCGTCGACCTGACCAAACAGGAGTCGGTGGACAAGTATCTGCGCGCCGCCCTCGAAAAACACATCAGCCCCGAGGCGGTGATCTACGAGCTCGACCTGCTGACCATCGGCGACTTCTCGGTCAACGCCGACATGTCGTCCGTCACCTACATCGCCCCGAATGGCACGGAGCTGGAAGAGTGGTCGGTGCCGTTGTCGGGCAATCAGGACCCGCGCAAGAGCCCTGGCAGCGTCACTACAATTATCAAGAGGCGTCAGGCCGAAGGCGGGGTCAAACTCTCCGAGATCGACTTCTCGCAGATTGCCTCCAACATTGCCAAAGCTGTCGCGATGCTTGACGAAATGGAGGACGACATGGAGGAGAAAACAGATCTCAAACTCGACGGCATTTCCCGCTACTTCATCGAGCTCAGCGGCGATCCGGCAAAAATAGTCCACAAATTCGCCATTGAGAGCAAGGCCGGCTCCGAACTCAGCACCAAGAACGGCCGCCTGTCAACGGTGACCAACTACTACGAGTTCGATTTCAAGGCCAACGCCGCCGGAAATGTGGAATACGTAGAGTAACATTGCCTCTGCCGTCCGGATTTGCGAGTTCTCCATGCATCATTGCGAGTTTGCGCTTGCGAACTTACGCTTGCGAGCGAAGCGACTTTGGGTTAGTTTTTGTCATTGCAAGCATCCAGAGGTCATTGCACCGGAAGCAGGAGGCAGGAGGCCGTTTCCGTCACTGCAAGCGGGTGAAACGAATGAATCAATCCGGAACAGATGTTCCGGATTGATTCGCTTTTAGGCCAGCAGTAAAGAGGCCTCTGCGAGGCCCGCAGCCGTCCGATGCGGAGAGATGCCGCTCACCCGAAGGTTCGCGACATGCTCCCCGTCCGCGGGCAGGAAATCAACCTGCATAAGATACAACCGTCATTACGCTTGCAAGTTCGCGAAACTTGGAAGCAATGACAAAAAATCATAAAGAGTGCGCCTCGCCGTCTTGCGACCGCAAGTTTGCAACGCTGGAAGCAATCCCGAAATTTCCCCGTCATTGCAAACAGGAATAACATTGTCCCTGCCTGCCGGATTTGCGAGCCCCTCTGCGTCATTGTGAACTTGCGAACAGAGCGGAATAATCCTGTTTAGCTTTCGTCATCGCAAGCATCCACACGTCATTGCGAGGGCCGGAGCCTCAAGCAATCGTCTATGACATTGCAAGCAGAGCGAAGCAATCCAAAAAACAGGCTGCCACCTCTTAATGACCTGTTCCGTGATTAAAGCCCTCGCTATGACGAAAGTGCGCCTCACCGTCTTGCGACCGCAAGTTTGCAACGCTGGAAGCGATCCCGAAATTCTCCCGTCATTGTGAACTTGCGAACAGAGCGGAGTAATCCTGTTTAGCTTTTGTCATCGCAAGCATCCACACGTCATTGCAAGGGCCGGAGCCCCAAGTAATCGTCTATGACATTGCAAGCGGAGCGAAGCAATCCCCAAAAACAGGCTGCCACCTCTTAATAACCTGTTTCGGGATTAAGGCCTCTTGCAAGGGCGAAAATAACGAAACAGGCTTGCATGACGTTGAGTAGCCTCTGCCGGTATACGAAACTGCGGGCATTGTCTTGGACAATGCCCGCAGTTCTTATAGGCGCTACTCTACCCTTTCTTGGTGTGGGTCGACTTGGCCGGAGCGGCCTTTGGAGCCCCTTTGGGCATCGCGACCTTCGCGGGAGCCTTCGGCTGGGCGGCTTTGGCCGGAGCCTTCCTGTCTGCTGCGGGAGCAGCCTCTGCGGCGCTCTCTCCGCCCTCGACGGCGGCATCTTCGGCGACAACGGTTGCCTCGAGTGTCTTCGCACCGCCGCCTCCACGGCTGCGGCGGGTCTTGGGCTTGGTCGTCGCAGGGGCCGAAGCCGAATAGCCCTCATTGAAGTCGACCAGCTCAATGATACACATGTCGGCGGCGTCCCCTACGCGGAACCCTGTCTTCAGGATACGGGTATAGCCTCCCGGGCGGTTGGCTATGCGCGGGGCGACCTCGCGGAAGAGCTCCGAAACCGCATGCTTATCCTTCAAATAGCTGAACACCACACGGCGCGAATGGGTCGAATCCTCCTTCGACCTGGTTACCAGCGGCTCGACGTAGCCCTTCAACGCCTTGGCCTTCGCTATCGTAGTGCTGATCCTCTTGTGCAAAATCAGCGACGTGGCCATATTGGCCAGCAACGCCTTCCTGTGAGCGCTCTGACGCCCCAAATGATTGAAATTCTTATTGTGTCTCATACTTGCAATTATTTCTTTTATAGATTGCGGGGCCGTCGCAGCCACGCACAATCCGCTCTATACACCACGGAATAGCCCTGCGTAACCCGTTCGCCGCCTCGCTAAATCCAGTCCACGTTGCTCGCTGCATCGCTAAAACTCCGCGTAACCGCTAAATCCACTCGCCCCACCTGGCGGAATCCAGCCGCGGCCGCCACGCCGACACGGCTAATCCTTGTCCAACTTGTACGGCACGACGTCCATACCGAAGTGAAGGTTCAGCGATGTGAGCAGTTCGTCGAGTTCGGTGAGGGACTTTTTGCCGAAGTTGCGGAATTTCAGCAGGTCCTGACGGTTGAACCTGACGAGGTCGCCGACGGTCTCTACTTCGGCTGCTTTCAGGCAGTTGAGCGCGCGAACGGACAGGTCCTGATCGGTGAGCTTGGTCTTGAGCAACTGGCGCATGTGCAGCACATCCTCGTCGAACTCCTCGCTCGAAGCGGTCTCCTCCATGTTGAGCGTGATCTTCTCGTCGGAGAAGAGCATGAAGTGATGGATGAGTATCCTGGCCGCCTCTTTGAGCGCCTCTTTCGGGTGGATCGACCCGTCGGTGGTGATCTCGAGGTTGAGCTTTTCGTAGTCGGTCTTCTGCTCGACGCGGTAGTTCTCGATCAGGTACTTGACATTCTTGATCGGGGTGTGGATCGAGTCGATGGCCAGCAGTCCGAACTCGGCTTCGGCAGGCTGGTTCTCCTCGGCGGGGACATAGCCGCGTCCCTTGCCGATGGTGATCTCGAATTTGAGCTTGGTTTCCGGCGTCAGGTGACAGATCACCATTTCGGAATTGAGCACCTTGAAGTTGGTCAGGAAGTTGGAAAAGTAGCCGGCCGTGAGTTCGCTCTGGCCCGCGATGTTGATCGTAACCTTCTCGCCCTCGACGTTGTCCACCGTTTTGATGAAGCGGATCTGTTTGAGGTTGAGGATTATGTCGATCATTCCCTCCATTACGCCCGGGATAGCGGCAAATTCGTGGTCGGCCCCTGCGACTTTCACCGTAGTGATGGCATATCCCTCCAGCGAAGAGAGCAAGATCCGCCTCAGGGCGTTGCCTATCGTCATGCCGAAGCCGGGCTCCAGCGGACGGAATTCGAACTTTCCGAACGTCGAAGTCGATTCGAGCATTATCACCTTTTCAGGCTTCTGGAATGCTAATATTGCCATAACTAACTGCTATTTAGAATACAATTCGACGATCAGCTGCTCCTTGATGTTCTCGGGGATGTCCTCCCTTTCGGGCTTTTGGAGGAAGCGGCCCGACATCGTCGCCTGATTCCACTCCAACCACGGGTAGCGGCCGCGTTTCACTCCGCTGAGCGAGTTTGCGATCACCTCCATGCTCTTCGATTTCTCCCTCACGCCGATAACATCGCCAACCCTGACCGAGTAGGACGGTATGTTCACCACCTCGCCGTTGACCGTAATGTGACGGTGCGACACCAACTGGCGCGCTCCGGCGCGTGTCGGAGACAGACCAAGACGGTAAACAACGTTATCCAGACGGCATTCGAGCAGGATAAGTAGGTTGGCGCCCGTGATGCCGCCCATGCGGGCTGCCTCGTGATAGGTGCGCGCGAACTGTTTTTCAAGCACGCCGTAGGTCGATTTGGCCTTCTGTTTCTCGCTCAACTGCACGCCGTACTCCGAGACTTTTTTGCGCTTGCGCATCTGACCGTGCTGTCCGGGAGGGTAGTTCTTCTTTTCGAGATACTTGTCCACTCCGAAGATGGCCTCGCCGAACTTGCGGGCAATTTTGGTTTTCGGTCCTATGTATCTTGCCATTTTTTCAGGTTCTTTTATCGATTAATCACTTTTGAACACTCCTTCGCAACCATTATACGCGACGGCGGTTGGGGGGACGGCATCCGTTGTGCGGCAGCGGAGTGACGTCGACAATCTCCACAACCTCAATGCCAGCACCGTTAACGGTACGGATGGCCGACTCGCGACCTGCTCCGGGCCCCTTGACATATACCTTTACCTTGCGCAACCCCAGATCGTAGGCCACCTTGGCGCAATCCTGAGCGGCGGTCTGGGCGGCATAGGGGGTGTTCTTTTTCGAGCCGCGAAAGCCCATCTTGCCTGCCGAACTCCAACTGATCACCTCGCCAACCTCGTTGGTTATGGTGACGATGACGTTGTTGAACGTAGAGTGTACAAAGACCATGCCCTGCGGCGTGACCTTTACGACCTTTTTCTTGACTGTTCCTGTTTTCTTTGCCATGTCTACTGCCGTTTACTTGGTTGCTTTCTTCTTGTTTGCCACGGTCTTTTTGCGGCCCTTTCGGGTTCGGGCGTTGTTTTTGGTGCTCTGGCCGCGGACGGGCAGGCCCAGACGGTGGCGGATGCCGCGATAGCAACCGATGTCCATCAGACGTTTGATATTGAGCTGTACCAGCGAGCGGCATTCGCCCTCGACCTTGTAGCCTTCGTCGGCGATGACGTTACGGATGGAGGCCACCTGGGCGTCCGTCCACTCCTGCACCTTGACGTCGTAGCTGATACCCGCCTTTGTGAGTATCTTCCGGGCGGTGCTGCGGCCAATGCCGTAGATATAGGTCAGCCCTATCTCGCCCCGTTTGTTCTTCGGTAAATCAACACCTACTATACGTGCCATAATTTTCGTTTAATGTTTGGCGTCCGTGGGGAATCCCGTCGGATTTTCCGGCGACGTTGTTCGCCGCGGAAATCCGCACGAGGTCATCACCCCTGGCGCATTTTGAATTTGGGATTCTTTTTGCAGATGACGTAGAGCTTGCCTTTGCGCTTTACGATCTTGCAATCCTCGCTCCTCTTCTTGATGGATGCTCGTACTTTCATTGTTTTGTCATTGTAATTACGGGTCTTGTGAAACCCAACCCTGTGCTTGCAGCCCCCGAGAAATCTCCGGCCCTTTACCCATAGCTGCCGCCCATTTCCTGGCCCGCTACCTGTACCTGTCGGCCCCCTCTGTACCTGCGGCTGTCAGGCCCCTTTACCCATAGCTGCCGCCTTTCTGCGACCCGCTACTTGTACCTGAACGAGATGCGCCCCTTTGAGAGGTCGTAGGGGGACATTTCGACCTTGACCTTGTCGCCGGGAAGGATCTTGATGTAGTGCATCCGCATCTTCCCGGAAATGTGGGCGGTGATCACGTGGCCGTTGTCGAGTTCGACGCGAAACATGGCGTTCGACAGGGCCTCGGTGATGGTGCCGTCCTTTTCAATAGCAGTTTGCTTTGCCATACAATAGAGCCTTTTGTTGTCGTTGTAACGTTTTTGCCCGTAGCCCGAAGAGGTGCAATACCCCCCTTCGTCGGCCGAAGCCTTAAAGTGTCGGCGCACCCTCGATCCGCCCGAAGCCTGCCGGCGCATCCGCCTCACAGCGAACGTTCCTGCGCCCGGACGCCTGATCAGGAGCGACGCAACGCCTCTTCGATCCGCCCAAAGTCGGTCAGCACATCCGCCCCACCGCGCCTGATGGCCACGGCGAACTCGTAATGGGCCGACGGTTTGCGGTCGCGGGTGCGCACCGTCCAGCCGTCGCGTTCGAAGACCACCGCCTTCGTCCCCATGTTGATCATGGGTTCGATGCAGACGACCATACCCTCTTTGAGCAGCGGCCCCCTGCCGCGTGTCCCGTAGTTGGGCACTTCGGGCTCCTCGTGCATTTCGCGCCCGAGGCCGTGTCCCACAAGTTCGCGGACGACGGAGAATCCGTTGGTTTCGGCGTGTAACTGAACGGCGGCAGATATATCGCCTACGCGATTGCCTGCCCTTGCCTGTTCGACGCCCTTATAAAGAGCCTCTTTGGTGACCCGTAGAAGCCTTTCGACCTCCGGAGCGATGCGCCCCACCGCAAAAGTGTAGGCGCTGTCACCATAAAACCCCTTCATAACTGTGCCGCAATCGACCGAAACCACATCCCCCTCGCGAAGTTCGTACTCCGACGGGAAGCCGTGCACGACCTGCTCGTTCACCGACACGCACAGCGTGTAGGGAAAGCCTCCGTAACCGAGAAACCCAGGAACTGCCCCGCGGGAACGAATGAACCTCTCCGCCACGGCGTTGAACTCCATTGTCGTCACCCCCGGACGAACGAGTTTGGCCACCTCGGCCAAAGTGTCGCTCACCAGATGGTTGTTCTCGCGGAGAATCTCTATCTCCTCATCGGTTCTCAGGTGGATCATTGCGATGCAAAGAACTTTAATAGCGTAACGGAACAATGTTCGACATGCCCTCTGACCTCCCGTCATTGCGGGCCGCGAAGCGGCGAGGCAATCCTGTGGGGCAGGTGTTTATCCGGATTGCTTCGGGCCGAAGCCTCCGCAATAACGTTCGGGGCAACGTCATGCCTTTCACGTCCCTAAGAGCGACCCTTGATACGGCCCGTTTTCATAAGCCCGTCGTAGTGTCGCAGCAGCAGGTAGCTCTCTATCTGCTTGAGAGTGTCGAGGATCACGCCCACCAGAATCAGCAGCGACGTACCTCCGTAGAAGAGCGCAAACTGATGTTCGATGCCGAGTTTCGTCGCGAAGGCGGGCAGGATTGCCACCGCCGCGATGAATATCGACCCCGGAAGGGTGATCCGGGTCATGATGATGTCGATATACTCGCTGGTCTTTTTACCCGGCTTGATCCCCGGAATAAATCCTCCGTTGCGTTTCATATCTTCGGCCATCATGACCGGGTTCACGGTGATCGCTGTGTAGAAATAGGTGAACGCGATCACCATCAATGCGAATATTAAGTTGTACCAGAATCCCATGTAGTTCGACAGCGTCGTAAACATGCCGCGTATCCAGCCGACATCTTGCAGCCACGTTACGTTTTGCAGGAACATCGGCAGCATCATGATCGCCTGGGCGAAGATGATCGGCATAACACCCGCCGCATTGATCTTGAGCGGAATATACTGGCGCACGCCGCCGTACTGTTTGTTGCCCACAATCCTCTTGGCATACTGTACCGGTATCTTGCGCACCGCCTGCACCAGCGCGATTGTCGCCATGAACACCAGGAACAGCAGCACCAACTCGGCCACCAGCATCACCAGACCGCCGGTGCTCTCGGTGAAGCGTTTGATAAGTTCGCCCGACAGCGCCCTCGGCAGCCGCGCCACGATACCCACCATAATGATCAGCGACACGCCGTTGCCAAGTCCCTTGTCCGTGATCTTCTCGCCCAGCCACATCACGAACATCGTGCCCGCTATCAGCACCACCGTCGCCGACACCGTAAACAGGAAGCTATTGCGTCCCAGCACGAAAGCCGCATCCGGCAGTTGCATGTGAAGGTTGGTCAGGTAAGCAGGGGCCTGCAACAGCAGCACCACGATGGTCAAATATCGCGTCCACTGGTTCAGCTTGCGGCGGCCGCTCTCGCCCTCCTTCTGCAACTTCTGGAAGTAGGGCAGCACGATACCCAGCAGCTGAATGACGATCGACGCCGAGATATACGGCATGATACCCAGCGCAAAGATCGAAGCGTTCGAAAACGCGCCTCCCGAAAATATATCCAGCAGCCCCAGCAGCCCGTTGCCCGCAACCTGATCGCTCATCGCTTTCAGCTCCATCGGATTGATGCCCGGTATCACCACAAAACTGCCGAAACGATAGATCAGCACAAGCCCCAAGGTATAGAGGATCCGCTTGCGAAGCTCCTCGATCTTGAAGATATTCTTAATAGTCTCTATTAACTTTTTCACCGTCGCTGTTTTTTTATATTTCAATCTTTAACTCCCTTTTCCTCCTTACTTCCCCGCGCTTTGCATCTCTTTGCGTTTGCTCCCCTGCGCGTTTGAGTTCCTGCACGTTGTTAAAAATCCGTGGTGATGCGCTTTGTTGAAAATCAGGGGTGATGCGCTTTGTTAAAAAAGCCGTGCAAAAAACTTTTAACTGCCTGGCGTTTCGATGCGTAACGTGGCTGCTTCGTGGTCTGAATTTTCACGTGTTGACGGTCGGGCTACGCTTGCGTAGCTGTTCCTTGCGAGGCTGGCGCTCGAAAACGAGTTTTCGGACACCGGTCTCGCAAGGATCAGGTTGCATTGCGCTGCAATGCAATCCGTCAACACATAAAAACTCAGACCCTGCGACCACCTGCAAAATCGCAGAATCGCCGAAAAGTTTTCCGGTTCTTTTTTTCAAAAGAGAGCGGAAAAGGAAATTAAAGAACTTAGAGTTTGACGACTTTGCCTCCGGCGGCTTCTATTGCTGCGGCGGCGGATTTTGAGAATGCGTTGGCGGAGACTTCGATAGCTTTTGTCAGGGCGCCGTTCCCGAGTATCTTGACCAGGTCGGCTTTGGCGGCCATTCCTGCCTGTACGAGTGTCTCAGGGGTTATGACGGCGAGGCCTGTCTTGGCGGCGATGGCTTCGAGCGTCGAGAGGTTTATGGCCTTGTACTCGACGCGGTTGGGGTTTTTGAAGCCGAATTTGGGCAGACGCCTTTGGAGGGGCATCTGACCGCCCTCGAAGCCCAGTTTGGAGGAGTAGCCCGAGCGCGACTGAGCTCCCTTGTGGCCGCGGGTGGATGTTCCGCCGTGGCCCGAGCCCTGCCCGCGACCGATGCGTTTCTCGCGACCGATGGAGCCTTCTTTGGGTTTTAGATTGCTGAGGTTCATATCTCTCTTATTTTACTTGTTCTACCACTACCAGATGATTGACCTTTTCGATCATTCCGAGGATGCGGGGCGAGTCGGTGTGCTCGACGCTCTGGTGCATCTTGCGCAGGCCGAGGGCGTCGAGGTTGCGACGCTGAATGGCCGTCGATCCGATGCGGCTCCTCACTTGGGTTATCTTCAATTTTGCCATGTTTTTTTGCTTTTTTATCCGGAACGCCTTACCGACGCGCCCCTCCTGTTAATTATTTACGCCCTCTTAGCTGTGCGGCTCCCTGCTCTTTAATTGACGGAAACCGCCTTTACCGACGCTCCACCCGTTCTTCAAACACGGTCGCCCCTTAATTACCGGGCCCTTTGCAAGCGCGCCGCCAATCACGGAAGCGCCTCTTTTTTCATCTGCCGACGCGCCCCTCATGTAAATATTACCTGAGCGGCTCCCTGCTCTTTAATTGACGGGGACCGTCTTTACCGACGTTCCACCCGTTCTTCAAACACGGTCGCCCCTTAATTACCGGGCCCCTTGCAAGCGCGCCTTACAGCCCCGCCCACATCGGCCCCCATCCCCTCGGCCCCTTAGCCGTTAAAGACTTTGTCGAGGGATACGCCGCGAACCTGGGCCACGCTGTAAGCGTCGCGCAATTCGAGCAGTGCGGCGACAGTGGCCTTGACGAGGTTGTGGGGGTTTGATGAGCCCTTGCTTTTTGCCAGCACGTTGTGGATTCCGACGCTTTCGAGCACGGCGCGCATTGCGCCGCCTGCGATAACGCCGGTACCTGGGGCTGCCGGGCGGATCATAACCTGCGAGCCGCTGAAACGGGCCTCCTGCTTGTGGGGGATCGTACCTTTGAGCACCGGTATTTTGACCAGGTTCTTCTTGGCGTCCTCGATGCCTTTGGCGATGGCCGACGTTACCTCGCCCGCCTTGCCCAGACCGTAACCCACCACACCGTTCTCATTGCCTACCACCACGATAGCCGAAAAGCTGAACGTGCGACCTCCCTTGGTCACCTTGGTGACCCTCTGTATGCTCACGAGCCGGTCTTTGAGTTCCAGATCGCTCGTGCGTACCTTTTTCGTATTGGGATTCGACATTTTTCCAAGTAATTTTATTAGAATTTAAGTCCTCCCTCGCGGGCGGCTTCGGCCAGTTGTTTGACCCTTCCGTGGTAGAGGTAGCCGTTGCGGTCGAACGACACGCTTACGATGCCCTTCTGCGCGGCGCGCGCTGCGGCCAGTTTGCCCACCTCGGCGGCAACCTGCGACTTGTTCATCCCTGTCAGTTTGCCTTCGAGTTCCTTGTCGACCGACGAGGCCGAGGCGAGCGTAACGCCCTTGCGGTCGTCGACGAACTGGACATAGATCTGCTTGTTGCTCCGAAAGACGGTCATCCGTGGGTTCTCGGCCGTTCCGCTCACTATCTTGCGGATACGCATCTTGACCCTCTCTCTTCTCTGCGATTTATTTAGTGCCATAGCCTTTTATTTTTATCCGTTCTACTTGGTGCCGGCCGATTTACCCGCCTTGCGACGCAACTGTTCGCCTACGAACTTGATACCCTTGCCCTTGTACGGCTCCGGCTTGCGCAGCGAGCGTATCTTGGCCGCCACCTGGCCGATGAGCTGCTTGTCGATGCTGCTCAGGGTGAGGATCGGGTTGTTCTTCTTCTCCGTGACCGCCGAGGCCTTAACCTCGATTGGCAACATCATGTGGATGTCGTGCGAGTAGCCGAGGCTGAACTTGACCACCTGTCCCTCCACTTCGACCTTGTAGCCGACGCCGACCAGCTCCTGCTTGATCTCGTAGCCTTTCGACACGCCGACGACCATGTTGTTGATCAGCGCACGGTAGAGGCCGTGCATCGAGCGATGGCGCGGCTGATTGGTCGGGCGGCTTACGGTCAGAACGCCCTCCTCTACTTTTACCTCTATATCGGGGTCGACCTTCTGACTGAGCGTCCCAAGAGGCCCTTTAACGCTTACCACGTTATCCTCCGTTACCGTCACGGCAACTCCGGCGGGCAAGTTTACAGGCAATTTCCCTATTCTTGACATTTTTTCAGGTTTTTTCGTAATTCAATACCATATCCTGCGGGCGCGAAACACGCCGCCGCCCTTAGTATATGTAACACAGCACCTCGCCTCCGACGTTCTCGATGCGCGCCTTCTTGTCGGTCATCACCCCTTTGGAGGTCGACACGACGGCTATACCGAGGCCGTTGAGCACCTTTGGCATGTCGTCCACTCCGGCGTAGTGGCGCAGGCCGGGGCGGCTGACGCGCTTCAACCCCTTGATGGCGTTGGTTTTGGTTTCGGGATGATATTTGAGGGCGATCTTGATGGTCGCGTGTCCCCTGTCATCCTTATCCTGCTTGTAGGCGAGGATATAGCCCTGCTCGTGGAGGATCCTTGTGATCTCCAGTTTGAGCTTCGATGCGGGAGCTTCAACCACCTTGTGGTTGGCTTTCACCGCGTTCCTGATTCTTGTCAGGAAGTCTGCTATCGGATCGGTCATTTTTGTTTATATAAATTTTCTTTGTCTCATGAACAAATGTCGCCGCTTCGTTTTTCTGCAAAGCGTTCCATTATACCAAGTTGCGCCCGGCGCGCTACACCCTGCCTGTCACCTGCCGGCCGCACCCCTGACTTCTCAACGTTCCTGCATCACTGAACAACGCTTGAGCCTCTGCACCCCTAATCAACACCTGCGCCTCTGGCTCTCAGCGTCCCTGCGTTCCTGACCAGTGCATGCGCCTCTGTATCTTCCGAACAACACCTGCGCTCCAGACTCTCAACAGCCCTGTATCCTCAGATCAACGCCTGCGCCCCTGGCTTCTCAACGCCACTGCGCCTCTGTTCACCCCTTTACCAGGAGGCTTTCCTGACCCCCGGGATGAGCCCTTTGGAGGCCATTTCGCGGAACTGGATGCGGCTGACGCCGAACTGGCGCATGTAGCCTTTCGGACGCCCTGTGATCTTGCAGCGGTTGTGCAGACGTATGGGGTTCGAGTTGCGCGGAAGTTTGCACAGGCCTGCCATGTCCCCTGCCTCTTTGAGCGCGGCGCGCTTGGCGGCGTAACGCTGCACGAGTTTGAGGCGTTTCGCCTCGCGGGCTTTCATTGATTCTTTTGCCATATTTTTTAGCTGTTAACCTTTTTGCCTGTGTTCTTGAACGGCAGCCCAAACTCGCGCAGCAAGGCGTGGGCCTCCTTGTCGGTCGGGGCCGAGGTGACGAAAGTGATCTCCATGCCGAAGATTTTGGCGATCTTGTCGATGTCTATCTCCGGGAAGATGATCTGTTCCGTGACGCCGAGGGTGTAGTTGCCGCGTCCGTCGAATTTCTCCTTGATGCCGCTGAAATCGCGTATTCGGGGCAGGGCCACGGCGATGAGCCTTTCGAGGAACTCGTACATTCTGTCGCGGCGCAGCGTCACGCGAACGCCTATCGGCATCCCTTTGCGGAGTTTGAAGTTCGAGATGTCCTTCTTCGAGCGGGTCTGCACGGCTTTCTGTCCGGTGATGAGCGTCAACTCCTCCTGTGCCACCTCAATGAGCTTTTTGTCGGCGATGGCCGCGCCCATACCCTGATTGATGACGATCTTCTCCAGTCTGGGCGCCTGCATGATGCTTTTGTAGGCGAACTCCTTCATAAGCGCGGGCACTATCTGCTCGCGGTAGCGCGTTTTGAGCGTAGGTTGATATTTTGCCGTTGCCATTATCTGATCTCCTCCCCTGATTTTTTAGAATACCGAACCAGTTTGCCTGCGTTGTTCTCGCGACGTCCCACGCGGGTAGCCTTGCCGCTTTTGGGGTCGAGGAGTTGCAGGTTCGAGATGTGTATCGCGGCCTCCTGCTCGACGATACCTCCCTGGGGATGTTTACTGCTGGGTTTGGTGTGTTTCTTGACGAGGTTGAGCCCCTCGACGATGGCCCTGCGTTTCTCCACAAATACCTCCAGCACCTTGCCCGTGCGGCCCTTGCTGTCTCCGGCGTTCACGAAGACCGTGTCCCCCTTTTTGATATGCAATTTCATTTTTTCGGGAATTTTAATATTAAAGCACTTCGGGCGCAAGCGATATGATCTTCATGTAGCCGTCGCGCAGTTCGCGGGCCACCGGGCCGAAGATGCGCGTGCCCCTCATCTCGCCCTGACTGTTGAGCAGCACCACCGCATTGTCGTCGAAGCGGATATACGAGCCGTTTGCGCGGCGGATCTCTTTTTTGGTCCTCACTACGACCGCCTTGGAGACAGTCCCCTTTTTGACGTCGCCCGAAGGGGTGGCGCTCTTTACCGTCACCACCACCTTGTCGCCGATGGAGGCGTAGCGTTTGCCCGTCCCTCCCAACACGCGGATGCAAAGTACCTCCTTTGCCCCGCTGTTGTCGGCAACTACCATTCTGCTTTCCTGCTGTATCATGACTATTTGGCTCTTTCAATTATTTCTACTAATCTCCAACGCTTCATCTTGCTCAACGGACGGGTCTCCATGATGCGGATGGTGTCGCCCACGTTGCAGGTGTTCTCATCGTCGGCAGCCATGAAGCGGGTGGTCTTGTTGACGAACTTGCCGTAGATCGGATGTTTGACCTTGCGCTTGACGGCAACGACGATCGACTTGTCCATCTTGTTGCTGACAACCACCCCTATACGCTCTTTTCTAAGATTTCTTTCCATTGTTTTTTACTTTTTCAGGCGCGTCTCGGCCACCTTGTATTCTTAACTGTTTGCCCTCCTGTTCGATGTCGCTATCTTAAGTCGCTGTCCGGCACTCTGTTCGGCCCTGCTAATCAACTGCCCTGCTCGTTAACCGGCTTTTCCGTTCAACCTCGCGAACCGGCCCCTCTGTTCAACTTTGCTACCCTTGACCTCGCTGTCGTTAACCAAACTTCGTTGCCTTCGCTATCGTCTGCCACCAGTTAACCGGCCCCCTGGGTTTATTTTTGTTGTTTTTGGCGCAGGACGGTCATCATGCGGGCGACGTCGCGGCGCGATTTTTTGATCAGCGACTGGTTTTCGAGGGGCGAGACCTTGTGGTTGATCTTCATTCGCGAGAGGTTGGCCTTTTCGGTGTCGATCCGTTCGGCGAGCTCTGTCACGTTGAGCTCCAGTATTTCGGCTGTCTTCATGGCTCGTTAGATTGTCTGTGATTCGGTGTAGTCTCTGCGGACGATGAACTTGGTGGTTACCGGCAGCTTTTGCGCTCCGAGGCGCAATGCTTCCTGGGCCACTTCGAGGGGCACCCCTTCGGCTTCGAAGAGTATGCGTCCGGGGGTTACGGGGGCCACGAAACCTTCGGGCGCGCCCTTACCCTTACCCATACGCACCTCGGCGGGCTTCTTGGTGATCGGTTTGTCGGGGAAGATGCGTATCCACACCTGTCCCTCGCGTTTCATGTGACGCACGATGGCCTGACGCGCCGCCTCTATCTGACGCCCGGTGATCCATGTCGATTCAAGCGTCTTGATGCCGAACGAACCGAACGCAAGTTGGTTCCCCCTCTGGGCGAGGCCCTTCATGCGCCCCTTCTGCATCCTTCTGAACTTGGTCTTTTTCGGTTGTAACATTATCCGTAATATCTAAGGATTCTACATTAATTTATCAGGCCTCTTTTGTCACGGCCTTCCGCCTGTCTGCCGCCTTTTGTTTCGCACCTGCCGTAACCTGTTGCCGCTCCGGCTGCCGCCCTTTGTTTCTCCTCGGTTGCCACCTGTTTTGTTTCTCTGCGGTCGCCGCCCCTTGTTTCGCACCTGCCGCAACCTGTTGCCGCTCCGGCTGGCGCCCATTATTTCGTCACGGCGCCGCCTGTTTTGTTTCTCTGCGGTTGCCGCCCCTTGTTTCGCATCTGCCGCAACCTGTGCCACACCCGTCGCACCCGATATTGTTGTCAGTCCGTTGTCTGTCTTACGGTCGCTGTCTTCGCTATCGTCGCCATGGAGCCGCACCCGTTATCTGCCGCCGCGGTTACCGCCACGGCCGCCGCCGCCTCTTTTGCGATCTCCGCCACGGTCGCCGCCCCTGGGCCTGCGGTCACGGTCGCCGCGGTCGCCACGGTCACGGTCGCCGCCGCGGGACGAGCCGCTCTGCATGTTGGAACCGGCCCCGACAATCTCGAACAGGTCGCGCTTGTTGTAAACCTCGCCCGTGCATATCCACACCTTGACGCCCAACAGTCCGACTTTGGTAAGGGCCTCGGCCAGAGCGTAGTTGACGTCGGCGCGGAAAGTGTGCAGAGGTATGCGGCCATCCTTGTAGGTCTCGCTGCGGGCCATCTCGGCGCCGTCCACGCGTCCGGAGATCTGTATCTTGATCCCTTCGGCGCCCATGCGCATGGTCGAGGCAATGGCAGTCTTCACGGCGCGACGATAGGAGATGCGGCCTTCGAGCTGGCGGGCGATGTTCGAGGCGACGATAACCACGTCGAGTTCCGGGCGCTTGACCTCGAAAATGTTGATCTGCACATCTTTACCCGTGAGTTTCTTAAGCTCTTCTTTGAGTTTGTCGACCTCCGAGCCGCCCTTGCCGATTATGATGCCGGGGCGGGCGGTGGAGATAGTGACCGTCACTAGTTTCAGCGTGCGCTCGATGATGATCTTCGATATGCTCGCTTTTGCCAGACGGGCGCCCAGATATTCGCGAATCTTGACATCCTCGACCAGCTTGTCCGAAAAGTCCTTACCTCCGTACCAGTTGGAGTCCCAGCCGCGGATGATCCCGAGACGGTTTGAGATCGGATTTACTTTTTGTCCCATCTGATTATTTTTTTTCTTCCGTTACCATGTTGTCTACTATCACCGTCACGTGGTTCGAGCGTTTGCGCACGCGGTGTGCCCTGCCCTGCGGCGCGGGCTGGATGCGTTTGAGCATACGGCCTCCGTCGACGTGTATCTCGCTCACGCACAGCAGCGAATCTTCGAGACGCTTGTCCTCGTTCTTCTTCTCCCAGTTGTTGATCGCCGAGCGGAGCAACTTTTCGAGCCGCAGCGAGGCCTCCTTGTTGGAGTAGCGCAGCAGACCGAGCGCCCTGTTGATCTCCACCCCGCGGATCATGTCGGCCACCAGGCGCATCTTGCGCGGCGAGGTGGGACAATCGCGCAGGATAGCGATCGCCTTCTGTTTTTTGTCGGCCTTCTGTTGTTCGGCCATGACATGTTTTCTGGATCCCATATCTTTATTTTTCTTTAATTCTTAGCGCACTTCGGGGCTCCGCCTTCGGTTCCCGCCCAATGCTCAAGCTTCATTCATCGGTTCCCGCCCTGCACTCCGGCCTCCACCTTCGAGGCTCGCCCGACACTCCGGCCTCCACAGTTTACCATAAACAGCCGCCGCCGCTCATCATAAACAGTCTCCGGCGCTCTTACGGCCCCGGTCGCCCTCCTGTCGCCTCTTTACGGTCGCGGGCTACTTTTTCTTGTTGCCGGCGTGGCCGCGGAAGTTGCGGGTGGGTGAAAATTCGCCGAGTTTGTGGCCGACCATGTTTTCGGTGACGTACACAGGGATGAACTTGTTCCCGTTATGGACGGCGATGGTTTGGCCTACGAAGTCGGGCGAGATCATGCTCGCGCGCGACCAGGTTTTGATTACGGCCTTCTTGCCGCTCTCTTTCTGGGCGATGACCCTGCTTTCGAGCTTCGGTTCGATGAATGGTCCTTTTTTTAATGAACGGCTCATATTCTATTGCTTTTCTTTTTTATCCGTTTTCTGATGCACCCTGTCTTTTCCATTTCAGAGGCGACCATTATAACTTTCCATTTCAGGCAGCCCCTGCGCAATCCGTTTCGGGCAATTTTCCACCTCAGGCGATCCCTGCTTTATCCGTTTCAGGCAGTTTCCCTTTTCTGGCTACCCCTTTATACGTCCAAGCAACTTCCTTTTTCAGTCCCCCTTAGACATTTCAGGCAACTTTTCTTTTCAGCGCCCCCCCTGTGTCCGTTTCCTATTTTTTGCGGCGGGAAACGATGAACTTGGTGGTGGTCTTCTTGGGGTTGCGGGTCTTGTAGCCTTTGGCCAGCAAGCCTTTGCGCGAACGCGGGTGACCTCCTGAGGCCCTGCCCTCGCCGCCGCCCATCGGGTGGTCGACAGGGTTCATCACCACGCCTCGGTTGTGCGGACGGCGACCGAGCCACCTGCGGCGACCGGCCTTGCCGTGCTGTTCCAGGCTGTGGTCGGGGTTCGACACTACGCCTATCGTGGCGCGGCAGGTGGTGAGCGCCATGCGTGTCTCGCCCGAAGGCAGCTTGATGATGGCGTACTTGCCCTCGCGGGCCAGCAGCTGGGCATATGTCCCTGCGCTGCGGGCCATCATCGCCCCCTGGCCCGGATAGAGTTCGATGGCGTGGATCACCGTTCCGAGAGGTATCTCACCGAGGAACAGCGTGTTGCCCACCTCCGGAGCTACGCCGACGCCGCTGCGGACCGTCTGGCCGACTTTGAGTCCGTTCGGAGCGAGAATATAGCTCTTCTGTCCATCCTCATAGCATATCAGCGCGATACGTGCCGAGCGGTTGGGGTCGTACTCGATGGTCTTGACCACTGCCGGGAGCGAATCGCGGTTGCGTTTGAAGTCGACGATACGGTATTGCTGTTTGTGGCCGCCGCCGATGTAGCGTACGGTCATCTTGCCCGTGTTGTTACGTCCGCCGGAGCTCTTTTTCGAGGCGACGAGCGACTTTTCGGGCTTTCTTGCGGTGATGTCGCCGAACATCCCGCCTATCTTGTGTCTCGTGCCCGGCGTAACGGGCTTAAACTTCTTGACTGCCATCTCGCTTAGATATTACTGTAAAAATCGATCCTGTCGCCCGCTTTGAGCGTTACGATCGCCTTTTTGTAGTTGTTGTTGCGGCCCTCGATCAGCCCCGCCTTGGTATAGCGGCTCTTGGCCTTGCCCATGTAGTTCATGGTGTTGATCTCGGCCACCGCCACGCCGTACATCTGCTCGACGGCCGACTTGATCTGCAACTTGTTGGCACGCGGGTCGACTATGAAACCGTAACGATTCAACTTTTCGCCCTGAACCGTCATTTTCTCGGTCAGTATAGGCTTAATAAGCGCTTCCATATCTTTACGCTAACAATTCGTTAATAACATTTACCGAACTCTCGGCCAGCAGCAGCGTTCCGGCGTTCATCACGTCGTATGTATTGACGTTGGCGGCCTGAACAACCTTCACTCCGTGAATATTGCGCACCGAGAGCGAGATGTTGCGGTCGGTTTCGGGCACCACCAGCAGCACTTTTTTGCCGGTCAGCTGGAGGCTTGCAGCGATGGCGAGGAACGTTTTGGTCTTCGGCGCGTCGATTTTCAAATCCTCGACCACCTTGATCAGTTCGCCTTTGGCCTTGTAAGTCAGCGCGCTGCGGCGGGCCAGCTGTTTGAGTTTCTTGTTGAGTTTGAAACTGTAATCGCGGGGCACAGGGCCGAACACGCGACCTCCGCCCACAAACACCGGCGAGAGGATGCTGCCCGCGCGTGCGCCGCCCGTACCTTTCTGCCTTTTGAGCTTGCGGGTCGAGCCGGCTATCTCGTTGCGCTGTTTCGATTTATGCGTACCCTGACGCTGGTTGGCCAGATACTGTTTCACGTCGAGATATATGGCGTGGTCGTTGGGCTCGATGCCGAAGACCTCGTCCCGGAGTGTCGCCTTCTTGCCGGTATCCTTGCCGGCCGCGTCGAATATTGTCAGTTCCATAGCTTAGTCTTCGATTAAAAGATAAGAACCTTTGGCCCCCGGTATCGACCCCTTGACCAGCAGGAGGTTGTTTTCGGGGATCTTTTTCAGGATGCGCAGGTTGAGCACCTTGACCTGCTCGCCGCCCATCTGTCCCGGCAGTCTCTTGCCCGGCAGCACGCGCGAGGGGTAGGACGATGCGCCCATCGAACCGGGCTTGCGCTGGCGGTTGTGCTGGCCGTGCGTCTGGCCGCCCACGCCGCCGAAGCCGTGGCGTTTCACCACGCCCTGAAAGCCTTTGCCTTTCGAGACGCCCGTAACGTCAAGCCATGCGTCGTCCTCGAAGACGTCGATGGTGAGTACGTCGCCCAGGGCCAGCTCCGTCTCGAAACTGGAAAACTCGGCCAGTTTACGTTTTGGGGTAGTGCCCGCTTTTCTGAAATGGCCCAACAGACTGTTGCCAGTGTTTTTCTCTTTTTTCTCGTCATAGGCAATCTGAACCGCCGCGTAGCCATCCTTCTCGACGGTTTTGATTTGCGTAACAACACAGGGACCGGCCTCGATAACAGTGCATGGTATGTTTTTACCCTCGGCACTGTAAACGGAAGTCATTCCGATTTTTTTTCCAATTAGTCCTGACATGTTATTTCATGTATAAATTTTCTATTATGTAGGTGGTAAAGTTTTTTCGAGAACTGCAACAACAGTCTCCAAAAAACCTCGCTTTACGTCATTGCGAGGGCCTTGCCCTGCCAACTCACAACTTTGCTCCATCCTGTGCACGGCCAGTTCACAACCCGCTCTTTTGCACGTACGGCCAATTCGCAACTTTGCCCCTGCCTTCCCCTGCCGGCTCCCGACTTGCCCCGTCTCGTGCCCTGCCAGTTATCAACTCACACATTGCCGAGACAGCCCTTAACCCGCTCACCTTTTGCACGTCCGGACGGCTCCCGACTTGCCCCGTCTCGTGCCCGGCCAGCTCCCGACTTGCCAAGCCAGCTACTTGCCTCTCAGCCCGAACAACTCGCCCTTTGCTCGCCTCCTGGCAGGCTCCGGGGATGGGGTTTACACCTTGATCTCGACCTCTACTCCGGAGGGCAGTTCGAGTTTCATCAGGGCGTCGATGGTTTTGGGCGTCGAACTGTAAATGTCGAGGATGCGTTTGAACGTCGACAGCTGGAACTGCTCGCGCGCCTTTTTGTTGACGAAGGTCGAACGGTTGACCGTGAAGATCTTCTTCTGCGTCGGCAGAGGTATCGGGCCGCTTACGGAGGCGCCGGTGGTCGTGACGGTTTTGACGATCTTCTCTGCCGACTTGTCGACCAGATTATGATCGTAGGATTTCAGCTTGATTCTGATCTTTTGGCTCATATCGTTTTTTATTCTAATTCCTTATGTTTGCCGCTCGATTTCTCGATGATCTCTTTGGCCTGCGAAGCTGTAACCTCATCATAGTGAGAGAACTCCATCGACGACGTAGCGCGTCCTGAGGAGATCGTGCGCAGCGCCGTAACGTAGCCGAACATCTCCGATAGCGGCACTTTGGCCTTGACCACGCGCGCCGTGCCCTTGCTCTCCATGCCTGCGATCTGGCCGCGACGCTTGTTCAGGTCGCTGATGATGTCGCCCATGCTCTCTTCGGGAGTAACGACCTCTACCGACATTATTGGCTCCTTGATCACCGGTTTGGCTTTCTGTGCCGCGTTGCGGTAGCCGTTGCGGGCGCAGATCTCGAACGACAGCGAGTCGGAGTCCACCGGGTGGAACGAGCCGTCGATGAGCGTCACCTTCATGCTGTCCATGCCGAAGCCTGCCAGCGGGCCGTTGGCCATGGCCGCCGCGAAGCCCTTCTCCACCGAGGGGATATATTCGCGGGGAATGTTGCCGCCCTTGACGTTGTCAACGAACACCAGTCCGGTTGCTCCCTCCTCTGCCGGGCCGATCTCGAAGATGACGTCGGCGAACTTGCCCCTGCCGCCGGTCTGTTTCTTGAACACCTCGCGATGCTGTACGCTGCCCGTGAGGGCCTCCTTGTAGTTGACCTGCGGCGCGCCCTGGTTGATCTCCACGCCGAACTCGCGTTTCAGTCGGTCGACGATGATCTCGAGGTGCAACTCGCCCATGCCGCTGATGACCGTCTGGCCGCTGTCGGGATCGGTCTTGACCGTAAAGGTCGGATCCTCCTCCGAGAGTTTGCCGAGCGCGATGCCCAGCTTGTCGAGATCTTTCTGCGTCTTGGGCTCGATTGCCAGACCGATGACCGGCTCGGGAAAGGTCATTGATTCGAGCACGATAGCCCCATTCTCGACGCACAGCGTGTCGCCGGTGCGTATATCCTTGAAGCCCACCACCGCGCAGATGTCGCCCGCCTCGACGAACTCGATGGGGTTCTGCTTGTTGGCGTGCATCTGGTAGAGGCGGCTGATGCGCTCCTTCTTCTCCGAGCGGCTGTTCTGCACGTAGCTGCCCCCGTCGAGGCGGCCTGAGTAGACGCGGATAAAGGCCAGGCGCCCCACGAAAGGATCGGTGGCGATCTTGAACGCCAGCGCGCAGAAAGGCTCGTCGACGGTCGGACGGCGAGTAATATCGTTGCCGTTGTGCGGGTCCATGCCCACGATCGCCTCTACGTCGAGCGGCGAGGGGAGGAATGCCATCACATAGTCGAGCAGCAACTGTACGCCCTTGTTCTTGAACGACGATCCGCACAGCATCGGGATGATCGCCATCCGGCACGTAGCCTTGCGGATAGCCTCGATCAGTTCGTCGGCGGTGATGGAGTCGGGATCTTCAAAGAACTTCTCCATCAGCGCGTCGTCCACCGAAGCGGCCTCCTCGATGAGTTTGGCGCGCATCTCGGCGGCCTCGGCCTGCATCTCGGCAGGAATGTCGGCGTAGGTGTAGTTGACCAGTTCGGTCTTCTTGCCGTCGTCGTAGATGACCGCCCTGTTATATATGAGGTCTACCACCCCGACGAATTTGTCTTCTGCGCCGATAGGCAGCACGACGGGCACCGGGTTGGCCCCCAGGCGTTCGCGAACCTGCGAGCAGACGTTCATGAAGTCGGCCCCCGTGCGATCCATCTTGTTGACGTATCCGATGCGGGGCACGTTGTACTTGTCGGCCTGACGCCACACCGTTTCCGACTGGGGCTCCACGCCGCCTACGGCGCAGAACGTAGCCACGGCGCCGTCGAGCACGCGCAACGACCGCTCCACCTCTACCGTAAAGTCGACGTGTCCCGGGGTGTCGATGATATTGATCTGGTAGGTCTGGTCTTTGTACTTCCAGAAAGCCGTCGTTGCGGCCGATGTGATCGTGATGCCGCGCTCCTGCTCCTGCACCATCCAGTCCATCGTTGCGGCACCTTCGTGCACCTCGCCTATCTTGTGCGTCTTGCCCGTGTAGAACAGGATGCGCTCGGACGTGGTGGTCTTGCCGGCGTCAATGTGGGCCATGATGCCGATGTTGCGCGTGTATTTAAGGTCTCTTGCCATAAGTTTTCTCTCCTCGATTAAAGCGCCGCCCCTTATGTTTTGGCGGCCCCTTTTACCTCGTAAGGCCCGTTCGGGTAGTTTTCCCTTGCTCCCCCACCCTTTTAACGCGACCCTTTCTCTCCTTATTAAAGGCCGCCCCTTTTAACGCGGCCCCTGTTTTATAACCGGAAGTGGGCGAAAGCCTTGTTAGCCTCGGCCATGCGGTGAACCTCCTCCTTGCGTTTGAATGCGGCGCCCTCCTGATTGTATGCGGCGAGGATTTCGGCGGCGAGTTTTTCGGCCATCGAGCGTCCTGCGCGCTTGCGCGAGTAGAGCACCATGTTCTTCATCGAGATCGACACTTTGCGTTCGGCGCGCACTTCGGTCGGCACCTGGAATGTGGCTCCGCCGACGCGGCGCGATTTGACCTCGACCTGCGGGGTGATATTCTCCAACGCCTGTTTCCAAACGTCGAGAGGCGCCTTGTCCGCATCCTTCATCTTCTCGCCAACAATATCCAGCGCATCGTAGAATATCGTGTAGGCAATACTCTTCTTACCGTCCAGCATGAGGTTGTTGACAAACCTCGTCACAAGCACATCCGAGAACTTGGGATCCGGAAGCAGAATTCGCTTTTTAGGCTTTGCTTTTCTCATTGCTTATATATATAAGGGTGTATTTTTTTTCGTTTACTTCTTTTTGCGGGGCGTTACCGCCTACCTCTTTTTGTTGCAGCATCCGCAGCAGTCCGTTTGCTGTTGTGCGTTACCGCGACCTCTCCTTTGCCGTGGCGTCCGTCCGCCTGTTCTTTAACTTTTGCGGGCGAGGCCGTTTTATCTGTGCGGGTGCGGCAGTCTGCCTACTTCTTCTTTGCGGGAGCTGCGCCGGCTTTGGGCCTCTTGGCGCCGTATTTCGAGCGACGCTGGCGGCGGGCCTCCACGCCGGAAGCGTCCAGCGCCCCGCGAACGAGGTGATAGCGCACGCCGGGCAGGTCCTTGACGCGACCGCCTCGTACCAGAACTATCGAGTGCTCCTGCAAGTTGTGGCCTTCGCCGGGAATGTAGGCGTTGACCTCCTTGCCGTGGGTGAGGCGAACCCTCGCCACTTTGCGCATGGCCGAATTGGGCTTTTTGGGCGTTGTGGTGTAAACGCGCACGCACACTCCCCGACGCTGCGGACAGGAGTTGAGCGCAGGCGACTTGCTTTTGAACTCCATCGCTACCCTGCCTTTACGTACTAACTGCTGAATGGTTGGCATATTCTTATCGGTATAAAATGTTGTTGTTATCGTTGCGTTTCCAATGTCGTTGTCGGTTACGGCCCCAACACTGCCATCGTTGCGTTCCCGACACTGCTATCGTTGCGTTTCCAATGCTGCCATCGTTGTATTTCACTGATCCTGACCGCACTTCCACCACTTTTCAAGGGACTTTCACGCACAAAACGGACTGCAAAGGTAGCTAAAATTTTATTCCCGCAAAATTTTGTTCGACTTTTTTTGCCACACACAGGATGATTTCAAGCCTTTTCAGCCCTTTTTGCAGCCATTTGTGATTCTTTTTTTCTATGATTTTCCCCATATTATAGTTTTTGTTTATTGCAAACCGCGCGAGACACGAGTAATATCTTTATTATAAGGATGTTTGGTGCGCAGTGTAAAAAATACGTTTTATGATTTTGCCAAAACCGGCCAAAAAACTAATTTTGCAACCTGTAAACATACGACAATGGAATACTATTTCAGAGAGATCGAACAGAAGTGGCGGCAGCGGTGGGCCGAAAACGGGGTCTACAAGGTCGGGGTCGATCCGGCCAGGCCGAAATTCTACGTACTCGACATGTTCC
The DNA here is from genome assembly GCA_031256675.1 of Rikenellaceae bacterium. Lineage (GTDB taxonomy): Bacteria > Bacteroidota > Bacteroidia > Bacteroidales > Rikenellaceae > JAIRQC01. The sequence continues at coordinate 24,197 of JAIRQC010000084.1, forward strand.
CCTATCCGTCGGGGGCGGGGCTGCATGTGGGCCACCCGCTCGGGTATATCGCCTCGGACATCTATTCGCGCTACAAACGGCTGCGGGGCTTCAACGTGCTGCATCCGATGGGTTACGACGCTTTCGGGCTGCCTGCCGAGCAGTATGCCATCCAGACGGGGCAGCATCCGGCCGTGACGACCGAACAGAACATCTCCCGCTATCGCGAGCAGCTCGACAAGCTGGGGTTCAGCTTCGACTGGAGCCGCGAGATACGCACCTGCGACCCGGAGTATTACAGGTGGACGCAGTGGGCGTTCGTAAAGATGTTCAACTCCTGTTATTGCAACGACGCGCAGCAGGCGCGCCCCATCGAGGAGCTCGTCGAACATTTCGAGGCGCAGGGGACGGAGGGGCTGAACGTCGCCTGCGGCGTGCCGGCGAGCTTCACCGCCGAAGAGTGGCGGGCGATGGACGAAGCCGCCAAAGAGGGGACGTTGCAGAACTTCCGCTTGGCCTATCGCGCCGAGACGCTGGTCAACTGGTGCCCGGGGCTGGGTACGGTGCTGGCCAACGACGAGGTTAAGGACGGCCTGTCGGTGCGCGGAGGGTTCGCCGTGGAGCAGCGGCCCATGACGCAGTGGTTTATCCGCGTGACGGCCTATGCCGAACGGCTGCTCGCCGGACTCGACAACTTGGAGTGGAGCGACTCGCTCAAAGAGATCCAGCGCAACTGGATCGGCCGCAGCGAGGGGGCGCAGATGTTTTTCGACATTGCGGGGCGCGACGAGAAGCTCGAGATCTTCACCACGCGCCCCGACACCATTTTCGGCGTGACGTTCATGGTCGTCGCGCCCGAACACGAATATGTGCCGCTCCTTACCACGGAGCAGAACCGTGAGGCCGTTGAACAGTATCTGGAACAGACAAAGAAACGTTCCGAGCGCGAGCGCATCGCCGAGACGAAACGGATGAGCGGGGCCTTCACGGGCAGCTATGCCGTCAACCCGCTCAACGGCAAGGAGATACCTGTATATATAAGCGATTATGTGCTTGCCGGTTACGGCACGGGGGCCATCATGGCGGTGCCGGCCCACGACAGCCGCGACTGGGCTTTCGCCCGCCATTTCGGCATAGATATAATCCCTGTGGTCGAGGGCGGCGACATTTCCGAGGCCTCATACGACGCGAAGTCGGGGCGGATGATCAACTCCGGCTTTATGGACGGGCTCGACGTGAAACAGGCTATAGCGGCGATGCTCGACGAGGTGGAGCGGCGCGGGCTGGGCAGGCGGCAGGTCAACTACCGCCTGCGCGACGCTATTTTCAGCCGCCAGCGCTACTGGGGCGAACCGTTCCCCATATACTATAAGGAGGGCATGGCCCGCACGCTGCCTGAGGAGAGGCTGCCGCTGGAGCTGCCCGCCATAGACGACTTCTCCCCCACGTCGGACGGCGAGCCTCCACTGGCGCGGGCAGGCGACTGGCGTTTCGACGACTGCCTGCTCGAAACCGGCACGATGCCCGGTTTCGCCGGCTCGTCGGCCTACTATCTGCGCTATATGGACCCGCGCAACGACGGCGCGCTGGTTTCGCGCGAGGCCAACCGCTACTGGCGCAACGTCGACCTCTACGTGGGTGGCATCGAGCATGCCACGGGCCACCTGATCTACTCGCGTTTCTGGAACAAGTTCCTGTTCGACCTGGGCGAGGTGTGCGAGGATGAGCCCTTCCGCAAACTGGTCAACCAAGGGATGATACAGGGACGGTCGAACTTTGTCTACCGCGTGGCGGGGACGAACAAATTCGTATCGTTCGGGTTGCGGGATGGCTACCGGACGCAGGAGATACACGTCGACGTGAACATCGTGAGCAACGACCGGCTCGACCTCGACGCTTTTCGCGCCTGGAGGCCCGAATTTGCCGACGCGGAGTTCATACTGGAGGATGGCAGGTATATTTGCGGCTGGGCGGTGGAGAAGATGAGCAAGTCGATGTTCAACGTGGTCAACCCCGACAGCATCGTCGAGCGTTACGGGGCCGACACGCTGCGCATGTACGAGATGTTCCTCGGCCCGCTCGAACAGTCCAAACCGTGGGACACCAACGGCATCGACGGCGTGCACAAGTTCCTGCGCCGTCTGTGGCGGCTGTTTTTCGTGTCGGACGGGTTTGCCCTCTCCGACGAACCGGCCACCCCGGCCGAGCTCAAAACGCTGCACAAGACCATCAAAAAGATCGGCGACGACATAGAGTCCTTCTCGTTCAACACCTCGGTCAGCGCATTCATGATCTGCCTCAACGAACTCGGGGCCTGCAACAAGCGCGCCGTTTTGAGGCCTCTGGTCGTGCTGCTGGCCCCATTCGCCCCGCATATCGCCGAGGAGCTCTGGGAACGCATGGGCGAGGACGGTTCGGTTTGCGACGCACGGTGGCCCGAGTACGACGGGCAGTACCTGGTCGAGGACAGCTTCGACTATCCCGTTTCGTTCAACGGCAAACTGCGGTTCAAACTGCCGCTGCCGCTGGGTCTGTCCGCCGCCGAGATCGAGCAGGCCGTGCGCGCCGACCCCAACACAGCCCGCTATACCGACGGGCGCGAACCCAAAAAGATCGTCGTCGTGCCGGGGAAGATAATAAATGTAGTGGTGTAATTATTTTTCCACAAAAAAAGGGGTGCCCCCTTTTTTTGTGGAAATTTATTTTTTTATCTTTATACAAGATTGTATTACTAACCTCAAAACTTAAAAAAGCATGAAGAAAATTATCGTTTTAATTGCCTGTGTTGCAGCGACCGGCGTCGCTTCGGCGCAATCAGGGTTTTCGTTCGGGGTGAAGGGCGGCGTCAATATCGCCTCCATGGTCGGCGCAGGTACGGATGAGGCGCGCAGTAAACCGGGCCCCTATCTGGGCGGAATGATCGAGTACGACTGTTGCCGCGAACTCGGTATCCAGGCCGAGGTACTCTATTCGCGGCAGGGTATGTGGGCTGCGGAGACGGATGGCAGTTTTGCTATCAGCGCATCGCTTGACAACCATTATGTCGTCGTGCCGCTGCTAATGAAGGTCCGCGTGCTCCCAAACCTTAGCGTCGACTTCGGCCCGCAGTTCGGCCTGCTCCTCGCCGCAAAGGCAAGGTCGACGCAGCAGGACTATTACTACGGCGACCAGATTACGGATAGCACAACAGACGCGCACGACAAAATGTGCCGCACAGAGCTCTCCCTGCCTATGGGCGCAACATACAAAATAGGCTCCACAGGCCTGCAAGTCGGCGCGCGTTATGTGATGGGGCTGACAAACATCACGAAAAAATAGACCATGTCGAAGATAAGGAACAGCGTCGTACAGATAGGGCTCGGCTACATGTTCTGACACGGCAACTCAAAGACAATGAGAGCTTCCCTCGGGAAAGCTCTCATTGTCTTTTTATAGCATACGCCATAACGTTGCCGCCGCTGAAAGGCGCGTCGGGGCGGCGGCGGGCTGCTGCGGCTTGCTGCTGGTTGCGGCGGACGGGCGGACGGCTGTGAACTGCCGACATAACGGCAGCGAGATATTGCGGGTTGCCGGCCTCACGATTGCAGGCGGCGTCACGGCGACGGGCGGCCGGCCTCACGATTGCGGGCGACCTGCCTCCCTGAGGCCGGCAGTTTTTCAGTCCCCTGCCCTCTCGATACCCTTTGCAGGGTCGTGCCGGTAGCGGAACAGCAGCAGGAACCCCACCCCGATCACCAGGGCATAGGCGGCGAAGATCATCCAGACGATAGTCCAGTCGGTCTGCCCGTCGACGGTATAGGACTTGACCACCGCCCCCGCGCCGTAGGAGCCCATGACGGCTCCCAACCCATTGGACATCAACATGAACAACCCCTGCGCGCTGGAACGTATGCGCCCGTCGACCGACTGGTTGACGAACAGGCTGCCCGAGATGTTGAAAAAGTCGAAAGCCATGCCGTAAACCACCATCGAGACGACGAGCATCCACAGCCCGTCGCCCGGATTGCCGAGGCCGAAGAGCCCGAAGCGGATTACCCACGCGAACATGCTCATCAGCATCACCGTCTTGATGCCGAAGCGTTTGAGGAAGAACGGTATGGTCAGTATAAAGGCCGTCTCGGCGATCTGCGAGATGGAGAGCAGCACCACCGAGTGTTTCACCCCGAACGAGGCGGCATACTGCGGGTCGGCGGCAAAACTGGTCAGGAAAAGGTCGCCGAAGCCGTTGGTGATCTGCAACGCCGCGCCCAGCAGCATGGCGAAGATGAAGAAAACGGCCATCTCTTTCTTGCGGAACAGCGTGAAGGCGCTAAGCCCCAGCGCGTCGACCAGCGTTTTTTTCTCCCCGCCGCGGTTGACCGGCTGGTTGGGCAGCGAGAACGAGTAGAGCCCCAGAACGACCGACGCGGCGGCGGCGAACAGGAACTGCGTCTCGTTGTACTTGAAGCCGGTCAGGTCGACCACCCACATCGCCACGATAAAACCGATAGTCCCCCACACGCGCACGGGCGAGAAATCCTTGACCACATCCTTGCCGTTCTGTTCCAGAATGCCGAACATCACCGAGTTATGCAGCGCGATGGTGGGCATGTAGACGATCACGTACAGGAACATCAGCGAGTAGAGCCCCACGTAATCGCCCTGCGTCGAGGCCCACACCAGCAGCCCCGCCCCCACGATATGGCAGACGCCGAGGAGTTTCTGCGCCGGTATCCATTTGTCGGCCACAACGCCCAGCAGCGCAGGCATGAAGATCGAGGCGACGCCCATCGTGGCAAAAAAGCTGCCGATCTGAACGCCGTCGAAGTGGAGCGTATTGCCGGCATAGCTGCCGAGCGAGATGAGCCACGCCCCCCAGATGAAAAATTCCAGAAAACTCAGCGTCGAAAGTCTGAATTTAAGTCCCATCGCGATAAAAATTTTTCACTAAGGTAGAAACTTTTTGCGACATGCGCCCAAAATCTGCAAAAAAATTTTCGGCGACGGGCGGAACAGTCCCCAAAATCCGCTATTACTACGTCCTCGCCGCGCAACCGGCAACATTTCCACGAAAGATCCGCCGAAAGATCCGCAGGCAGAGGGCAGCGAACCGCACACGGGATAAAGCCTATAACTCCTCCAGCATTGAAATGCCTGCCGCGCGATACTCTTTGGGCGACTGGTTGTAACGCTTGACGAACTCCTTGAAGAAGTGCGACCGTGTGTTGAAACCTGCGGAGTACATTATCTCCTGCACGGTGTGGTTTGTGCTGATGAGCAGTTTGGCCGCGTACTCGATACGCTGCCGGCGCAGGAAGTCTTTCGGGGCGGGCAGCCCGAGCTCCTTGAACCTGCGGTACAGCGTGCGCAGGCTGATGTTCAGGTTGTCCGCGAGCTCCTCCACGTTGAACTCGACCTCGCCGATATTCCGGTCGATCGTCTGCACGACCGAGCGTATGAACTCGCGCCCCTCTTTGGGCAGCAGCTGGCCGTCGAGATACTCGTGCGCGCTTGCCGAGGAGTTGTAATACTCTTTGAGCTTGCCGTGTTTGACGATCAGCTGACGGGCTACGGTTTTCAGGTATTGAGCGTCGAACGGTTTCGGGATGTATGCGTCGGCGCCCGACTCTATCCCCTCGATGCGGTCGTCGGTGGACGATTTGGCCGAGATGATTATTATCGGTATGTGCATCGTGTGCGGATTGAGCTTTATCTGGCGGGTCATGGATATTCCATCGCGTTCGGGCATCATCACGTCGGTTATTATGACGTCGGGCGTCTGTTCGGCCAGCCGCTCTATCCCCTCCGCGCCATCCCTTGCCGTGAGGACGGTGTAATCCTCGGCGAGGATCTCCTTCAACATCCAGAGTATCTCCTCGTTGTCGTCGATGATCAGCGCCCTGGCTCGCGGGTTCGGATTGCGCGCCGTGTTTTCGTCGTGCACCCTCGGCGGCGCATCGTGCTGTTGCGCCGCCGACCGGACGGAGGCCGTTTCGGGCAACTCGAGCTGCGGCAGCCTGACGATAAATTTCGCATACCGCCCGCGTTCGCTCTCTACGCCGATGCTCCCCCCGAGCAACTCGACCAGGCTTTTGCATATGGCCAGCCCCAGCCCGTTCCTTGACGAGAGGCCACGGATCATGTTCCGCTCGACGTTGTCCAGCACCGAGTAGCGATTGAACATGCGGGGAATATCCTCCTCGCGAATACCTTTCCCGCTGTTGTGTACCGTTATCATCAGGCAGTCGCCCTCGACGCCGACGGTAATTTTTATCTCTCCCTGCGGCTGAGTATATTTGAATGCGTTAGAGGTCAGGTTGTTCAGTATGGTGGTAATGCAGCTCAGGTCGGTGTTCCACGTTATGTCGCCCTCGATTTCGAGGCTGAAGTCGAGGGCATTCTCCTCGGCCAGGTCGGCAAAGGCCTCCATTATCTCGCCGCAGACGGCGTTGATGTGGCGGCGTTCGATTTTGCACACTTTGTTGCCCGTCTCCATGCGGCGGAAGTCGATGATCTCCTGAATGAGGGTGTTGAGCCGCTCGGAGTTCGACCGGATGATCTGCGCGTATTTTCTTACATAGTCGTCGCTGCCCGCGTAATTGAATATTCGCTCGCTGGGGGTGTGGATAAGGGTGAGCGGGGTGCAGAATTCGTGGGTGATGTTGGTGAAGAAGCGCAGCTTGTTCTCGTACATTTCCTCGCGGTATTTACGCGCCAGTTCGAGCTCCATCCTGCGCCTGCGGTCGCGGTATTTTTTGGCCGCATAGAGCAGCAGGGCCGCCGCCGCCAGGGCGTAGAACAGCTTGGCCCACAGGCCGAACCACCACGGCGACAGTATCTCGATGTTCAGGCTGGCCATGTTGCTCTGCCGTCCGTATTCGTCGTCGTAACGCACCCTGAGCACATACCTGCCCGGGGGGATCTTGCCGAACTGCATCTCCCGCGTGCCGGTGGTCATCCACGTCTGGCTGAAGTTTTCCAAGAAACAGGAAAACTTTTTGTCCGTCCCGCCGATGAAATCGACGACCGAAAAGGAGACGGTGAAGAAATTCTGATTGTAGCGTAGCCGCAGGGATTCCCGCCCCCCTTTTCGCACCAGAAAATCGTCCATGTTTACCTCCTCGTTCAGGATGCGCAGTCCGGTGAAGAACAGCGGCGGCACAAAATCGTCGTCCCTCTTCTGCCCCGATTCGATCCATACCACCCCGTCGATACCTCCGAAAAAGCATTTCGAAGAGGCTGCGTCCCGGTAGTAGGCGTTGTCGCTGAACTCGATCACCTTCAACCCCGCCTTACGGTTGAAATTGTGGAACGTATTTTTGTTGCGGTCGAACAGTATGAGCCCTGCATTGCTGCTGAACCACAGGTTGCCGTCGCCGCTTTCGAGTATTCCGTGAATGGTGTTGTTCGACAGGCCGTCCGTGTCGCAGTAGTTGCGCGGGAGCATGTTGCCGTCGGCCTGCCGCGACAGGCGGTTCACGCCGTAGCTCGACCCGAACCACAACTCCCCGCCTGCGTCATTGTGGATACACAGTATGTCGTTCACCGGGGCGAAGCCGTTGTCGTCGAATGTCGTCAGGCTGTAATTCCCGTTGCGGCTGTTGAACCTTATGGCCCCGTTGCCGCGCATGGCCAGCCACATTATTGAGTCGTTCTCCGGACAGATGGCGTAGATTTTGTTGAACCCCTGCTTGTCGCGCAGGTCGAAGTCGTAGCGGCGCACGTTGCGCGCCTCGACGTCGCTCCCCGTGCGACGTATGTCCATTCGGAACAGCGAGAAGAGCGAGGAGACCCACAGCGCGCCGGAGGTCTCCAGAATGCTGTGCACCTCGACGAAATTGACGGAGGGGTCGGTTTTCAGCGTGTGTACCTTCCGGTCGTCATACGAATAGTAGTTGAGCCCCGGGCCGCTCGAGCCGATCCACAGCACATTGTTGGCGCGGCTGTCGGTAAATGCGAAGATCGAGTTGTTGCTCAGGCCGTTGTCTACGGTCAGGTGCTCCACGTTGCGCAGCCCGCGCTCATAATCGTCTATTTTGATTATGCCGTCGCCCTTTGTGCCGAGCCACAGGGCCCCATGCCGGTCGCTGAATATGGCGCGCACGGGCCTTTGCGTTTTCAGGGGCAGCTCTTCGAGGTTGACGCCATTGAAACGATACTTCTCCTGATACATTGCGTAGGCCCCCTGCCCGTCGGAGCCGATCCACAAAATATCCTGCACGTCGTCTTTGAGCAGCGAGAAGACGCCGCAGTTCACCGGCAACTTCTCGACGGCGAAGCGTTCCCCGCCCTTGAGCCTGACCGCCCCGCCGGAGCGGAAGCCGACGACAAGGTCGCCGCCGTCGAACACCATCGACGATATGTCGCGGCGCTCCCCGAGCAGGGGCGACAGATTTCTTACGAAGCTCTTCTGCTCGTCTTCGACGGTGAAAAGGTCGTCGCGGCTGTCGACTATGATCAGACGGCCGCGGTCGTAATAGATGTGGGCTATGGCGTGTGGGTGGTCGAAGTTGCCCAGCCACTCGAACTGCGGCCTGCCGTCGCCGGAGAGTACGATGGCATAGCGTCGCGCCACCCCGTTGTTGGTGATCCACGCCCTGTCCTGCCGGTCGATTATCAGCCCGACCCAGTTGCTTGTCGGACGGAGGTTTGGCACCTCCGTCTCCACTATTTCCTGCCGTTCGAAGTCGTAATAATAGAGATGGCCCTCCTGGGTGAGGATAAAGAAGTTGTCACGGCTGTCGCAGGCTATGGCGCAGTCCTCCTTGAACTGGCTGAAATGGGCCTCCACCCTGTCCTTTCTCTTCGAAAAGAGGTTCAGCCCGCCTTTTGTCATTATCCACAGGGAGTTGTCGCGCGACTCGACAATCTTTCTGATCACATTGCCCGAGAGGCTGTAGCTGTCGGCGGGGTTGGGCTTGTATATGCGGATGTCCGTCCCGTCGTAGCGGTTGAGCCCGTCGTAGGTGCCCATCCACAGATAGCGCTCGCTGTCCTGGAACAGGCAGATCACGGCGCTGTTCGACAGCCCGTCGCGGCTGCCTGTCTGCCGGATGTTCTGCGCCGCCGCGCTTTGGCATATGAATATCAGGACTATAATGGCGATTTTTTGCATGGTAATACAATTTTCTACAAAAATATACAAATTCGCAAGAAACGGAACTGTCGGCTAATGTTTTTTGCAAAAAAATGTACTTGGCGAAATTGAGGACATAAGTGGCAGAGGCGAGGCGGGCCGTTAAAATCAGACCGCCTAATTTCGTGTTCACTTAAAAATGCGGACAGTGGAGCGCCATCCCTGGCGAAAGTCAGGGGTTGCATGACATGAAAAAACCAAAGGCGCCGTCAACGCTTAATTCGCAGTCCGCACATATTAATAATTGAAGATCGCCTGTCGTGAACCGAAAACTGCCCCTCCTGCTTCTTGCCGTCGCCCTGACGCCCGTCGCCCTGTCCGCCCGAAACGCGGCCCGGGAGCGCAGCCATATCCGCACGTTAACCTCCGTCGACGGCCACAATGGCAATGCCGTATGGAAAATGAAGCGGGCCGGCGAGGTGACCGCACGGCCGGAAGAGCTTTCGACCTCGACGTTCGACACAGACGGATGGACGCCCGCAGTAGTGCCAGGAACGGTGTTGAACTCTCTCGTATATAACAATGTCTACCCCGAACCCTATTACGGGCTGAACAACAGGCTCGAGTCGGGGCTCATCCCCGACCTTTACCATGCGGGGCGCGATTTCTATACCTTCTGGTTCGTCACCCGTTTCACGCTCAATCGGAGCGAGTGCGCCGGAAGGAACATCTGGCTGCAAGTGGACGGCATAAACTACCGCGCCGAGATATGGCTCAACGGCGGCATGGTGGGCAACATCTCGGGCATGTTCCTTCGGCGCGTGATCGACGTCACGGACAGGGCGTTGCTCGACGGCGACAACACGCTGGCCGTAAAGGTCTATCCGGTCGACATGCCGGGCACGGTAAAGCCGAAGGGGGGCAAAGCGTTCGGGGCCAACGGCGAGTTCCAGAACGGGGGCAACGGCGAGATAGGCCGCAACGTGACGCAGCTTATGACCGTCGGCTGGGATTTCACCTTTCCGGACGGCGTTCGCGACCGCAACACCGGCATCTGGCGCGACATGTCGATCTTCACCACCGGCCCCGCCCGACTGTTGCATCCCTTTGTCCGCTCACGGCTCGACAGGCCCGGTTACGACGTTGCACGCCTGACGGCCTCCGTGGAGGTTGCCTGGCCGGGCTATCTTCCCCAGGGCCGCAGGCAGACGGTAAGGGTCGTCGGCGAGATACGGGGCGAGAACATCCGCGTCGAGAAGGAGGTCTCGCTCTGTCGCGGCGAGGTGAAGGAGGTGGTCTTCACGCCCGAGGAGTTCCCTCAGCTTGTGATGCGCAATCCCCGCCTGTGGTGGCCGGTGAACAAGGGCGGCCACGACCTTTATGAACTCACGTTGACAACGGAGGCCGGCGGACGGACAAGCGACTCCATATCCACACGTTTCGGGATACGGGAGATAACCTCCTCCACGCAGACCCCCGACGGCTCGCGGACGTTCGCCGTCAACGGCAAGCCACTGTTTATAAGGGGGGCTAACTGGCTGCCCGAGAACATGCTCCGCACCTCGGACCAGCGCACGAGCGCCGAATTGCGCTACACGGCGCAGTCGGGGGTGAACCTGTTGCGTTTCTGGGGCGGCGGCATAACCGAATCCGACTGTTTTTTCCAACTGTGCGACGAGCTGGGCATTCTGGTGTGGCAGGAGTTCTGGATGACGGGCGACACCAACCACCCCGTCGACCCGGAGCTCTACTACGCGAACCTCGCCTCGACGGTCAGGCGCATCCGCAACCACCCCTCGCTGGCATATTACGTCTCGTCGAATGAAAGCACCGAGATGCCCCTCGCAAGGCGACTGCTGGAGGAACTTGACGGCACGCGCGGCTACCAGATGGAGTCGGAATGCGACGGGGTGCACGACGGCAGCCCATACAAGCAGGTGAACATCATGGCCCACTACGAGGACAGGGCTTCGGAGCGCGGCAGCCGCATCTGCGGCTTCAATCCCGAGTACGGCGCGCCGTGCCTGCCGACGGTGGAGTGTCTGCGCGAGATGATGGAGGAGAAAGACCTGTGGCCTGTCAATAAGGAGGTGTGGGACTATCTGGACGGCAACGGTTTCCACCTGATGACCTCCCTTTATGCCGACATGGTAAACCAGTACGGCCCCTCGGCGAGCATCGACGAGTTTGCGATGAAGGCGCAGTTTGTCGGCGCGCTCAACTACAAGAGCATCTGGGAGGCGTGGAACTATAACAAGCTCGGCTACGGCGACCGCTATACCTCGGGATTCCTCTACTGGTATCACAATTCGCCGATACGTCAGGTGGCGGGGCGCATGTGGGACTGGTCGCTCGAGCCGACCGCGGCGCTGTATGCAGCTCAGAACGCCTGCGAGCCGCTCCATCCGCAGTTCGACTATCTGAAAAACACAGTTTCGGTCGTCAACGACTACTACCGCCCGTTCAAAGGCTACAAGGTCGTGGCCGAGGTGTACGACCTGAACATGAAGAAAATATTCGAGGGCTCGGCGACGGTCGACCTGCCCGAGGACGGGGTGGCCTGTGACGTTCTCCGGATCGACTTCTCGAAAGCCTCCACCTCCATACAGTTCATAACGCTGCGGTTGACCGACGACAGCGGCAAACAGGTCGGCAACAAGTTCTACTGGCGGTCGAGCGACAAATACAAAGGGGCCAGGACCCTGACCGGCCCTGCCACGGCGGGATTTCAGGAGATAAACAAACTCGGAAAGGCCCGGCTCGCGGTGAACTTCCAAACCAGGACGGAGGGCGAAAAATTCCTTATCGACCTTGATGTGAAGAACGTCGGGCGCACGCTCTCCTTCTTTACGCAGGTGCAGTGGCTCGACGCCGACGGCAAACCTGTGAGGCCGTCGTTCTATACCGACAACTTTATGAACATCATGCCGGGCGAAAAACGCAGCATATGCATCGAAACCGCGCTGAACAACCTCCCGAAAGGCGACTGCCGGCTGGTCGTCCGCGGCTTTAACATCGCCGGACAGGAATTTCGCATCAGGGTGAAATGACAAGAAGAATACTCATACTCGCGCTCCTTACGGGCCCTGCCCTTCGCTGTGTGGCGGCAAGCTACGACGTGGTCGTCGTGGGCGGCGCCCCTGCCGGAATTACGGCAGCCGTCGCCGCCGCGCGCGAGGGTAAGAGTTGCGTCATCCTCGAACGGACGCAGCACGTCGGAGGTCTGCCGGCCAACGGACTTGGGGCCACCGACATAGCCACCCGCGGCGCGACGACGGGGCTCTTCGCGAAGTTCGTGGCCATGAACAGGGCATATTATGTCGAAAAATACGGCGAGGGCTCCCGGCAGGTGCGCGATTGCAGCGACGGCTATCACTTCGAACCGTCGGTCGCCGCCGCAACCTTCGAGCGTATGCTCCGCGAGGCGGGGCCGGGCAAACTCGACGTGAAGACCATGCGGCAGTTCGACGCGCAGCCTGAAAATGTCGTCAGGCATGGCGAGCGGATCGTCGCAATACGCATCCTCGACCGCACGACCGGCAGGGAGGAGACCTACCGCGGGAAAATGTTCATCGACGCCACATACGAGGGCGACCTGGGGGCTGCGGCGGGAGTTCCGTTCCGCCTCGGCAGAGAGGGGGCGGAGGAGTACGGCGAGCCCTGCGCGGGAAAGATCTACCGCTGGTGGAAACACGGCCCCGACGGCGAAGGCTCTACATATCGTGGCGACAGCGCCATACAGGCCTATAACTACCGCCTGTGCCTGACCGACAATCCGTCCAACCGCCTCGAAATTGCCAAACCGGAAAACTACGACCGGACGGAGTATGTCCCGCTTATAGACGACATACTGACCGGACGCAACACCGACGTGAGTTTCAGCCGTGTCGATGCGGCGGGAATGGCGGAAAACAGACGGCGCGTGCTCTCCGGCCTGCCCACGGCGGCCCCGGGCGACGTGTGGGGCATGGCCAAGATCGTCAGCATGACGCGGCTGCCGAACGCCAAGACCGACGCCAACAACCAGCACTTGGCTTTCATCTCGACCGACCTGCCCGAAGAGAACTGGCCGTGGCCGACCGCAAGCTGGGAGTGGCGCGACGGCTTCGCCAAACGGTTGCGCGATTACACGCTGGGGCTGTTGTGGTTCGTGCAGAACGACGAGCAGCTGCCCGCCCATTTCCGCAAGGCGTGCCGCGAGTGGGGGCTGGCGGCGGACGAATATCGCGACAACGGCGGATTTCCGCGACAGGTCTATGTCCGCGAGGGGCGCAGGCTCGAAGGCGCCTACTTTTTCACGGCTGCCGACGCGCTGTCCGGGGCAGGAACGCCTCACGTAACGTCGGTCACCGCGAGCCACTATGCGCTCGACTCCCACGCCGTGCGCAAGCGCGAAGAGGGGCGGGTGCACCTCGACGGTTTTTTCAGCTATCCGACGGCCGTCTACACCGTGCCTTACGGAGTGATGACGCCGAAAACGGTTGAGAACCTGCTCTTTCCGGTGGCGGCGTCGGGCAGCCATGTCGGCTTTTCGACCCTGCGCATGGAGCCGTGCTGGATGGCCCTCGGCGAGGCGGCAGGCGTTGCGGCGTCGCTTGCCATCGACCATAACACGAATGTGAGGGAAACGCCCATAGCCGAGCTTCAACAAAAACTGTCGGAGGCGGGGGCGACACTGGTTTATACAACAAACAAACAGTCACCGATATGAAAAAACTGTTAACAACCACCGCATTGTCGTTAGCGCTGATCTCGGCGGGATGCGGCAAGAAGGGCGACACGCCCGCAACGCAGAAACCCTACGTGAGGATAAGCTCAAACGAAAAGGTCGTCGCCACCGCCTCGAGCTCGTTCAACCTCTACGTCACCTCCAACACCAACTGGACGGTCGAGGCGATGGGCCAGTGGCTCCACACCGACAAAACCGCCGGCAACGGCAACATGACCGTCAAGGTGAGCTGCGAGGCCAGCGACGTGGAAAGGCGTGCCGGCGTGGTCAGGCTGAAGGCCGCGGGGATCAATCCGGTGGATTTGATCGTAACACAGACCGACCGCACATTCACCAATCCCATCTTCAACATGCCCGACCCGTGGGTGGTCAAGCGCGAGGACAGCTACTACATCTGCAAGGCGCAGGGCGCAGGGGTCAATCTGGCGCGCTCCGGCAAACTGTCGCAATTCGGCGGCACTTCGTCGGTGTGGAAATGTCCGACCGACGCAGGGGCGGTCAAGCCGTGGAACGTAGCCAACGTCTGGGCCCCCGAACTGCACTACATCGACGGCACATGGTACATCTACTATACCGCAGGACGGCCCCACGCCGAAACCAACTCCTACGGAACGCAGCGCAGCGGCGTGTTGCGCGCCAAGACCGACAACCCGCAGGGCGCATACGACGACATGGGGATGCTCTACACCGGCAACGAGTGGCAAAGCGGCATTGTCGCCACCGCCGCCAACACCATTTACGCCATCGACCTTACCGTGTTCAAGCTGAACGGACAGCTCTATGCCGTATGGTCGGGACAGCCGACGGCCACCGACGGTTCGCAGAGGCTCTACATTGCCACCATGTCCAATCCGTACACCATCAGTTCGTCGCGGGTCGAAATATCGAAGGCCGACCAGGTCTGGGAAAAGTACAGCGGGTCGATCAACGAGGGGCCCGCCATACTGATCAACGAAGCCAAAGGCAAACTGTTCGTGGTCTATTCGTGCAACGGCTCGTGGACCAAACAGTACCGGCTGGGCTATCTCATGCTCGACATGACCAAAGACCCGATGGTGGCCTCCAACTGGACCAAGTCGTCCAACTACGTGTTCTGGCGGTGCGACGACACCTCCGACCGCGACGGGGTGAACGGGGTGGGACATTGCAGCTTCACCAAGTCGCCGGACGAGACCGAGGACTGGATATTCTACCACGTCAAGCACCGCAACGACAACACCTGGGAGTCGGGCCGCTCGGCGTTCATTCAGAAATTCACATGGAAAGCCGACGGCACGCCCGACTTCGGCACGCCCGTGGGCTGGAATGAGCCCGTTGTAATACCGTCTGGAGAATAACTATGAAAAATCTGTTTACAGCAGCCCTGTTGCTGCTCGCGGGCACGAACGCCGTCGCGCAGAGCTACGACCTGAAACACTTCCCCAACGGTTCCCGTCCGGAGCAGATCGGGACAAAGCTGGTGGAACGCTACCTGCAAACCCCACATTCCCACTGGGGTAACATCGACGGGAAGAACAAAGCGACCCTCGTCACCTATCCCGACGTGTGCGCATGGCTGGGGGCGTTGTGGTTCACCTCGGCCGTGAAGAACGACGGGCTGTACGACAAACTGGTCGAGCGTTTCGAGCCGCTGTTCACCACCGAACGGGAGCTGCAGCCGAGCCTGCGCCCCAGGGATCACAATGTCGTGGATTTCTATGTCTTCGGGGCCGTCCCGCTGGAAATCTACCGGAGGAACAGGGAACCGAAATATCTCGAACTGGGGATGAGGTATGCCGACGGCCAGTGGGTGTTGCCCGACGAGCACAAGGATTACGAAAAGGAGTGGAGCGACAGGGGCTACTCGTGGCAGACGCGCCTGTGGATCGACGACATGTTCATGATCACCGCATTGCAGGCCCAGGCATATCTGGCCACCGGGGACAGGAAGTATATCGACCGCGCGGCGGAGGAAATGACGCTCTATCTCGACGAGATCCAGCGCGACAACGGGCTGTTCTACCACTCGCCCTCCACGCCGTTCTTCTGGGCGCGGGGCGACGGGTGGATGGCCGTCGGAATGGCCGAGCTGCTGAGGGTGTTGCCAAAAGACAGCCCGCACCGCGCGAGGATCGGCAAGGCCTACGTGAAGATGATGGAGACCCTGTTGCGCTACCAGTCTTACAGCGGCATGTGGCGGCAGCTGATCGACGACCCTAACTCGTGGGAGGAGAGCTCGGCATCGGCAATGTACACCTACGCCATGATCACCGGGGTCAGGAACGGCTGGCTCGACAGGAAAACCTACGGCGCAGCCGCGCGCAAGGGGTGGACGGCACTGCTGACCTATCTCGACGAAAATTACAACCTGCGCAACGTCTGCATGGGCACCGGGGCCAGGAACAGCTATCAATACTACCTCGACCGTCCCCGCCAGAGCGGCGACCTGCACGGCCAGGCGGCAATGATATGGTGTGCTTATGCCCTGTCAAACAAATAGTTATGAAGACTTTTATTGCATTTCTGCTCGGGGGGCTCCTTTTGTCGGGATGCGGGGACGACAGGTACAGGATCAAACAGGGCCCGAAGCCCGAACCCGACGTCGAGGCCGATTACGACCTGGAAACATTTCCGGCGGAGGCCGACCCCCGTGTGGTCGGGGTGAAGCTGGCCGAGCGGTTCCTCGAAATCGACCACTCCTACTGGGGCAACGTCTACTCGACCAATGTCGCCAACCACATCACCTATCCCGACGTATGCGCATGGCTGGGGGCTTTGTGGTTTGCCCGTAGCGTCGGCGACAACGGACTGTACGGCAGGCTGACAGACAGGTTCGAGCCGCTGTTCACCACCAAAAGCAACTTGCAGCCCAGTCTGACCACGACAGCCGACAACAAGGTGGACTACTACGTGTTCGGGGCGGTCCCGCTCGAGATTTACAGGACGGTGAACGACGAAAAGTACAAAACGCTCGGCCTGAAATATGCCGACGGACAGTGGACGGCCCCCTCCAACGCCTCGCAGTCGGCAAAGGAGTGGCAAAACCAGGGTTACTCGTGGCAGACGCGCCTGTGGATCGACGACATGTTCATGATCACCGCCTTGCAGGCCCAGGCCTACCTGTCGACCGGCGACGAGAAGTACATCGACCGCACGGCGCGGGAGATGACGCTCTACCTCGAACGCCTGCAACGCGACAACGGCCTGTTCTACCACTCGCCGAGCGCGCCGTTCTACTGGGCGCGAGGCACCGGCTGGATGGCCGTCGGACTGGCCGAAGTGCTCAGGATGCTTCCCGCGGCGGCCAAATACGACGGGTACCGGACGAAGATCATGGCGGGCTACCTGAAAATGATGGATGGCCTGTACCGGAACCAGGGCGCAGGCGGCATGTGGGGCCAGCTGATCGACAACGCAACGATATGGCGCGAGACCTCCGGAACGGCAATGTTCACATACGCGATGATCACCGGCGTAAAGAACGGCTGGCTCGACAAAAAGAGGTACGGGGCCGCAGCGCGCAAGGCATGGCTCGCATTGCAGGAGTACCTCAACCCTAACTATGACGTCCGCGAAGTTTGCGAGGGCACGGGTACGGGCACAACCTACGAATATTACCTTAACCGCAGGCGCTGGGTCGGCGACACGCACGGGCAGGCAGGGATGCTCTGGTGCGCATACGCCCTTACCACGCCGCAGGAATAACCGTCTGCCTTTTGGCCGTCGCCAACCCCGCAGGGGAGGCGTTCAGGCAGGGAACAGTACATCGCCGGATAGCTTTCGGACTGCGACGAGGGAGGAGTTAACTTAAAAACGGGATAGCCTATGATATGAAAAAACAGTCTAAACGCTCCGTCCCGACGACGAGAGGGACGGGATCATCAATCGGAAGTCAAACCTTTGCCATCAAACGGATTACGAATTATGGAACGTCTTTATAAAAAATATTGGGACGGGCACAAGAAAGATGCAGGCGTCTTGCGTGCCTTTGCGCTCGTGTCCCTGCTCCTGATTACGGGAGCGGGAACAGCATTTGCGCAAAACGCCGAAACGGCAACGCCGACGGCGCAACAGCAGAAAAAACGCATTACCGGTACGGTCACCGACCCCGACGGCAGGCCGCTGCTTGGCGTTGCGGTCTCCATTCACAACACGACCATCGGTACGACAACCAACGCCGAGGGACTTTTCGTGATCGACGCACGCAGCAACGACGACGTGCTGACATTCTCCTATATTGGGTTTCTTAGCCAGAACGTGACCGTCGGTACACAGGTCGTGATAAACATCGCGCTGCAAACCGACGTGAACCAGATCGAAGATGTGGTCGTGGTCGGCTACGGCAAACAGAAACGCGGAAGTATCGCGAGCGCAGTGAGCACTATCGGCAGGACAGAGTTGAAAGCTCCGACGAGCAACCTGACCAACAACCTGGCCGGGCAGCTGGCGGGCCTGATAGCCGTCCAGCGCACCGGCGAGCCTGGCAGGGACGACGCAGAGTTCTGGATCCGCGGTATCAGCACTTACAGGGGAGGTTCGACGCCGCTGATACTGGTGGATGGCATCCCGCGCGAGTTCAGCAACATCGAGCCCGACGAGATCGAGTCGTTCACGATATTGAAGGACGCCGCCGCGACGGCCGTCTACGGGGCCGAGGGCGCCAACGGCGTTATTCTGGTCACCACCCGCCGCGGCGCGATCTCGAAGCCGAAAATATCGCTGCGCGCCGAGTATTCGCTGGCCTCGCCGCAACGCCTGCCCGATTTCGTTGATTCGTGGCAGTTTCTCGAGCTGGCCAACGAAGCGCGCTTCAACGACGGACAGGATCCATATAAGACCGCCGAAGAGATCGAACTTTATCGCAGCGGGGCCGACCCCGACCTCTATCCGAACTCCCAATGGATGAAAGACCTGCTTCGGACAACCGTCCCCAGCCAGCGCTATACGATAAACTTCACTGGAGGTTCCGAGAATGCGAAATATTTCGTCTCGATGGCCTACCTCGATCAGGAGGGGGTGTTCAAGAAGAACCCGTACAGCCTGTATGACAGCGATTTCGACTTTCAGCGCTACAACCTCCGAAGCAATATCGACCTGAAAGTGAGCAAAACCACGCAGATGGCCATCAATCTGGCAGGACAGTACATCAACCGCAGGGTGACGCGCTGGGAGCCAGAGCAAATCTTCCGGCTTATGCTCATCGCCCCGCCGCACTTGTTCCCGCCCGTATACAGCGACGGGACGCTGTCGACCTATCCGTTGGGCACCAGCTTCAACGACGACAACTTTACCCCGTACAACGCGCTCTACAACATGGGTTACAAAAAGGAGTACGAAACCAAAGTGCAGGCCGACGTGAACCTCACGCAGGATATGAGCTTCCTTACTTCCGGACTGAGCCTGAACGGGATGGTCGGCTTGGACAACAACGCATCCCAGAGAACGAGCCGCACGTATTCGCCCAATCTTTACAGTGCAACCGGACGCGACGCGGAGGGCAATCTGGTGCTTGTAAAAACCCGAACGAAAGGTTCGCCGGAGCTGGGCGACCCTGTGTTCGATAATGACAATGCGAAACCATATCGCAAGATATATATTCAGGGATCGATCAATTATGCGAGGGAGTTCGGCCGGCACAGTGTCGGAGGCATGTTGCTCTACATGCAAAAGGAGACCCAGAAGGCCGATGTGGTGCTGCCATACCGCAAGCAGGGACTTGTTGGGCGCGCAACCTACTCCTACGACAAACGCTACTCCATCGAGGGCAACTTCGGCTACACCGGCAGCGAAACCTTTGCCAAAGAACACCGCTTCGGCTTCTTCCCCGCCGTGGGCGTGAGCTACTATGTCTCCAACGAGAAGTTCTATCCCGAAACTGTCAAGAACGTGATGAACAGCGCCAAGCTCAGGATCTCCGTCGGACGCACCGGCAACGACGCTACCGGAAGCTCCCGGTTCCTTTACAGGGCCACGTTCAGTACGGGCGGATATAATTTCAATCAGGGCATAGGCACCACCGGCGGAAGCAACGGGCTTGGCGCCGGTTACTACGACCAGCTGTTCGACAACACAACCATACACTGGGAGATCGAGGAGAAACGCAACATCGGCGTCGACCTGGGTTTCTTCGGCAACAGTCTGGAGTTGACGGCGGACTACTTCAACAACCGTCGCCACGACATTCTGATACAGCGCAATACCATTCCGGCCACGGCAGGTTTCCACGCAAAGCCCTGGGAAAACTACGGCGTGGTCGACAACTGGGGCTTCGACGGCAGCCTGAACGCCCACCGGAAGTTCGGCAAGTTCAACATCAGCCTGCGCGGCACATTCTCTTTTGCCCGCAACAAGATCGTCGAATACGACGAACTGCCACAGACATATCCGTGGCAGCAGGTGACGGGGTTAAGGATCGGTCTGGAGGGCCGTCCGGTCTATGTGGCGGAGAGGCTCTACACCGAGGACGACTTCATCAGGAGCGTCAACGACAACGGCACTTACAAATACACGCTCAAACCTGGACTTCCGGCCGTGCTGCTGAACGGGATAATAGGGCCGGGCGACATCAAGTATTCCGACCTGAACAACGACGGATATATCGACAGCAACGACAAGATGTATGGCGCCGGACACCCATACAATCCGGAGGTCAACTACGGCTTCGGGTTCAACGTCGAGTACAGGGGCTTCTATGTCAGCGCCTTCTTCCAGGGCACGGCAAACACCACGATAATGCTCAGCGACAGGGACGCCCAGACCAACAATCCGTTCATGCCGTTCCACTGGGGCATTGTAAAGTCGAACTACCGCAAGGATTTCCTCGACCGCTGGACGGCCGACAACCCGAGGCAGGATGTGGTGATGCCGCGCCTGCACACAGGCTACGGCAACAGCATCAACGAGGAGAACAGCACATGGTGGCTCAAAAGCGGCAACTTCCTGCGTTTCAAGAACCTCGAGGTCGGCTACAACTTCCCGAAAGAGCTGGCCAAAAAGATCAAATTCGACGGGGCAAGGGTCTACTTTCAGGGATACAACATCTGTCTGTGGGACAACCTGAAATTCTGGGACCCTGAAATGGGCAACAAAAACAGGGGCAACACCTATCCCATGTCCCGCACCTTCACGCTAGGCATCGAGTTGAACTTCTAACAAAAGGAAACCATGAAAACGACAGTCATAAAAATATTTGCGCTCGCCGTGACCTCCTGCGCCATGAACGCCTGCGACTACCTCAACGTATCGGACGAGCTGTCGGGCGGCATAAAGGATATTAACGAGGCATTCAGCACGGTAGCCGGCACAAAAGGGTGGTACAGCCAGTGTTATGCAGGCATACTGAACTCTTCGGACATGATCAACACCGGCGACCCGGGCGCAATGGGCAACGTTTGGGCCGCCTATACCGACGAACTGTACACCCACCAGGCTTTCCTTACGGGAAAATACATGGGATGGAACTCCGAAAACACCAGGGCCTCGCGCTGGCCGGGCCTGTATGAGCGCATCAGACAGTGCAACATTTTTCTGGAGATGGCGCAGCCGCTCGAAGAGAACCTTGTTTCGAGCATTGTGAGGCTCACCGAGGCCGATATTATACGTTACAAGGCCAACGTGCGCTTTATGAGGGCGGCCTACTACTTCTGGCTGATGGAGCAGTTCGGCCCCGTGCCCCTGATCACGGTATCCGAGAATAAGGACGACGATCTTGACTTGCCGCGCAACTCGCTGGACGAGATAATAGAGTTCATCGATACGGAGATCGTGGCGGCGATGCCTGATATGGCGCTGGAACCGTATCATGCCGACGCCGATGCAAACATGCGTGCCGTTCCGACCAAAGGCGCCGCGCTGGCCCTGAGGGCGAAGCTGTGGGTCTATGCGGCGAGCCCGCTCTACAACGGCGGCGGCAGCGAAGCGCTTTCGCCCGCCAACCAGGCCTACATCAACCAGACCCTTGCCCTTGTCAACAACGACGGCAAGCGGCTCTTCCCCGACTACGATGCTTCGAAATTGCAAAAGGCTGTGACCTGCTGCAAGGATCTTATCGACTATGCCGAGGATGGCCTGCGGTATGAACTTTACAAAAACGCGGGGGTTTTCGACGCCGCCAGAACTGTGTACGAACTGTTCCAGAGCTACAACAGGGAGATTATCTGGGCCCATTCGAACCATTCATGGGGATCCGTCGGCTCGCAGCAGTTCGAAGCGATGGTAACCCCTATCGCCGAGGCCAATACCGGTCAGGGGCTGATCCTGCTGCAAGAGCTTGTCGACGACTTCTACTGCGCGGACGGCCTGCCGATCAGGGCCACCTCTTTCCTGCCCAAATCCCCGACCTACACCGAAAACGGCTTCGGTATGCTCTCCGGCAACGAGATATACTTCCCCAATACCACTCCCCCCGGCAATTTCGAGGTATTCAACATGTATGTCAACCGCGAGCCGCGCTTCTACAACACCGTCACCTTCTCCGGCAAGAGGTGGCACATCTCCGGAAGAGAGGTGCAGTTCTATCGGGGCGGCACCTCGAACCTGAACGACAACGGTTCGGCCCTGACCGGCTATTTACTCTACAAAAGGGCAAGTCGCAACGTACTGCTCGGCGGCACGACGAGCCAGTTCAAACCGGTGATCATCTTCCGTCTGGCGGAGTTCTACCTGCTTTATGCCGAGGCGTTGAACGAGGTAGATCCGGGCAATCCCGACGTGCTCAAATATGTGAACCTGGTCCGCGAACGCGCCGGCCTGCCCAGGCTGGAGGATTTGAACCCTGCCATCGCAGGCGACAAGGCCATGCAGCGCGAGGCTATCCGCCGCGAAAGCCGCGTCGAACTGGCTACCGAGGGGCAGCGTTATTTTGATACGCGCCGCTGGCTGATCGCCGGAAACGCCGTGGGACAGGGCGGTCAGGGGGGAGAATTTACGGGTATGAACTCCTCGCAGGGTAAAATTCTGTTCCACACCCGCACGAAGTTCCGCGACCGCACATTCATGACCAAAAACTACCTCTACCCCATACCCAAGTACGACATGCAACGCACCATGGTGCTCAAACAAAACCCGGGCTGGGATTAACCGCTGCGTGCTTCGCCGTCGTTGCGAGGCGCAAGCCGGAGCAGATCCATTCCCGCAATGACGGGCAAGGGTTGCTTCTGGCGAGGCCCTCGCAATGACGGACGGGACGCAATGAGGAAACGAGGTTCGATAACCGTAAAAATTAATATCATGAAACTTAAAAGAAAGTTTGCTTTTGCAGCTCTGGCCGCCATGGTCGGGTTTGTGGTCGCGGGATGCAGCGACAACATGCCGACCGCCAAACAGTTGGCCGTCGAGAGCATCGAGTTGAAAGATGAGGTCGCAGGGGGGATCACACTGATGATCGGCAGGATATACGACGTCAAGAACATGGTGACCATCACCCCCGAGGACGCTACCGACCGCGCGGAAAACTACTACTCGTCCGACCCGACGGTGGCCATGGTCAGCCCATACGGGATAATAACGGCCCTCGACGAGGGACAGTGCGTGATTACCATCGCCGTTGGCGGCAAGGAGGCCTGCTTCGACCTTACGGTCATCCCTGTGCCGCCGATACCGTTCGAAACGATCAGGTTCACCGTGCCCGAGATGGAGGTAACCACGGCGACGGTCGGGCTGAACGGGCTGATAGTCACGACGGCTCCCGACGGGTGCGCCGACGTGCTGGTGTTCGAGTCGTCCGATCCGGCTATGGCTACGGTCGACGCCAATGGACTGGTTACGTTCTCGTTCCAGACGATCGGAGATGTGACCATCAAGGCCTCTTCGAGTATGGACCCGACCGTTTACGACCAGATCGTGTTCCACATTACGCGCATCGAGTACGACCGCACGGGGTGGCAGATAGTCGAGGTATCGCACACGAAGAGCAATGGCACATGGCCGGAAGCCAGCGCCGCCGACAATAAAAACACTCCGACCTCTGCGTTCGACGGCGTTCAAACCGACATGTCGAGTTTCTTTATGGTCAAACCGGGCAAAAATGCCGTCGACGGCCTCTTTATCCTTGCAACCGAGGATATATGGTTTGTTGTGGACATGGTCGCGCCGCGCGAAGTGAACTACTTCCGGCACGGCTGGGACACCAATCCCGGTTACAGATGGTGGGGTTTCAAGGAGATACTGGGCAGCGACACGCAGGCAGGGCCGTATACGTCGATCGCAACGGATGTGATGATACCGACAGCCATAACGGTCAGCACCAATTTCGGAAATTCGGGGGATATAGAGTTCCCGAATGCGACGTACCGCTATCTGAAATTCGTCTCGAACAGCTATCCGCTCTCGAAATACTACTTTACAAACAACGGCACCAACTGGGGCGGCAGCTACACCACTATTAACGGCGTCCAGAATCTGACATGCAAGATAAGCGAGATGTATATCGGCTTGAAGGTTGGCTCCGTTCCATTCACGTCGGTTTCGCTCGGTTCGAACTCGCAGACAATTACCACCGAGACGTTCGACCTGAGCGCGCTGGTCAATACGACAGGCCCTGCGGACTGCAACGACCAGTTGGTCTATACCTCGCTCAGCGAGGCCAATGCCAGGGTGGGCTCCGACGGCATGGTCACGTTCTACAAGCTGGGCAGTGTGACGGTCAAGGTCTCTTCGAAGCTCGATCCGACCATATTCGACCAGATGACCTTCAACGTGCAGAGCATCGAGTATGGCCGCGCAGGATGGAAGGTGGTCGAAACGTCGCACGGCCTGCCGAATGTCGCCCCGCCCGACGGTCCGACCGCTGGCGGCACGGGCGGCGGCGAGAATAACGGCATATATGCCGCGTTCGACGGCAACGACAACTCGTACCTCACCATCGTAAAGCCTGGTAAGAGTTACGGCGGGGTCAGCCTTACCGCGTCGGAACGGTGGAACGACGATGTCTGGTTTGTCGTCGACATGCTCGAAGCGCGCGAAGTGAACTACTTCCGGATGAGCTACCACCTCACGGACGGTATAAATCTCCGCTGGTGGGGCTTCCAGAAAATTGAGGGAAGCAACGCACAGACGGGCCCGTGGACGCAGATCAACACGTCAGACGTAATGATCGTCAACGCCAAGACCTTGGCGGAAAAGACGTCGGAAGACGTTGCGATACCGTCGTCGACGTACAGGTTCCTGAAATTTACGGCGAACGGCTACCCGGACAACACATACTTCGATATTACCACCGGAAACGGCCGCGGCAGCAGCAATTCGAACAACAGTTGCAAAACAAAAGAACTGTTCCTGGGGGCCCATTAGCCCTCCCCGACCATTTCAGCCGCGGCGGCCCACTGCCGCGGCTGTCTTTATCTCGATCATCGCCGATTGCAAGGAGAGGAAGCAATCCATTGCCAGCGCCGAACGCCGGAAACGATCAGCGAAACGGCTGTAAAGGCCTGCCGCTTCTAAACATGGCGGCAGGCGTTTCGCCCTGCGTGGCAGAAAAGCCGGTTTGACATTATGTTTTATGCAAATTAAGGGTTTGAGCCGGTTTGCGCTGTTTGGCGGATATTTGTTGCGCGCTGTCTTGCAGGAGGTGCAATTCTGCGGCGCTCGACAACATCCTGCCTGCGCAGGGCCGCATGACGCCGTCGGCGCTCAACCCCTAAAACACTGTTAAACAAACCTTATGAAACGTTTGATTATTCTGTCCTCCATGATAGCCTCCTCGCTTTGCTGTGCGGACGGCGCACGGCTCGTGCCGACGGAGCACAACGGCGGCAACAAAACTCCGGGCGCGAACCCTCTGCCCAACTGGGCGATGGGAGGCTTCATAAGGCCTGCGGGGGCCAATCCGGTCATCAGCCCCAACCCCGAGACCAAATTCTACTGCCCCATGCGCAAAACAATGGTTGGCTGGCAGGAGAGCGACACGTTCAACCCCGCCGCAGTGGTCAGGGAGGGCAAGATCTGCGTGCTCTACCGCGCCGAGGACAACTCGGGCGTGGGCATCGGCAAGCGCACCTCGCGCATCGGACTGGCCGAGACCTCCGACGGCATACACATGACCCTGCGCGAGAGCCCTGTGATGTATCCCGACGAGGACAACATGAAGGCTTACGAGTGGGAGGGCGGCTGCGAAGACCCGCGCGTGGCGGTGACCGCAGACGGCACATACGTCATGGCCTACACCTCGTGGAACCGCAGCATCTTCCGCCTGTGCATAGCCACCTCGACAGACCTCGTGCACTGGACAAAGCACGGCCCTGCTTTCGCCAACGCCTATGACGGACGCTTTCGCGACTTCAAATGCAAATCGGGCTCGATAGTGACCAGGGTGGTCGACGGCAAACAGGTCATCGCCAAAGTAGGCGGCAAGTACCTCATGTACTGGGGCGAGAACTATATCAACCTCGCCGTGTCGGACAACCTGATCGACTGGCAGCCGGGGCTGGACGCGAGCGGCAATATCAAAAAACTCGTCGTACCGCGTCAGGGCTATTTCGACAGCCAGCTCACGGAGTGCGGCCCCCCCGCCGTGATCACCGACCACGGCATACTGCTGTTCTACAACGGCAAAAACCGCTCGGGCGATGCGGGCGACAAGCGTTTCGCAGCCAACACCTACGCCGCGGGGCAGCTGCTGTTCGCCCTCGGGGAGCCCGAACGGGTTACGGGGCGGTTGGACTCGCCGTTTTTCCGCCCGATGGAGAGCTTCGAGAAGAGCGGCCAGTACAGGGACGGCACGGTGTTCATCGAGGGGCTGACGCTGCTCGGCGGAAAGTGGTACCTCTATTACGGGTGCGCCGACTCGCGGGTCGGAGTGGCCATTTACGACCCGTCGGTCAAAACCCCGGGCGACCCGACCGAATAGCTTATGTACAGGAAAATCCTATCGCTCCTCTGCGCCGCTGTTGCGGGCGGCGGGGCTGTCGGCGGGCAGGTTTCGCTGACCGACAAAGGCGGCTTTCCTCTGGTGGCTGCCGGCAACAGGGCGGCAGTGTGTTACGACCCCGCCGACGCCAGGGTTGTCAAGACCGCCGTCGAGCTGTTCGCGGCAGACGTAGAGCGGGTTACGGGGCAGGCTATCGCCGTGTCCGCGGGGACGGAACCTCCCCGTGCAATCAGATATGCCGTCATTGCGGGCACGGTGGGGCACAGCCGGTGGATAGACGAGTTGACCGCCTCGGGCAAGCTCGACCCTGGCCCGATAGTCGGCGGGTGGGAGCGGTACATTGTCCGGCTGGTCGAGCGTCCGGGTCACGGGCTTGCCCGGGCGCTGGTCATAGCCGGCAGCGACCGTCGCGGCACGGCCTACGGGCTGCTGTCGGTCTCGCGGGCGATAGGCGTCTCGCCGTGGTACTGGTGGGCGGACGCTCCCGTCGTTCGGCGAAAGGAGCTCATGCTCGATGTGCGCGGCTTTACCTCCAAAGAACCCTCGGTCAGGTACCGTGGCATATTCATAAACGACGAGGACTGGGGTATTCTCCGCTGGGCCAAACGCAACTTCGAAAAGGAACGGGGCAACATCGGCCCCAAAACATACGAAAAAGTGTGCGAGTTGCTGTTGCGCCTGAACGCCAACTATCTCGCCCCTGCCATGCACGAGGCCAGCACAGCCTTTCACAAGATTCCCGAAAACCGCGAAGTGGCCGACCGTTACGCCATCGTCATGGGCTCGTCGCACTGCGAGCCGCTGCTGCTCAACACCGCAAGCGAATGGGACGGCAAAAGCATGGGCGAGTGGAATTATGTCGACAACAGGGCAGGGGTCGACGGCGTATTGAAAAACCGCGTCGTGGAGGCGGCCCCGTTCGAAAATGTCTACACCCTCGCCCTGCGCGGGTTGCACGACAGGGCAATGGCCGGAAGCCAGGATCTCGACGAGCGTCGCAACACCATGCAGGAGGCGTTGCTATCTCAGCGGCAGATACTGGTCGACGTACTCGGAAAGCCCGCCGAAGAGATACCGCAGGCATTCACCCCCTACAAGGAGGTATTGGATGTGTACGACCGCGGGCTGCAATTGCCTGACGACGTGACCATCGTCTGGCCGGACGACAACTACGGCTACATGAAGCGGCTGAGCAGCCCCGCAGAGCAGAAACGCACCGGACGCTCGGGGATATACTACCACGCCTCGTACCTCGGTCGCCCGCACGACTATCTGTGGATGAATACCACCTCGCCGACGCTGATGTACGAAGAGCTCGGCAAGGCCTACGGCTCGACGGCAGACCGTATCTGGCTGCTCAATGCGGGCGACATAAAGGGATGCGAATTTGCAGTCGACCTCTTCCTCGCAATGGCTTTCGACATGGAGGCGTTCGATTTTCAACGAACGGCCCGATACCGCGCCGAATGGACGGGCGGCATGTTGGGCCAGGAGTTGCGGGGCGAGCTGGAAGAGATCGTGGGTTCGTTCTACCACCTGTCGTTCGTCCGCAAGCCCGAATTTATGGGCTGGGGCTACCAATGGGCCACGGACAAACACGGCAACGAACGCAACACCGACACCGACTTCTCGTTTGCGAACTACCGCGAGGCCGACCGGCGGCTTGCCGAATACGAACGTATCGCCGCAATGGCGGCGAACATCATGGCGCGTCTGCCCGAAAGCCACAGGGCCTGCTGCTATCAGACGCTGTACTATCCCGTCAAGGCGTGCCAGCTGCTGAACAGGATGATACTCTCGGGGCAGAAGAACCGTCTGTATGCCATGCAGCAGAGGGCTGCGACGGAGCAGCTGGCCGAAACGGGCCGCGTCTGCTACGACAGCCTGAGAGTTATCACCAAAGGCTACAACTCCCTGCTGGACGGCAAGTGGGATCAGATGATGACCATGGAGCAGGGTTTTGCCGCGTCGTACTTCAAGCTGCCCGAGTTGCGCCGTGCGGAGTTGTCGGAGCAGGCCGAAATGGGAATAATGGCCGAAGGGGAGGGTACGTCCGGCGTGAGAAGTTTTCACGCGCTGCCCGCATTCGACCGCTATCTGCCCGTACCGCACTTCGTGGATGTGTACAACAAAGGCTCCTCGCCGTTGGGGTGGAGCGCCACGGCGAGCGACCGGTGGATAGTGTTGAGCAAACACGACGGACAGACCGCAACCGAAGAGCGCATCGAGGTGACGGTCGACTGGACGCTCGCCCCGACGGGAGAGCGCGTGTCGGGCACGGTGGAGATAGAGGGTTCGGACGGCAGTCGCGAGAGGGTTTTCGTCTCGGCGTTCAACCCTCCGTCGCCGACGGTCGAAGAGCTGCGGGGGCTGTACGTCCAGCACAACGGTTACATCTCAATAGACGCAGCGGGATTTCACCGCAAGTCGGAGAACGACGCAATAAAGGTACGCATCATACCCAATCTCGGCGTGGAAAACATCGCCGTGCAGCTGGGCGATCCCGTAGCCCCGCGCCAGAACACCCGCCGCGCCGACGTGCCGCGCGTGGAGTATGATTTCTTCACCTTCGAGCAGGGTTCGGTCGACGTATACACATACGTGTTGCCGACATTCGTGATAAGCGCCGACAGAGGTTATGCCGGCCACGAGGCCACCAATCTCGAGGCGCAGTACGGCGTGTGCATCGACGAAGGACCGGTGATGAACCCCTCCACTTCGTCCATTGAGTATGCGCAGATATGGTACGAAAGCGCTCTGCGAAATTGCCGGACAAACAAAACAACCCTGCACATCGGCAAACCAGGCAAACATACGCTCAAAATCATGTGTGGCGATGCGGGAACGGTGTTGCAGAAGGTCGTACTCGATTTCGGCGGCATGGCGCGCTCATACCAGGGCCCGCCGCCGACACGGTGCATGTAGACAAACTCGCAGACGGTCGGGAAGACATGGCTATCGTATAATGGACAGGGGGGTAAGTTTTCATATATGGTCGTGAGGAGTAAACTCTTGTATATGGTCGTCAGGGCCAACACAAGCTACGGCGCAAGGCGATTGTCTTATTGCAACAGGAATTTAATCTGTCTTCCGCTGCAAATCAAGATTTCGCCCCGTGTTGTTAGTTTTGGCTCTCCTGCTTCCATAACTTTCGTCAAGGGAGAAACGTATGCCGGCTGGACAAACCATGAACTTTCATGCCAAATGTTTACACGAGTGGACAGGAAATACATAATTCCAACCACCAGTCATGCCAGTCTTTTAATGTCGGATTAAACCTGTGACTAACCCATTAATTTGCATGGCAAGCGATGAGACACAGGCGGATGTGACTAATTATCAGTCTCTATCCGCCTGTTATTGGCCGCTCTTCACCAGCAATGATTTTTCTATTGCTTCTGCTGCGCGGCGACCCGAGGCGATGGCGCGCACTACGAGGCTGGCGCCCGAGGCGGCGTCGCCGGCGGCGAAAACCTTTCCTGAGGAGGTGCTGCCCGAAGCCCCTGTGCGGATATTCTTGCGACTGTCGAGCTCCACGCCCAACTCCTTTACAAGCCCCTCGTGCACCGGATGTACAAAGCCCATCGCCAGCAACACAAGATCGGCCTTTATGGTCTCCTTGCGCCCCGTGCAGCTGAGTTTTCGCGCTCCGGTGGCCGTGTCGACCACCCATTCCACCTCCTCGACCTCGGCGCCCGTGACGGAACCGTTCTTGCCGACGAACCTGCGGGTGTCGAGCTGCCAGCGGCGCGTGCAGCCCTCCTCGTGCGACGACGAAGTTTTCAGCACCACCGGCCACATCGGCCACGGCGTTTCGGGATTGTCGCCCTCCGGCGGCTTGGGCATGATCTCTATCTGCGTGACGCTCAACGCTCCCTGACGTACCGACGTGCCGACGCAGTCGCTGCCGGTGTCGCCGCCGCCGATGACCAGCACGTGTTTGCCGCGCGCCGAGATACGTTCGCTATCGGGGATCAGGGCCCCCGCCACCACGCGGTTCTGCTGCTGCAAAAATTCGAGGGCAAAATGGACCCCTTTCAACTCGCGACCCTCCACCGAGATGTCGCGCGGCACGCCCGAACCGATGCAGACGCACACCGCATCATAGTCGGCAAGCAACGCGGAAACAGCATACCCTTCGCCGCCTATCTCGGCCCCGACGACGAATCTGACCCCCTCGCGCTCCATCAACTCCACACGACGGTCGATGATGCGCTTGTTGAGTTTGAAGTCGGGGATGCCCAACCTCAAAAGCCCGCCCACAGCCTCATCCTTCTCGTATACCGTAACGTTAAATCCCAGCTGGTTCAGCTGGTTGGCCGCCGCCAGGCCCGCCGGACCCGATCCTACCACCGCAACATTATGTTTGTGCCGGTGCGCGGGTATGCGCGGATTGACGTAACACTCCTCGAAAGCCATTTCGGCCACGGCGACCTCGTTTTCGCGGATCGTCACCGCGTCGTGCGACAGCGCCAGCACGCACGACTTCTCGCACAGCGCCGGACAGACACGCCCTGTGAACTCCGGAAAGTCGTTGGTCGAGATGAGGATCCTGTACGCCTCCTGCCACTTGCCGCGGTAGAGCGCGTCCTGCCATTCGGGCTGACGGTTGCCCAGCGGACAGGCCCAGTGGCAGAACGGCACGCCGCAATCCATGCAGCGCGAGGCCTGCAACCGCCTGTCCTCAGTGTTGAGCGTCTGCTCCACCTCAGCATAGTCCCCCACGCGGTCGGTGAGCGCGCGGTATCCTGCCTCCTTGCGGCCTATCTGTAAAAATGCCTTTGGGTTTCCCATAACGTGCGGTCGATGATTTAATCTGTTAACTGTTTGCGTACCACGATGTTTTTCGGTCGATTAAATTCATCGACCGCACGTTGACATCTCCTTCGGAGCTGTCCCGTGTTCGATCGCCCCTCCCAAATCCTCCCCTAACCGCAGGGGCGGGCTTTACAAAACGCCGGAGCGTTTTGCGACAAAGGAGCAATTCCCTAATAATCCCTTTCGACATTCTCTATCTTGGCTTTCAGGGCCTCCGAGCGGCGGTCGTACAGTATCTTTTTGTACTCGATCGGGGTCGCCTTGATGAACTCGCCCACGTGCAGGCTCCAGTTGTCGAGCAGCCTGCGCGCCAGTGGGCTGCCGGTATGCCCGGCGTGACGTTCGACGAGTTCGAGCAGCTCCTTCTTGTCCTGCGCATCCTCGACGAGCGACAGTTCGACCATCTCCATGTTGCAGAAGAAGTCGAAATTGCGCTCCCTGTCCCAGACGTATGCCACGCCGCCGCTCATACCTGCGGCAAAGTTGCGCCCGACGCTGCCCAGCACGACGGTGCAGCCGCCGGTCATATACTCGCAGCAGTGGTCGCCCGTACCCTCGACGACGGCCGTAGCCCCGCTGTTGCGCACGCAGAACCGCTCGCCGACGCGGCCGTTGATGAACACCTCGCCAGAGGTCGCGCCGTAGAGCAGCGTGTTGCCGGCGATGTAGTTATCCTCCGGCTCGAAGGTCGATCCCTGCGGCGGTACCACCACGATGCGTCCGCCCGAAAGCCCCTTGCCCAGATAGTCGATGGCGTCGCCCTCCAGCCGCAGCGTTACGCCCGCCGAGAGGAACGCCCCGCCGCACTGCCCTGCCGATCCGGCGAAGGTGCAGCGTATGGCGCCGTCGGGCAGCCCCCTGTTGCCATGTTTCTGCGCTATGAGCCCCGAAAGCATGGCGCCGGTGGTGCGGTCGGTGTTGTGAATGTCGAAGCGCAGATCGACCGGTGCGCCACCATCGACAGCTCCGGCGCACTGCTCTATGAGTTTGCGGTCGAGCGCCTTGTCCATGCGGTGAACCTGCGGCCTGGTATTGCATATGGCGTTGTCGCGGGCCTGTTTCGGGAAGTGGAGCAGCCGCGAGAGGTCGATCCCTTTCAGTTTCGGGTTGTCATAGCGCGAGACGTCCTGACGCAGCAGGTCGACGCGGCCCACGATCTCCTGCAACGAGCGGAAACCCATGTCGGCCAGCCGTTCCCTGACATTTTCGGCCAGGAACATGAAGAAGTTGAGCAGATGCTCCTCGCGCCCCTTGAAACGCGCCCGCAGCCGTTCGTCCTGAGTGGCTACGCCGACCGGACAGGTGTTGACGTGGCACTTGCGCATCATCACGCAGCCCAGGGCGATGAGCGCGCTCGTCGCGAAACCGAACTCCTCGGCCCCCAGCATGGCCGCAACCACTATGTCGCGGCCGGTTTTGAGCTGTCCGTCGGTCTGCAACACTACCTGCGCCCGCAAACCGTTGATAACCAGCGTCTGTTGTGTTTCGGCCAAGCCTATCTCCGCCGGAACGCCCGCATACTTTATCGAGCTGAGCGGGCTGGCCCCCGTGCCGCCCTCGCCGCCGCTGATGATGATCATGTCGGCTTTGGCTTTGGCCACGCCCGCCGCAATGGTGCCCACGCCGCTCTCAGCCACGAGTTTGACCGATATGCGGGCGGCGGGATTTACGTTTTTCAGGTCGAAGATCAGCTGTGCGAGATCTTCTATCGAGTATATGTCGTGATGTGGCGGCGGTGAGATGAGCGAGATGCCAGGTATGGAGTGGCGCGTGCGGGCGATGATCTCGTCGACCTTGTAGCCCGGCAGCTGCCCCCCCTCGCCCGGCTTGGCCCCCTGGGCGATCTTGATCTGTATCTCGTCGGCGTTGACCAGATATTCGGCCGTCACGCCGAAGCGTCCCGAGGCCACCTGCTTGATTGCGCTGCGGGCCGACGAGCCGTCCGGGGCGGGCGTGAAGCGGGCGGGGTCTTCGCCTCCCTCGCCGGTGTTGCTCTTGCCGCCCAAACGGTTCATAACCCGCGCCATGGTCTCGTGCGCCTCCCTGCTGATAGAGCCGAACGACATGGCCCCCGTCACGAAGCGGCGCGCAATAGCCTCCGCCGGCTCCACCTCCTCGACGGGGATTGGATTGGGGTTGTAGGTCATCAGGTCGCGCAGGAACAGGGGGTCGCTTTTGTTGTCGACAGCCTCGACATACTCCTTGAATTTGGCATACGAACCGCTGCGCACGGCCTGCTGCAACCGCGAAATGGTCTCCGGGTTCCAGGCGTGGCCCTCCCCGTCGCGACGGTATGCGTAGAAGCCCTCGTTGCGCAGCAAATCTTCGTCCTGCCGGCTGAAAGCCTCCGCGAGCAGCGTGGACTGCGTTGCGGCGATCTCTTCGAGACCGACGCCGCCTATGGCCGTTGCAACGCCGCCGAAGTAACGCTCCGACAGCTCTTCGGATATGCCCACGGCCTCGAATATCTTCGCCCCGCGATAGCTGCGCAGCGTCGATATGCCCATTTTGGACATGGTTTTGAGCAGCCCCTTGCCGACGGCCTTGATAAAATGTTTCTCGGCGGTGGCGAAATCGAGGCGGATATTGCCCTCGCTGATCTGCTGTTCCATGACCGCAAAGGCCATATATGGATGCACAGCGCTGGCCCCGAAGCCCAGCAGCAGGGCGAAGTGCATCACCTCGCGCGGTTCGGCGCTGTCGACGATAAGCCCTATCTGAACGCGTTTGCAAATATCTATCAAATGGTGGTGCACCGCCGACAGGGCCAGCAGCGAAGGTATGGGGGCCTTGTCGGGGGCCAGTCCGTGGTCGCTGAGTATGATGTAGTTGTACCCCTCGTCCACCGCGCGCCCCGCCTCGGCGCAGATGGACTCCAGCGCGCTTTCGAGCCCCCTGCTGCCCGCCGCCGCGTCGTAGAGCGTCGAGATGGTGTGCGAGCGGAAGCCCTTGTATTCGATGTGGCACAGGATGTCGTAGTCGCGGTTGGTGAGCACCGGGCTTTTGAGTTTGATCATCTTGCACAGCGCAGGGTCGGGCGAGAGCAGGTTGTGGTCGAACGTGCCGATGTAGCTCGTGAGCGACATCACCAGCTCCTCGCGGATCGGGTCTATGGGCGGGTTGGTCACCTGTGCGAACTGCTGGCGGAAATAGCGGAACAGGTTCTGCGGCAGGCGCGACAGCACGGCCAGAGGGGCGTCGTTGCCCATCGACCCCACCGGCTCCTTGCCCTCGTCGCACATCGGGATGATCAGCTTGTCGATCTCCTCCTTCGAATAGTTGAATGCGTGCAGGTGCTGCGCATAGTTTTCCACCGTGTTAGCGACGTTGCGCCCCGATGTTATCCTGCCCAGTTCCAGCCGGTTGGTTTGCAGCCACTCGCCGTAGGGATACTCGTTTGCCAGCGCCTCTTTGAGCTCCTCGTCGCGGAAGATGCGCCCCTGTTCGGCGTCGACCATCAGTATCTTGCCCGGCTTGAGCTTGCCTTTCTCCTTTATCTCGGTCGGGTCGAAGGTGAACACCCCCGTCTCGGAGGCCATCACCAGCATGTCGTCTTTGGTTATCAGATACCTCATCGGGCGCAGGCCGTTGCGGTCGAGCATACCTCCGGCGAAGCGTCCGTCGGAGAAGAGCAGCGCCGCAGGGCCGTCCCACGGTTCGAAAGCCAGCGAATTGAACTCGTAGAACGCCTTGACCGCATCCGGAATCGGGTTTTTGTCGTTCCAACTCTCGGGGATAAGCATCGCCAGCGCGTGGGGCAGCGGAATGCCGGCCATGATGAAAAATTCGAGCACGTTGTCCAGCGACGCGCTGTCGCTCATGCCCTCCTCAATGATGGGCAGCGCCTGGCGAATATCGGCGAAGTTGTCCGAGTTGAGCAGCGTCTCGCGCGCTTTCATCCACTGACGGTTGCCGCGAATGGTGTTGATCTCGCCGTTGTGTCCCAGTGTGCGGAAGGGCTGGGCCAGCTCCCACTTGGGCAGGGTGTTGGTGCTGAAACGCGAGTGCACCAGCGCCATGTTGCTCGTGAAGTAGGGGCTGCTCAGGTCGGGGTAGTATTCCCTCAGTTGATAGGAGGTGAGCATACCCTTGTATATGATGGTGCGCGTCGAGAGGCTCGCCACATAACAACTGCCGGGCAGGGCGCGCTCGATGGCCTTGCGCAGGAGGAACAGCCGCACTTCGAGGTTGTCCCTGTTGCCGCCCGTGTCGGTGAGGAACAGCTGCTTGATGGCGGGTTCGGTGGCCGACGACCCTTCGCCGAGGATCGCGCTGTTGACCGGCACGTCGCGCAGGGCCAGCAGTTGCAACCCTGCTTTTTCGCTCTCCCTCCTTATAGCGTCGAGCGCGGTTTTCTGTCTGAACGAATCTTTGGGCAGGAACACGAGCCCCGTTCCGTAGCTCCCCTTTTCGGGCACCGGAATACCGTTCAGAAGTATGAACTCGTGGGGTATTGCGAGCATGACGCCCGAACCGTCGCCGGTCTGCGGGTCGACCCCCTCGGCCCCGCGGTGCACCATGTTTTCGAGGATGCGCAGCCCTCTGTCCACCGTATCGTGCGTCTTGGCCGCATTCAAGTTAACTATCAGGCCCACGCCGCAAGCGTCGCGCTCCCAGCGTGGGTCGAACAGTCCCTGCGTATGATCTGCAAACTCTTTTTTCATGGATCGTGTTTTTTCCAGACTGCAAAAATAATCTAAAAACGGCAATCGCACGGCTTCGTCCGACAAATTTAACAAACTCTTCGAAACGGTATAAATTTTTAATCGCAAGGAGCGGACAGGGCCGCCCCTTGCGATTAAAATCAGAGACAACTTGCCGGATTACCGGATGAACAGCAGTTCGCGGTATTTGGGCAGCGGCCACATCTCGTTGTCGACGATCAACTCCAGCTTGTCGATATGGTAGCGGATGCTCTCCATCAACGGGATCACGTTGTCGTGATAGGAGATGGACTTTTCGCGCTCGCATTCGATTTTGTTGGCCACCTTGCGGGCGTTGATCATGTTCTCCACGCCGAGAGTGATCTCTTTGGTGTGATTTGCGATACGTTCGATCAGCAGGCGGTTCTGCGACGACATCTCCTGTCCCTGCTCGCCGGGGAAGAGGACGGCGGTCTTCGACACGTTGTCGAGCAACTTCGACTGATAGCCCGTGGCCACGGGAATGATGTGGTTCAGGGCCAGGTCGCCCAGTACGCGCGACTCGATCTGGATCTTCTTCGTGTAGGTCTCCCAGCTGACCTCGCAACGCGAGTGCAGCTCCTTGGCGTTGAGGACGCCGGTCGAGGCGAACATCGCCACGCTGCTCTCTTTCAGGAAATTGTCGATGATCACCGGCACGCTGGTCTCGCAGTCGAGGCCGCGTTTGGCAGCTTCGGCCTTCCATTCGTCGCTGTAACCGTTGCCGTCGAAGCGGATGGCCTTGCTCTCGGCGATATAGCGTTTGATCACCTCGAAGATCGCCTTCTCTTTGGCCGACCCTTTGGTTGTGAGGGTGTTAACCTCTGCGACGAACTCCTCCAGCTGTTCGGCGACGGCCGTGTTGAGCGCCGTCATCGCGTTGCCGCAGTTCTCCGACGACCCTACGGCGCGGAACTCGAAGCGGTTGCCGGTGAAGGCGAAAGGCGAGGTTCGGTTGCGGTCGGTGTTGTCTATGAATATTTCGGGGATGTGGCCGATGCCGAGTTTCAGCCCCGATTTTTTGTCTATTACGATAGCCTCGTCGGTCTTCGAGCTCTCGACCTTGTCGAGCACCTGCGAGATCTGGGCGCCGAGGAAGATCGAGATGATGGCCGGAGGGGCCTCGTTGGCGCCGAGGCGGTGGGCGTTGGTGGCGGTCGAGATCGACGCTTTCAGCAGGCCGTTGTGTTTGTGAACGGCTTTGAGAACGTTGGCCACGAAGGTCACGAATTGCAGGTTGCTCACGGCGTCCTTGCCCGGCGAGAGCAGGTTGACCCCCGTGTCGGTGCCGAGCGACCAGTTGCAGTGCTTGCCCGAGCCGTTGATCCCCTTGAAGGGCTTCTCGTGCAGCACCACGCGGAACGAATGTTTGCGGGCCACGCGGCGCATGACCGACATGACCAGCAGGTTGTGATCGACGGCAAGATTGGCCTCCTCGTAGATCGGGGCCAGCTCGAACTGATTGGGGGCCACCTCGTTATGGCGCGTCTTGACCGGAATGCCCAGTTTCAGCGACTCTATTTCGAGGTCGGTCATGAAAGCCAGCACGCGCGAGGGGATATGGCCGAAATAGTGATCCTCCAGCTGCTGGTTCTTGGCGCTGTCGTGGCCCATGAGCGTGCGCCCCGTCAGCATGAGGTCGGGACGGCCTGCCCACAGGGCCTCGTCCACCAGAAAATACTCCTGCTCCCAGCCGAGGAACGAGGTGATCTTCCCCACATTCTCGTCGAACATCTTGCAGACCTTTACGCCCGCCCTGTTCACCGCGTCAAGGGCTTTGAGCAGCGGGGCTTTATAGTCGAGCGCCTCGCCGGTGTAGGAGATAAAGATGGTGGGTATGCAGAGCGTGTCGCCGACTACGAAGGCGGGCGAAGCGGGATCCCACGCCGTATAGCCGCGGGCCTCGAACGTGTTGCGGATGCCGCCGCTCGGGAAACTCGATGCGTCCGGCTCCTGCTGCACCAGCAGTTTGCCCGAAAACTCCTCTATCATGCTGCCGTTGCCGTCGAACTCCGAGAACAGGTCGTGTTTCTCCGCCGTGCCGCCCGTCAGGGGCTGGAACCAGTGGGTGTAGTGCGTTGCGCCCATCGAGATAGCCCACTGCTTCATCCCCTGGGCGACCTCCTCGGCCAGCTCGTGCGTGAGCGGGCTGCCCGTCTCGATAGCATTACAGAAGCCCTTCAACCCGGCCTTCGAAAGGTGGCTCCGCATCTTGTCGATGGTGAAGACATTGCACCCGAAATACTCGGACGACCTCTCGCCGTCAACCTCGGCTTGAAGGGCTTTGCGCTTCTGCGCTTCATTCAAAAGTTTGAACCTTAACATGCTCATATTCTTGTTTGTATTTGATTGTTTTTTCAAAATGGCCTCTCGGGACGCCGACCTGCCGGCGTCCCGATCGACTGCGGCGTTCTATTTAAGGAAGATGTTGTTCTGTCGGCAGGCGTCGATCATCTCGTCGCTCCACAGCGACGCCTGCACTTCGCCGATGTGCGCGCAGCGCAGGAAGTACATGCACAGACGGCTCTGGCCTATGCCGCCGCCGATGGAGAGGGGTATGCGGTCTTCGATGAGCATACGGTGGAACAGCAGCTCCCTGCGTTCGGGGCAGCCTTCGATGTCGAGCTGGCGCAGCAGGGCCTCCTTGTCGACGCGAATACCCATCGAGGAGATCTCGAATGCCGAGTCGAGCACGTCGCTCCACAGGATGATGTCGCCGTTGAGCCCTTTGTGCTTGCCATCGGTCGGGGTCGACCAGTCGTCGTAGTCGGGGGCGCGCCCGTCGTGCTTTTTGCCGTCGGCGAGCTTGCCTCCGATGCCGATAACAAAAATAGCGCCGTACTTCTTGGCCGCGGCGGTCTCACGTTCGCGGGGCGATAGGTCGGGGTACTGCGCCAGAAGGTCTTCGGTGTGGAGGAAGGTGATCTTGTCGGGCAGCGACGGGGTGATGTGCGAGTGCTGTTCGTAGACATACTGCTCAATGCCGAGCAGCACGCCGTAGATCTTCTCGACGATGGATTTGAGGAAGTCGACGGTGCGATCCTCTTTGGTTATGGTGCGCTCCCAGTCCCACTGGTCGACATAGAGCGAGTGGAGGTTGTCGAGCTCCTCGTCGGCGCGGATCGCGTTCATGTCGGTGTAGATGCCGTAGCCGGCTGGGATCTTGTATGCGCCCAGCTTCATGCGTTTCCACTTGGCCAGCGAGTGCACCACCTCGGCCTTGGCGTCGCCCATGTCGGCAACCTTGAACGACACGGCGTGTTCGATACCGTTGAGGTCGTCGTTAACGCCGGTACCGGCAAGCACGAAAAGGGGCGCCGTTACGCGGCGCAGTCCGAGCGCCTGTGACAGCTCGAACGGAAATTCGGTTTTCAGGGCCTCAATGACCCGCTCCATTGTCTCCGGAGCAAGCGTTGCCCGGTAGTCTGACGGAATGTAAAGTTTCATACAGTTGTATTTTTTAGAGTTGTTTTTTGCGGGCCTCCGCCCATTGTGTGTTTTTTTGCGATCAATTGATCCCTTTGCGCAACATGGTCGCGCTTATTTGTCCGCCGACGCGGACGGATTTTCTTTTTCGCGACCAGGTAGCGATGCTTTTTCCCGCTGCGCGCGTGGCTTTTTTGAGAGCCTCCGCTCATTGGGTGTAACATTTTCACATCTGGCGATGTGGCAGTTTCTCTTCTACTTTTTTGACAGCAAAAAAGTAGCAAAAAACTGCGCCGGCGCGATAAAAGCTAAAATCGTCGGCGCGAGGGTTAAATTTCGGTTTGCCAAAATTTTTAACGCCCTCGCGCTGCGCCGATTTCTTCACGCTTTTTCGCGCCTCGGCGTGCCCTCGCCTTTCGAGGCGATTCGCGGCTTCGTCGCGAAAAGAACTTCGGCTTTGCAGAGCAAAGTCGGCAGAGAGCAGCCGTCGGATGCGGAGGACTGCTCTCGCGTGGCTCGAACGCCCCCCGCCGGCCGCGGGCCGAAAGGAGGCGATCGAAAAACGCACTGAGCGCAGCGGTGAGAAAGCAGCGCGATACGCAGTATCGCAAAAAGCCCCTACTCGTTGTCGCTGTAAGCGAACTCGCCGTGCTGCGAGATGTCGAGACCGATGGCCTCCGACTCCCTGTCGACGCGCAGGCCTGCAACCCTGTCCACTATCACAAACAGCAGCCATGTCATCACGCCGCTGAATACCGCCGCGGTGAGATTGACCACCGTCTGTACACCCAACTGACGCCAGTCGCCGTAGAGCGCGCCCTGCGCTCCGCCGTCGCCCGTGACGAACTGCGTCGCGAAGACGCCGGTGAGGATCGCCCCGACAAAACCGCCCACGCCGTGAACCCCGAAAGCGTCGAGCGAGTCGTCGTATCCTGCCTTGGGTTTGATGATGGCCACAAAGACATAGCATATTATCGCCGAGGCCAGACCTATGACGACCGCCCCCATTGCATCAACCGTGCCCGCCGCAGGAGTGATGGCCACCAGACCTGCCACTACGCCCGTACAGATGCCTACCACCGACGGTTTACTGTTGAACACCCATTCGAGCGTCATCCACGTTACGGCCGCTACCGCCGTCGCGAGGTGGGTTACGAGGAAAGCGTTGCCCGCCAGACCGTCCGCCGCCAGACCGCTGCCGGCGTTGAAGCCGAACCAGCCCAGCCACAGCAGGGCCGCGCCGATGACCACAAACGGAACGTTATGCGGGGTGATGGGCTGTCCTCCGGGGCGGTAAGCCTTGCGGCGACCGAGCATAAGAGCCATCACCAGCGCCGAAACACCCGCGTTGATATGCACCACGGTGCCTCCGGCGAAGTCGAGCGCGCCCATAGCCCCCATCCAGCCGCCGCCCCATACCCAGTGTGCCATCGGGTTGTAGACGATAAGCGACCAGAGAATGGTGAAGAGCAGGAAGCCCGAGAACTTGATCCTCTCGGCAAAAGCGCCGATGATCAGGGCAGGGGTGATGACGGCGAACATGCACTGGAACAGCACGAAAACCAGTTCGGGAATGGAACCGAAGAGTGTGTCGAGCCGGATGCCGTGCAGGAACGCCTTGTCGAAGCCGCCGATGACGGCGCCCCAGAAGCTGCCGCCCGAGCCGTCCTCGCCCGGCATAAATTCCGAACCGAAGACCATGCTGTAGCCGACGACGATCCACTCGATGCTGACGACCGCCGTGATCACCATACACTGCATCATGATGCTCAGCACGTTCTTGCGGCGTACCAGGCCGCCGTAGAAAAACGCCAGGCCGGGAACGGTCATCAGCATCACCAGTATGGTCGCCACGATGATCCACGCCGTGTCGCCCTTGTCGAGAACCGGGGCCGCATCTATTGTCGCGGCAACTGCAGCCGCCGCCTCTTCGACCGGCGCAGAGAGCTGTTCGGTTGCCGCCGCCGTCGTGTCCGGCGTTTGCGCCATGAGGGCCGCCGTGCCGAACAGCGTCAGCCCCGCAGCCATAATATACGTTAAAACTTTTGCTTTCATGAGATCGATGGTTTTGTGGCGCCTGTGCAAGAGGCGCCTGTTTTTTGCCGTCGTTGCGGGCCTCGCAGGGGCTAAGCAATCCTGCCTGTAAAGTTCCCGCAGTGACGGTGTTCGATTATTTTTCCCTGTTATACAGCGATTCGTCGCCCACCTCGCCCGTGCGGATGCGGATGCTCTGGTCGACCGGCGAGATGAAGATGCGCCCGTCGCCGCTCTCGCCGGTGAAGGCGGCCTTGCGGATGACCTCGATCGAGCGGTCGACATTCTGGTCGCGAACGACGAACGACAGGTAAACGCGGGCTATGGTGTTGACGTCGTAGGCTATGCCGCGAAAAATGAGCCCCTGTTTGGCGTCGCCCTGACCGCTGACGTCCCACCACGACAGAAAGTCGATATCGGCCTCGTGCAGGGCCTGACGGACGTCCATAAATTTCGATTTGCGAATGATCGCTTCTACCTTTTTCATGGTTTTTTGCTTTTGTGAGAATTATACTCCGAACTTTTTGGGCGGCGGGGCGATCGCGATCGAAAATCCCCACCCCCGTTTCGCCGCGCGGCCCCCCGACCGCCGCGGCCTTAATTCCCTCTCTTTTTCCACCCCGTCAGGGGTTTCGGGCCATCGAGTAGGCCGAATACGGCAGTTTCATAATACAAGCCTTTTCATCGCCTCTTCGATCCGTTCCCTCTGCCCGAAGGCGGTCAGGCGGACGAACCCCTCGCCGCTGGGGCCGAAGCCCACGCCCGGCGTGACGACAACGTTATACTTGTCGAGCATCATGTCGAAGAACTCCCACGAGCCCATCCCCTGCGGAGTGCGGAGCCAGATGTACGGGGCGTCGACCCCGCCGTAAACCTCCATCCCCATGCGCAGGAAGTTCTCGCGGATGATGCGGGCGTTTTCCAGATAGTAATCCACGCTTGCCCTGATCTCCTTGCGGCCCTGCGGCGAGTAGATGGCCTCGGCGGCGCGCTGGACGATGTAGGCCGTGCCGTTGAACTTGGTGCACTGGCGACGGTTCCACAGCTTGTTGACCTCCACCTCTTCGCCCGCCGTGGCGTATCCTTTGAGCTCCTTCGGGACGACCGTGTAGCCGCATCGCAGCCCTGTGAAACCCGCCGTCTTGGAGAAGCTGCGGAACTCCACCGCCACCCGGCGCGCGCCCTCGATCTCGTAAATGGAGTGCGGCGCCTCGTCGCGACTGATAAAGGCCTCGTAGGCTGCGTCGAAAAGTATCAGCGAACCGTTCTCCAAAGCGTAATCGACCCACTGTTTCAGTTGCCTGCGATCGAGCGTCGTCCCCGTCGGGTTGTTGGGGTAGCAGAGGTAGATCACATCGGGGCGCGAGGCCGGAAACTGAGGGATAAAGCTGTTTTCGGCCACGCAGGGCAGATAGATTATCCCGCTCCACCCCTCGGAGGTCAGCCTGCCCGCGCGTCCGCCCATTGCATTCACGTCGACGTAGGCAGGGTAGACAGGGTCGGTCAGCGCCACGACGTTGTCGGCGGCCAGAATGTCGGCGAAGTTGCCCAGGTCGCTCTTGGCCCCGTCGCTGATGAACACCTCGTCGGGGGAGAGCTGCACTCCGCGCGGGGCGAAGTCGTGCTCGATGATCGTCCTGCGCAGGAACTCGTAGCCCTGTTCGGGGCCGTAGCCGCGGAACGTCGAGGCCGCAGCCTGTTCGTCGACCGCCCTGTGCAGCGCGTCGATGACCGACGGGGCCAGCGGGCGCGTCACGTCGCCGATGCCAAGACTGATAACGTCGACGGTCGGATTGGCCGCCCTGAATGTCGCCACACGTCGGGCGATCTCGGAAAAGAGGTAACTCTCGGGGAGTTTTACGTAGTTGTCGTTGATCCGTATCATTATTTTACACTATAATAGCTCTCCTTCGAATACCGTTACCGCCCCTCCGGTCATGCAGACCCTCTGCGCCCACTCTATTTCGAGGTCGCCACCGGTAAGGTGCACCGTGGCGCGGGGGTCGGCGAGGTTGTTCAGCGCAGCCGCCACCACCGCGGCGCAGGCCCCCGTGCCGCAGGCCAGCGTCTCGCCCGCCCCGCGCTCCCACACGCGCATCTTCAGCTCGGCGCGGTTCACGATCTCGATAAACTCCACGTTGGTCCTCTCAGGAAACAGCGGGTGGAGTTCTATGGCCCGCCCGATGCGGTGCACGTCGGCGTTCTCGACGCTGTTCACAAATATCACGGCGTGGGGATTGCCCATCGAGACGCATGTGACCTCGAACCGCTCACCGTCGACCTCTACCGGCAGCCCGATAACGGGGCTGTGCGACGCCAGCACGGGAATCCGCACCGCCTCCAACTCCGGTATCCCCATGTCGACCCTGACGGTGGAGACCCTGCCTCCCTCAACGTTGAGGGCAAGGTGTTTGACCCCTGCCAGCGTTTCGAGCGACAGCTCGCGCCTGTTGGTCATTCCCTTGTCGTAGACGTACTTGCCCACGCATCGCGAAGCGTTGCCGCACATCTGGGCCTCCGAGCCGTCCGAATTGAACATTCTCATCCGAAAATCTGCCACGTCGGAGCGGCATATCAACACCAGCCCGTCCGAGCCGACGCCAAAGTGTCTGTCGCTCACCCTTACCGCCAGCGAGGCGGGGTCTTCTATCTCCCGTGCGGTGCAATCGACATACACATAGTCGTTTCCCGCACCGTGCATCTTTGTGAACCTTATCATAAAAAAATTAAAATGAAATTCCGAATACCAGATGGGCCTCGTCGGCTGCCGGCGAGAGAATGGCCTGGGCGAACACCGGCAGGCTGAACTTGTCGGTGAAGGCGATCTCTTTTGCCGCCTTGAAGCCCAGGGCGGCGA
This sequence comes from Rikenellaceae bacterium, assembly GCA_031256675.1. GTDB lineage: Bacteria > Bacteroidota > Bacteroidia > Bacteroidales > Rikenellaceae > JAIRQC01. The sequence continues at coordinate 68,621 of JAIRQC010000084.1, forward strand.
CGGTGAACTCTTTGGTCGCGCCGCGCGTGGCCCCCAGCCAGCTCGCTTTCCAGGGCGAGACGCCCAGGCTGGCCGTACAGGCTACCTCCTTGACCCTGAAATCGTAAGCGGCCTCGAACCAGGACGAGTACATCTGTCTGACTTTGCCCTGAGCGTCGAGTTCCGTGTCGGCTCCTGCGAACATCGTGCTCCACGCAAGCGTCAGTGGGAACTTCTCGCCGAAGCAGTAGCTGACCGTCCCCTCGAAGTAGTGGCTATCCTTGTACGGGGCTGCAAAGTATGGCGCACCCACGCCGTTCCACCAGTAGTCGGTCACCCCCACAGACAGGCCGCAGATACTGTAAAAGAGCGAGTAGTCGAACTCCTTGTGGCCCATGCCGGCAAAACCCACGTCGGAACTGCCCCACGCGCCCAGTGTGAAGCCCCTGTAAGAGGCCGAGACGGAGGGTTGTACGCTAACCCCGGCCTGATAGACCCCGCGCCACACATACGAGCTGACCACGTCGGCCCCTGCGCCAACTTCGATTGTTTTCTGTGCCCGAAGGCCCGTTACACAGCAAAACAGCGCTACCGCTGCAAAATATATCGAGCGTTTCATTGTTTTTCCGTTTTTTGTTTGTAATTTTGTTTCGCTTTTTTGAGATCGATCTTCGTGCAAGGAAGATCGTCCGGCGGAACTCGTGCAAGGAGTTCCGCAAATCGTTTCGCCTGAATTACCTCCGTCCCCCCGGCGGGGGTTTTTCTTTGAGGCGACCTTGTGAACCTGTCCCATGATCTTAAATTTTTATTTGTCGCGGGCTGCGCCCGATTTTTATTATTTGCCCCAGTCCCCTATCCTTGTGCTTGCCCTCATGACCTGCGTCTGGTCGGCGAAGGCGCTGAGCCTTACGTAACCCTCGCCGCTGGGGCCGAACCGCTCGCCGGGAGAGGAGAGTATCTCGCACTCGCCGAGGAGCTTCTCGAAGAGTTTCCACGACGAGCGCCACGGCGACTCCATCCATATGAACGGGGCGTCGACCCCGCCGCAGTATCTCAATCCCGTCCTGTCCAGCGCCGCCCGCAGCATCGAGGCGTTGCTCATGTAGTAATCGACGTTCTGCCTCACTTCGCGCCGTCCCTGCTCGGTGTAGAGCGCTTCGGCCGCCCGCTGGATGATGTACGACGGGGCGTTGCTCTTGATGGCCTGCCGCCGCTGCCAGAGGTCGTTGAAAAAGATCTCCTTGCCGCTGTATATCGAGTAGCCCTCCACCTCCCTCGGTATGACCGTGTAGCCGCAGTGGAGCCCTGTGAAGCCCGCCGACTTCGAGAAGCTGTGGAACTCGATGGCCACCTTGCGCGCCCCCTTTATTTCGTAGATGGAACGGGGAACGTCGTCCGAGGTAATGAAAGCCTCGTAGGTTGCGTCGAAAAGTATCAATACCTTGTTTTCAATTGCATAGTCGACCCATTTTTTCAGCTGTCCCGTTGTCAGGGCTATCCCCGTCGGGTCGTTGGGGAAGCTGAGGAAGATCACGTCGGGACGCTCTTCGGGCAGCGACGGTATGAAGTTGTTGTCGCTCGTTGCGGTCAGGTAGACGATGTTGCTCCAATGGCGTCCCTTTTCGAGTATCCCTGCCCGGTAACCGACGACGTTCGACTCGACGTAGGTCTGAAATATCGGGTCGAGCACGCCGATGCGGTTGTCGCGGCACAGTATGTCGCCGATGCTGGCCACATCCTGCTTGGTGCCCTCGTTGATGAATATCTCCTCCTCGGCAATGCGAACGCCGCGCGCCTTGAAGTCGTTCTTCACGATAGCCTCGATCAGGAAACTGCACCCGCGCTCCGGGCCGCGGCCAAGGAACGGGCTTTTGCCGCCCAGCTCGCTCACGCTGGCCTGCATGGCATTGACCACGCTCGGCAGCAGGGGCAAGGCCACGTCGCCGCTGTCGAGCCGTATGGGTTCCGTTCCGGGGTTGACGAAACGGAATTGCTTGATGCGTCCCTCGATCTCGCGCGCCACTGCGTCCTGCGACACCTTTAAGAACTGAGAATTTATCAGCGCCATTTTGACCTCCTAATCCTGATGCAAAAGTATGAAATCATTCGCTCTGCCCGAACGGTTGTAATAATAAAATTTTTTAGAAATTAGCTGTTTTTACGATTTTCAAGAATTATGCGGTATTTTGCTTATGGTTTGTAAGCAAAATATCGCCATGAAACATCAAAATACCACCCTGCCGGAGGCGGCGCAAATCGAAACATTTGTCAGGTCGTGCTGCGCCATGAAAAAAATATTACTTTTGTGGCGCAAAAAAAGATAAGGTTGCAACCATGAAAAATTTCGTTGTCCTGTTTATGGCGGCAGGAATGCTCCTCGCCACGACCTCGTGCCGCTGGCTGGCCCTGGCTAAAACGGCGGAGCAGGCCGACACTTCGGATGCGACGCGCGCCAAGGCTTCGGATGAGACGGTCGACAGCGCGCCCGAATATTGTGATTACCGGGATCACGGACACAAATTCATAGATCCGGACATATTTCTTTCGGACGGCCATTTTTGGAGCGACTTTTTGGAGGGTAGCGTCCATCGCCATTTCGACGCAATGGACATGTATGCGCTTTACCGCGAAGGCGAGGGGCGTTATCATGTGGCCCCGGTCAGGATCGGGCCGGTGTTCGAAGAAAATCTGTGCGCAGGGATGGATATACTGTTGAATGTCGTCCGGGGCAACAACGACTACATTGCGCTGTTATCCGGACTGAAAAACTACAACCTTGACAGTTTTGCCGGAATCGAACATGGGGCGAGAATATTTCCAGGCCAGAATTACACCGTCGAACATGGCGGACTGCTATACAGCTTTACCGCGACGGCCGACGGCGATGACAACAGTTGCGTCGCCAATTACAGGCTTTATCTGGCCAGGGAGGGCGACGGCACGGAGCAGCTTCTGACGACATTGGAATGCACCGAGTCTATTCCGGCTATCGTGTTCATGGGAGACGTCGACGGCGAGCCCGACCTGATCGTCGACGAAACGGCCGACAATAACCATTACAGGGTGTTGTACCTCTCTTCCGTTGCGGGCGAGAGCGAAGTGGTGCGGGCCGTAGCGGAAAATACCGATACCCGCGATTGCTAAAAGATAAAACCGACAAATGGAGCAGCTAAAACACGAATGCGGCCTTGCCCTGGTGGTGTTGCGCAAGCCTGTGCAATATTATAAGGAGCGTTACGGGGCGGGGTACGCCCTCGACAAACTCTACCTGCTGATGGAGAAGCAGCACAACCGCGGGCAGGAGGGGGCGGGGGCGGTCTGCATCAACTCCGACGGGGCGTTCGGCAGCGAGTTCATGTTTCGCGAACGCGCCGAGGGCAGCGACGCCATAACCAAAGTCTTCTCGGCCGTCGAGGCGCAGATAGCGCGGGGCCGCAGGGAGGGCACGGAGCCATTCTCGGGCAATATATACATGGGCCACCTGCGTTACAGCACCACCGGACGCTCGGGGCTGTCGTTCGTCCACCCGTTCCTGCGCCGCAGCAGCCACAAGATGCGCAACCTGGCCCTGTGCGGCAATTTCAACCTTACCAACGTTGACGAACTGCTCACCGCCATGAAGTGCGCCGGACAGCATCCCCGCAGCTCGGCAGACACCTTCGTGATACTCGAACAGATCGGCGAGGCGCTGGACGAGCAGTGGCGTTTTGCGAAAAAGATAGATTTCGCCCCTGTGCTGCGCGAGGCGAGCCCTGCATGGGACGGCGGCTATGTCATCTGCGGCGCGACGGGCAGCGGCGAGACCTTTACCCTGCGCGACCCGTGGGGCGTCCGCACCGCTTTCGTTTACGTCGGCGAGGAGATCGTGGCGGTGGCTTCGGAGCGTCCGGTGCTGCAAACCGCCTTCAACATCGACATGAACGACATACGCGAGCTGGAGCCGGGCGAGGCGGTCGTCACCACGGCCGAGGGCGGCGTCAGCTTCGAACAGATACTTCCACGCAAACGTTTCTCGGCCTGCTCGTTCGAGCGCATCTACTTCTCGCGGGGCAGCGACAGCGCCATCTACCGCGAACGCAAGTCGCTCGGCAGCCTGATAACCCCCTCGGTGATCGAGGCCCTCGGCGGCAATCTGCTCGACGCGGTTTTCTCCTATATTCCCAACACGGCGGAGGTGGCTTTCCTCGGGATGGTCGACGCGCTGGAAGACTGCCTGAACAACGAGAAGGCGCAGGCCCTCGAAGCCGGCATGTCGCGCGAGCGGACGCACGAGATCCTTTCGCGCCGCATCCGCATGGAGAAGGTGGCTATCAAGGATATAAAGCTGCGCACGTTCATCTCCGACACCGAACGGCGCAAGAAGCTCGCCGCCCACGTCTACGACGTCACCTACGGCAGCCTGCGCCCAGGACAGGACACGCTGGTGATCATCGACGACAGCATTGTGCGCGGCACGACCCTGCGCGAGAGCATCATCTCGATACTCGCGCGCCTCGGCCCGCGCGAGATCGTCATCATCTCCTCCGCCCCGCAGATCCGCTATCCGGACTATTACGGCATCGACATGCCACGCCTCGAAGAGCTTATCGCCTTTCGAGCTGCGGCGTCGCTGCTCGAAAAGAGTGGCCGCGGCGGGTTGTTGAGGGAGGTTTACGAGCGGTCGAAGGGACAGCGGGGCCTGCCGGCGGAGAGGGTCGTAAATTATGTGCAGGACATTTACAAACCATTCACGGACGGCGAAATAGCCGACGAGATAGCCGCCATGCTCAAACCGGACAGCGTGCGCGTGGGGGTTAAGATCATCTTCCAGAGCCTCGACGCGCTGCACATGGCCTGTCCCGACCACCCGGGCGACTGGTACTTCTCGGGCGACTACCCGACCCCGGGCGGCAACCGGCTTGTCAACGAAGCATTCATAAGCTACTACGAAAACAACTATAAATAATGAACTCTCTCCCCACCCCATTCTACCTTTACGACGTCGACCTGCTTCGCGCTACGCTCGACGAGGCCACCTCGCAGGCGGCCCGCTACGGCTATCAGGTGCATTACGCGCTGAAAGCCAACTTCAACCGGCGCATCCTCGCGCTGGTCAACGAATATGGCCTCGGCGCCGACTGCGTCAGCGGCGGCGAGGTGCAGGCTGCCCTCGACGCAGGCATTCCCGCCTCGAAGATCGTCTTCGCAGGGGTGGCCAAAAGCGACGAGGAGATCGCGCTGGGGCTGCGGCGGGACATATTCTCGTTCAACTGCGAGTCGTTGCAGGAGATGGAGGTCATCAACGACATTGCCGGACAAACGGGGCGCAAGGCCCGTATCGCGCTGCGCATCAACCCCGACGTCGACCCGCACACCCACAAGTACATCTCCACAGGCAAGGCCGAGAACAAGTTCGGCATACCATACGCCGAGGTCGACAAGGCGCTGGGAATGATCGGCAACCTGTCGAACCTGGAGATCACCGGGCTGCATTTCCATGTCGGCTCGCAGATCCGGTACATGAAGGTCTTTGCCGACCTGTGCCTGCGTGTCAACGAGTTGCAGGAGTGGTTCGCCTCCCGTGGGCTGCAACTGTCGCACATCAACGTCGGCGGCGGCCTCGGCATCAACTACGACGACCCCGCCGCAGAGCCGATCCCCGACTTCAAGGGCTATTTCGCCGCCTTTGCCTCCCACCTGAAACTGCGACCGGGCCAGACGCTCCATTTCGAGCCGGGGCGGTCGATAGTCGGGCAGTGCGGACGGCTGATCACCCGCGTACTGTACAACAAGGTAACCCCCGGCGGCAAACACATCGCGCTGGTCGACGCGGGAATGACCGAGCTCATCCGTCCGGCGCTCTATCAGGCCCGCCACCGCATCGAGAACCTCACCGCATCGCCCGACGCGCCGCAACAGACCTACACCGTCGGCGGCCCGATCTGCGAGTCGTCGGACATTTTTGCCAGCGACATAACGCTGCCCGTCACCCGGCGCGGCGACATGCTGGCCATCATGTCGGCAGGGGCATACGGCCGCGCAATGTCCTCGAACTACAACCTGCGCAATTTCGTCCCTGAGATCTTTACCGATGAACTGCCTTAAAACAGCCGAACATATCGCCGCGTGGCTCGACAGTTACGCCGCAGGGGCGGGGGTCGACGGCTTCGTTGTGGGGGTTTCGGGCGGCGTCGACTCGGCATTAAGCTCCACGCTGGCCGCCATGACCGGCCGCCCGACGCTCTGCGCAACGATGCCCATACATCAGGCCGCCTCGCATGTCTCCCGCGCCGAGGAACATATCGCGTGGCTGAAGGGCCGTTTCCCGCGCGTCGGGTCGGTGGATATAAACCTGACGGGGGTTTACGAGAACTTTTTGCAGGGGCTGCCCTGCGCCGCAACCGACCCTGTGCAGCAGATGGCCAACGCCAACAGCCGCTCGCGCCTGCGCATGACGACGTTATATTATCTGGCCGCGCTGAACAACGCCCTCGTAGTCGGAACGGGCAACAAGATAGAGGATTACGCCATCGGCTTTTTCACCAAGTACGGCGACGGCGGGGTGGACGTCAGTCCGATAGCCGACCTGACCAAGAGCGAGGTTTACGCGCTGGCCTCCGCGCTCGGCGTCTGCGAATCCATCAGGTCAGCCCCCCCGACGGACGGGCTCTTCGGCGACGGGCGCACCGACGAGCAGCAGATCGGGGCCACATACGCCGAACTCGAATGGGCTATGGAACAGGTGGATGCGGGGGCGCAGGCCGAAGATTTCGAAGGCCGTCAGCGCGAGGTCGTCGCAATATACATCCGCCTCAATCGCGCCAACCGTCACAAAATGGCGCCGGCGCCGGTGTGCAAAATACCGGACGAATTACGGGAACTCTGATTCGCCGTCTTTTGCGACGCTCGTGTTATATATAGTATTCCGCCTGGTCGATGATCCCGGCGCGGAGTGCGTAGCGGATGGCCTCGTGGACGTTGTTGACCTCCAGCTTGCGGAAAATGTTCTTGCGGTGGGAGTTGACGGTGTGGAAGCTGAGGTTTTTCTCCCACGCGATCTCTTTGGTGGTCTTGCCGAGGGCGATCTCGTGCAGCACGGCGCGTTCGGCAGGGGTCAGCAGATCAGGCTCGCGCGGCGGGGCGATCCCCTCCTCGAGTATCTGGGCCGCCACGGGGCTGACGTAACGTCGTCCCTCGCAAACATCTGACAGCGCGCTGATTATCTCTTCGCGCGGATCGCTTTTGAACACCGCGCTAAGCGTCGGGTCGCCCGAAAGGGCCATGCGCAGGAACCACACCGAGGGTTCGTCCGAAAAGAGCAGCCACGACGAACTGCGGGCAGCCTCGCGGGCGACAAGCATCTGTTGGAGCGACGAAAAATCGAACAGGGTATAATCCAAAACCACTGCGGCGTCGGGCCGGAGCCGGAGCTGGCTTTGCAGCGCGGCGCGGTTGCTCACGCGGACGGTATGCAGGGCCAAGGCTTCGCTTTCGAGCAGCGAGCGCACACCTTCACAGGTAATATCCTGATTATCAGCAAGAATAAATGTCCTCATATCGTTTCAACCGGTCGCCGTAGCACAAAAGTACAAAATTTTTGCAGTTTCGAGCAACTTGCCTGCAAATGAAACTGCTTGATTCCATCCCCTGTATTGAGAAAACTAAAGCTGCGTAAAGTAAGCCCGAGGCAAAAAATCACACATCCGTTTTCTCACGCAAACAAACTCACAGCATCCGCCGACATGCAAATGAAAATCACATTTCTTATCCATTTTTCCGAACATTCACTAATTCGGGAGCAAAGTTAATGTTTGTTTCAAGATTAGAATAATGGCATTATGTTTGTCTTATATTATTAAGAATCAATGCATAATAGTGTATAAAATATTCGAAGATTTTCGGGTCAAAATTCAGGACAGTTTTGTGGC
>JAIRQC010000093.1 GCA_031256675.1 Rikenellaceae bacterium
CGGTCGCCGCCAAAAGTATTGCTACTCCTCGCGCTGCCCCTCGACTTGCATGTGTTAGGCCTGCCGCTAGCGTTTATCCTGAGCCAGGATCAAACTCTCCATTGTAAAAATCTGTTGAATTTGTAATTCTGGCTTACTTCAAAGGTAATTGATTATTTACTTAAAAAGTAATAAACTTTTAGCTGCTCAAAATCCTCAAAGAACCGAAATTTCTCTCTCTTGCAGGCCGGCCAAACTTCCCCGACCCTCTTGTTTTCCGCCCGAGGTTTCTCGATTGGGAGTGCAAATATAGAGGTTCTTTTTCGATCTGCAAAATAGTTTGCAATTATTTTTCGAAAAAAATTTTCAGTTTGTAGCTACCGCCTCGGATTATCAGCGAGTTGCCAACAAGCGGGCCCGCAAAAAAAAAATCAGGATGTGGCAAAAGTTCTAAAAAGGTCTTCCGCCGCCGGGCCCTCCGCCGCCGGGAGAGCCGGTCGTACCGGATGTGACGACCATTGTCGAACCGGAGAATGAAAATGTCGCCGCCGCCGTACCTTTTATGTAGCTTGCGCCGGTCAGCAGCCCGTGGAAGTCGCTGCCGCCCGACGCGCTGCCACCCTTGTAGACCGTGCAGGCAGTTCCCGCCTCAAGCGCAGGCGACGAGAAGACAAGGGCCATGTTGTTATAGGCGCGCGGCAGGCGGAACACCAGCAGGTCGGCCCCGTTGGCTGACGAAATTGCAACGTACTGTCCCGCCGTGAAAGACGATGCGCCCCAAACGAATACGCGCTGCGTACAGACCGACGATGTGGGCGCACTGGTAGCCCCGCCGATCCCGACTATCAGCCCGCCGGTGATCTTCAACGTGTGGTTGTCGCAGTCGAGGCCCTCTTCGGGCGAGGCTGCGCCGACAGAGACCACCGTTCCGCCGGTAATGGTCAGTGTGCCGTTCGAGTCGACGCCGTCGTTGGCCGCGCTGTAACTGTACACCTCTCCTCCGTTGATCGTAACGTTGTTCGCGCCATTCATGCCGTCGTCGTAAGCCTCGATCTCCACCGTGCCGCCGTTGATCGTGAGCGTTGCCTTGCTTTCGAGCCCCTCCGCCCCGTCTTTTGTGGTTTTGACGGAGATCCTGCCTCCGTTCACCGTCAGCGCGCCGTCGGCCTTGACCCCTTTGGCCGAGGAGTGGAGCGACGAACTATATTTGTATATTGCTCCCGATGTGGTAATGGTCGTCGAGCCGCCCTCGAACGTGGCGTCGCCGTCCACGCTTATGCCCTTGCCTGCCGTGCCGACGCTGGCGATTGTCAGCGCGGCGTCGCCTGAGACGACGAGGTTGCCTGCGGGGTGAATGCCGGCCGGAGATTTTATATCCTGCTCTTCCGTGTCGTAATATGCGTTACCCGCAACGGCAAGCGTCAGAACGCCGCCCGATATGGCCACATTGCCGTCCGCACCGATACACTTGCCTCCCGCGCCGTTCGTCCTGAGGTCGAGCGTGCCGCCGGTTACGGTTATGTCGGTCGCCGCTTTGAGACATTTACCCTTGTCGCGGGTCGAGGTGGCGCGGATGGCGCCTCCTGCGATGATCACGTCGGCCTTTTCGCTCTCGATGCAGTCCGAGTAGGCCTCGACGGTCAGCGACCCGCCGTCCATCCGGAAATATTTGTTGCAGTGGACGCCGTCCGAAGCGGAGTTGTTGACGGTGATCGTGCCGGAATTTATCTGTATGTAGTCGTCCACGCACAGGGCATGCTTGCAGTTGCCGTAGATCAGCAGGCTGCCCGCGCCGTCTACGACAAGCTGTCCCTCGCTGAAAAACGTCCCCTTCATGTCCTCGCCGTCGGGGACGTCGTAAGTTGCGCCGTCGATCAGGCGGTTGTTCGTTCCGTCGAGCAGGGTGAGCGAAACGGTCTTCGAGAGCTGGTTGTTGATCGCTGCCCCCCGCGGATTGGTTATGCTTGCGCCGTTCAATATCAGGTTGAACTTGTTGCTCCCCGAGGCAAGGAATTTGAGCGAGCCGTTGCCGGTCGTGCCCGTCGCCACGAAATTCACATCCTTTGCGAGGGTCTTCACCGTCACGTGTTGCCCGTCGACATTTACCTCGGCTTTGGTCGGCACGAGGTTGTTCACCTGCGCCTCGCCGGTCATGGAAAAGGTTATGAACACGTTATCCGTCCCTGCCGGAGAGTAGCCCTCGACGGCGTTGGTACGGAAGTCAGGGTCGGGCGTGAGGGGGTTCTCGTCGTAGGGCGGCAACTCCTGTTCATCGTCCTGTTGCTCCTCGGGCGGCAATTGCTCTTCGTCGCGCGGCGGGGCCTCATTTTTCGTACACGCCACAATCATCAGTGCGGCGGTTGCAAAAAGCAGAGCTCTCGTTTTCATTATGTCTTTGAAATTTGGTTAAGCCACTGCAAAGTTTATAATAAATTTTTGTAATTTGCAAGCAAATATCGACAAAAATCGCTATTTGGTCTGCAAAACATTAAAAAGCATATAGAGCAGGCTGCGATAGCCCGCTCTACATGTCATGTCGTTTTATGTCGCTGAAAATGCGATTAACCCAGGTATGATTTGAGCAGTTTGCTGCGTGAACTGTGGCGCAGACGGCGGATGGCTTTCTCCTTGATCTGGCGCACGCGCTCGCGGGTGAGGCCGAATTTCTCGCCGATCTCTTCGAGGGTCATCTCCGGACAGCCGATGCCGAAAAAGTAACGTATGATCTCCTTTTCGCGCTCGGTGAGGGTGGCCAGCGCGCGGTTGACCTCCGTGCCCAGCGACTCGTTGAGCAGGCCCCAGTCGGCGTTGGGCGAGTCGGAGTTGACCAGCACGTCGAGCAGGCTGTTGTCCTCGCCCTCGGTGAACGGCGCGTCGACCGAAACGTGACGCCCCGAAACGCGCAACGTATCGGTGACCTTCTCTTTGGGTATGTCCAACTCATGCGCCAACTCTTCGGGCGAGGGGGTGCGTTCGTTCTCCTGCTCGAAACGGGCGAAAGCCTTGTTGATCTTGTTGAGCGACCCCACCTGGTTGAGCGGCAGGCGGACGATGCGCGACTGCTCGGCCAGCGCTTGCAGGATCGATTGACGGATCCACCACACGGCATACGAGATGAACTTGAAACCGCGCGTCTCGTCGAATTTCTCCGCCGCCTTGATCAGCCCCAGGTTGCCCTCGTTGATCAGGTCGGGCAGGCTAAGTCCCTGATTTTGATACTGCTTTGCTACCGACACCACAAAGCGCAGGTTGGCTTTTGTGAGCTTCTCCAACGCCTCCTGATCTCCCTTTTTGATGCGTTGCGCCAGTTCGACCTCCTCCTCGACGGTTATCAGATCCTCCTTGCCTATCTCCTGCAAGTATTTGTCGAGCGAGGCGCTCTCGCGGTTGGTAATCGATTTTGTTATTTTTAACTGCCTCATTCTCTAAAACATAAGATAAAGTTCCCCGACTTTTACCTCGTCGGGGAACCTGGAACCGGTTTTCCCTCCGCCTTATGAGGCGGGGCAACCGTCAACTTACTCGCCCACGGTGTATCCCGCAATGCGTCCGTCGGGACGGATACCCTCGATGCCGGTCACCTTCGAGGTGATCTTCGACAAGTCGCTCACCGAGCGGATCGTCCGGCCGTTGACCATGGTGATGATGAACCCCTCGCGAATGTTCAACCGCCTCAATATCCCGTCGCTACCTACTGCGAGCACTTTGGCTCCGCCCTCTATCTTGAACTCTTTTTTCTCCTTGTCGCTCACCGGGCCGAACTGTCCGCCCAGCGCTTCGGGCACGTCGACGTACTCCTTTTTGAGATATTCCGCCTTGCCTGCCTTATTACGCAGAACGACGTCGAATTGTTTCACTGCGCCGTCTCTTTTTACCGTAACCTTAACCTTGTCGTTCGGTCGGTGCTTGGCTATCTCTTCGAGCACGGAGGCGCTGCCCTCGATCTTGACCCCGTCGATGGCGGTTATCACGTCGCCCTCCCTGATGCCGGCAGCTTTGGCCGCGCCATCCTCTTCGAGGGCCGCCACATATACGCCGCCGCTCTCCTTGACGCCGTATTTCTCGCCGTTCTTCTCGATGAAGTCGGCGTTGATCTCGATGAACTGTATGCCCAGTATCCCGCGCTGCACCACGCCGTACTCTTTAAGGTCGACCACCACCTTTTTGACTATCGAGACAGGGACGGCAAAGGCATAGCCGGTGTAGCTGCCCGTGGGCGACTTGATGACGGTGTTGATGCCGACCAGCTCGCCTTTGGTGTTGACCAGCGCGCCGCCGCTGTTGCCCGGGTTGACCGCCGCGTCGGTCTGGATGAACGACTCCACGCGATACTGTCCCGGAATGACGTCGAGGTTGCGCGATTTGGCGCTCACGATGCCCGCCGTGACGGTCTGGCGCAGGTCGAACGGCGAGCCAATGGCCAGCACCCACTCGCCCAGGCGCAACTTCTCGGAGTCGCCGAAGGGCAGGGTGGGGAGGTCTGTGGCGTCGATCTTGATGAGCGCCACGTCCGAAGCCTGGTCTGCCCCGATGAGCTTGGCCTCGAAGGTGCGTTTGTCGTTGAGCGTGACTTTGAGTTTGGAGGCCTTGTCGACCACGTGGTTGTTGGTGACAATGTAGCCGTCCGCGCTGATGATGACCCCCGAGCCGCCCGAACGCCTCTCCTGCGTTTGTGGTTCGCCCTGCTCCTCCATGCCGCCGGGGAAGCCGAAGAAGTCGTAGAACGGGTCGAAACCGCGTATGGTGCGGCGTTGCTGCTTGACTTCCTGAATGTTCTCAATGTTGACCACGGCCTGCACGGCGTTCTCGGCGGCATAGGTCAGGTCGGGATAGCCCTCCTTTTCAAAAGAGGTGAATTGCGAGCCGACTTTGGAGTCGAAAACAGTTACCGTACGGCCCCTGGCCGCATTTTTGGCAACACGGTACGCCGTAACGCCTCCGGCGACAGCCGCGATCGCTACGAACCCAAGCAGATAAACAATCCTTTTCATATATAATAAAATGGTTAAGTTGTCGGAAAAGGTAGATTTATCTTCAAGCGGCTTTCTATGTATTTTAGATTGGTTTGGCCCTGCAAATGTAACGTAATTTTTGAGACGAAATTGTGCGGAAAGTTAAAAAGTCACATAATTTTTTACGTTATTTTCCTGACGAAATCGACTATCGCCCTCGCGCAGGCTTCCGGCTCCTCGACAAACCCCATATGTCCGGAGTGGTCGAGCCATGTCGTGCAGGCCTGAGGGTGGGAGGCGGCCAGCTGTTCGGCTGTCGCGGCGGCGATATGTTCGTCGCCACGCCCGAATATGAAGAGTTGCGGCACGGACGACTGGCGAAAAGCCCCGTTGTTGTCGCGCCGCGCCATCATGCCTTTCAGCAACGCGACGATCCCTTCGTCTTCGGTGAGGCAGACCTGGTCGGCCAGCTCCCCGATTTGCCGCGCGCATCGGCGGCGGTTCTCCTCCGCAAAGCCTTTGGCCGGATTTGTGCGGGCGAGAAGCTCCTTGCGCCCCTGCGCGACGAGCTCTATCTCGCGCTGTCGCTGCACTCTCTTTTCGTCGCTGTCGGCGTTGGGGGTGGAGTGGAGCATAACGGCCCCCGTCAACCTTTCAGGGTATTTGCGGAGCAACTCCGCCACGACATAGCCCCCCATCGAATGGCCTGTCGGCAAAAAACGCCCCACGCCGAGAACGTCGAGGGCCGCCCTCACCGTGTCGGCCAGAAATTCCATCGTGTGCGCCTCGCCCCTGACCTCCGATATGCCGTGGCCGGGCAGGTCGAGCGCAACCACACGGAAATGGGGCGTCAGCAGCGGCGCGAAATCGTTCCACACATCGAGCGACTCCAGATAGCCGTGCAACAACACGACCACCCGCTCGCCCGTCCCGCTGTCGTTGACGCGCAGCGCACACTCTCCTGCCTTGATAAACTTCTCCATACAGCGACCGAAAAAACCGGACAAACTTCCGACAAAATTAATAAAAAATTAACTAATTTTGCGCCATTATGAGAGAGATAAGCGAAATCTTCACCCACCGTTCGGTACGGAGCTACACCACGCAGCCGATACCCGAAGAGATCCTGACAGACATACTCGAAGCCGGAGCACGCGCATCAAATACAGGTAACATGCAGCTGTACAGCATGATAGTTACTACGCTGCCCTCGCTTAAAGAGCGGCTGGCCCCGCTGCATTTCAATCAGCCGATGGTGCGCCAGGCCCCTGTGCTGATCACATTCTGCGCCGATATTCACCGCTTCGGCCTCTGGTGTCGCCAGCGCGGGGCCGAGCCGGGCTACGACAATTTTCTATGGTTTGTTAACGCCCTGACCGACGCCATGCTCGCCGCGCAGAACGTTATCCTCGAAGCCGAAGCCCACTCGCTGGGGGTCTGTTTTTTAGGCACGGCGGTCTATAATGCCGCCCCGATTGCCGAGGTGTTGCAACTGCCCGCGGGAGTGATCCCCGTCGGGGCGATCTGCGTGGGCTATCCGGCGGACGAACAGCCGCTTACCCCGCGCCTGCCGCTCGAAGCCGTGGTGCATCGCGAGACATACAGAGACTACGCGCCGCAGGATATAGACCGTCTGTGGGCCGAGCGCGAGGCCTCCGACGAGACGCGCCGCCTGAAAGAGGAGAACGGCCTGCCCAATCTGGCCCGCATATTCACCGAACGCCGCTACAAACACGGGGACAACCTGCACTTTGCCCGCAGCTATTTCGACACGCTGCGCGCGCAGGGCTTTTTCAACCAGTAGGATGGGACGGAGAGCGGTCGGCGGATACGTTGGCGCTTTCGGCAACATGCCGAAAGCGCTAAGGCTGTGCCTGCTGCTCGTCCTCGCCGCCCTCGCTTCGTGCAGCGCGACGCGCAACGTCCCCCGCGGCGAGTACCTGCTGAGCAAGGTGAAGTTGCAACCCGACCGCGACCACCCCCGCAAAGAGAGGGTAGGGGTGGACGATATGGAGAAGTACATTCGCCAGGGCCCCAACACCAGATTTCTCGGGATGAAGGTCTCGCTGGCGGTCTACAATATGGCGCGCCCCGGCTCGGAGGCGTGGCTGAGCCGTCTGCTGCGCAGGATGGGCTCGCCGCCGGTCATTCTCGACTCTGCGCTAGCCCTGCGCTCGGCGACCAACATTCGCAACTATCTCGACTACCGCGGTTACCTCGGCTCGGAGGTGACTTTCGTCGTCGATACGGCCCGCCGCAAGGCCAAAGTGACCTACTTCGTCTCGCAGCACAAGCCCTACACCATCGACAGCGTCGCCTGCAACTTTCTCGACAAGGCCATTCGCAGCGCGGTGATGGAGGACAGCGCCCGCAGCCTGATAGTCCCCGGACGGCGGCTCGACTTCGACGCCCTCGACAACGAACGCAAACGCATTGCCGGCAATCTGAAAAACAAGGGTTACTACAATTTCACCGCCGGCAGCATATTCTTCGACGTCGACACCACGGCGGGCGACCGGCGGGCAGGGGTGACGATGGTTGTCAAACAGTATCAGGACGGTTTCGACGCCTCGGGAAGGCCCGTAATGGGCAGCCATCCCCTTTACCGCATCCGCAACATCAACCTCAACCCCTCGTTCGACCCGGCCCGCGCCGCCTCCGACTCGCTCTACAGCCGCGGCCTCGATTCGACGAACTATTTCGGGCTTAACATTCTATACAAGAAGCGTTTCGAGGTCAAACCGCGCATCATGCGCAAATACGTCATGCTGCACTCCGACTCGCTATACAACGACGACGAGGTCAACCAAACCTACAACCGCATAATGCGCCTGGGCTACTTCCGCAGCATGAACATCCTCTTCGACCCCGTGGCCGGCGCAGGCGCGGGTCACGAGCGGCAGCTCGACTGTTACATCCGCTGCACGCCGGGCAAAAAACACAGCTACAAGGTCGACTTCGAGGGGAGCACAACGTCGAGTTTCAACTCCGTGACCATCGGCCTGGGCTATCAGAACCGCAACCTGTTTCGCGGCGTGGAGCTCTTCGACCTCAACTTCAAGACCGGCCTCGAATTTATGAAGGCCGGCAGCGGGCTCTCCTACGACGTGGGGGCCTCGGTCTCGCTCACCTTCCCGCGATTTCTGCTGCCGATAGACATCGACCGCCACAACCGCGTGCCAAACCCCCGCACACGGTTCGAAGTGTCGATAGACGAGCAGAAAAAGCCCGTCTACCGCCGGACGCTCTCCTCGGGATCGCTGGGCTACTCGTGGCTCAACCGTCGCGGCAACATCACCTATGTCGTCCGCCCTGTCGACGTAAACCTCATAAAGGTGGGCTATGTCGACGACGGTTTCCTCAATTCGCTGGGCAACTCCTATTTGCAGGACAGCTACCGCTCGCAGCTCGTGGCGGGTATCTCGAGCTCGATGGTATACAGCAACACGCCCGCCACATCGAACCTCGACAACGTCACGGTGCGCCTGAACCTCGAAACCAACGGCAACCTGCTGCGAGCCATCTCGCCGATGTTCTCCGGCAGGAACGTCAACGGACGGTATGAGGTCTTCGGAATCGAGTATGCGCAGTATGTTCTGGGCAACATCTCGATGAGCAACCGTTTCGCCCTGGGCAGCCGCACCTCCATTGCATACCGTCTATGGGGCGGTTACGGCTTTACCTACGGCAACTCGTTCGGCGGTTCGATCCCCAACGAGAGGCTCTTCTACGCGGGGGGCAGCAACAGTATGCGCGGGTGGCAGGTGCGCACCCTCGGCCCGGGGGCTACCGACGCCTCGACGGTCGACAGGCGTTACCCGAGCCAGGTGGGCGACATAAAACTGGAGGCCAACGTCGAGTTCCGTTTCCCGGTGGTGGCGTTTCTCAAAGGGGCGCTCTTTGTCGACGCGGGCAACGTCTGGCTCGGCAGGCACAGCGGAGGCTCTCCCGAAGCGACGTTCAATATCGGTTCGTTCTACCGTCAGGCGGGCCTCGACGTGGGCCTCGGGGCGAGGTTCGATTTCAACTTCTTCCTGCTGCGCCTCGACTGGGGCGTCAAACTCCACGACCCGGGCCGCATGGAGGGGCGGCGCTGGATCGACAAATTCCGCTACTCCGACACCGCGCTGACCTTCGGGGTAGGCTACCCGTTTTAGGGCGCGCCCCGCTCGAACTCTATCTCCTTGAACAGGTAGCTGTCAGTCGCGCCGCCCTCCTGTTCGACCAGCAGTTCGCCGTAGTCTCCCACGCCGCGGATAACGCCTTCGAAGCTGCGTCCGGAGGCTGTGAAACGGTGCGGTACGCCGCGCAGGTAGAGCTTTTCGAGATAGAGACGGTCGACGCTCCGTCCGCCGCCACGTCGAAGCATGGACATGAGCGTGATATATAGCTCTTTAAGCAGGTGGCCGAGGTCGGCCTCGCGTCCGGTTTCGAGCGCGACGGAGGTCGGGTTGGGCAACGCAGGGTCGAAAGCCGTCTGATTGACATTCAGTCCTATGCCGACTATGCTGCGTGTGAGTTGCGCGCCGCAGACGCTGTTCTCTATCAACACTCCGGCTATCTTCCTCGAACCCGCGTAAATATCGTTCGGCCATTTGATGCGCGCCTCGACGCCGAATTTTGCAAGAACCTCCACGATCGACAGTGCGACGATCTTCGAGAGCATGAACTGTCGTTCGGCGGCGAAGTTCTCAGGTTCGAGCACAATGCTGAACGTCAGGTTACGGCCCCGTTCCGAACTCCACGAGTTGCCCCGCTGTCCGCGGCCGCAACTCTGCTCTAACGCAACGACTATGTCGCCATGCCGGCAGGCAGGGTCGGAGGCCGCGTCGTTGGTAGAGCCGGTCAGCTCGAGCACGGTGGCCGAAATAGCGTTCAGGCGGGCAAAATCCAAAAAATCTTGCAACATAATGGCCCAAAATTACTAATTTTGTCTCTAAAAAAACTTCAAAAAACATTATGCCATGCGTAAATTATTGCTCACTGCCGCCGTCGCGGCGCTCACAGCCTGTGGTAACAACATGAACATAAAGCATTTGCCCTATCCCGTCGCGCGAATGGACAGCAGCGTCGCGGACGATTATTTCGGTACGCGGGTGGACGATCCCTACCGCTGGATGGAGGACGACAACTCCGCCGAGACCGCCGCGTGGGTCGAGGCCGAGCGCGCCGTGACCGCCGACTACCTGTCGAAAATCCCCTGGCGCGAGGCCGTCCGCAGCCGCCTGACCGAGCTGTATAACTATGAGAAATACGGCATTCCGACCGCCGTAGGACCATATTACTTCTTCTCGAAGAACGACGGCCTTCAAAATCAGGGCGTCATCTACCGCCAGAAAGGGCTCGACGGCCAGCCGGAAGTTTTCCTCGATCCCAATGCCCTTTCGACCGAGGGAACGGTGGCGCTCGTCAGCCGCACCTTCTCGGACGACGGCAAATATATGGCCTATTCGCTCTCCTCCGCAGGGTCGGACTGGGTGGAAATCAAGGTGATGGACTGCGAGACGGGTCAAACGCTGTCAGACGAGATCGAGTGGGTGAAGTTCTCCGGCGCAAGCTGGGCCGCCGACTCGCGCGGATTCTATTACAGTCGCTACGACAAGCCCGCAGAGGGTACGGAGCTCTCGGGCCAGAACCGTTTTCAGAAAATTTATTATCATAAACTCGGCGACGCGCAGCAGGACGACCGCTTTGTTTACGGCGATCCGGCCAACCCGCTGCGCTACTTTTACGCGCAGGAGAGCACGGACGGCAAATATCTGTTCGTCACCTGCGAAGAGGGCACGCACGGCGCCGAGGTACTCTGCGCTCCGGCAAAATCGGCCGCTCCGACCACGTTCAAAACGCTGTTCAAGGGGTTCGAGAACGACTATGCGCTTGTCGACTGCACCGGCGACCGCGCCCTGTTCCTGACCAACGCCTCGGCCCCAAACTTCCGTCTCGTGGCGGTAAACATGCGCCGTCCGGAGGTTATTGCCGACGTAATACCGGAAGACCCCGCCCGGCTGCTCGAAGGCGTAGATGCGGTGGGGGGCTGTTTGATAGCATCGTATTTGCGTGACGCACAGAATGTTGTCGAGCAATATAATTTCAAGGGAGAGAAGATGCGTTCGGTGGAGTTGCCGGGGCTCGGCACCGTCGGCGGCTTCGGCGGAAAGCCCGAGGCCAAAGAGACGTTCTACATGCTGACCAACTTTATCACCCCTCCGACCGTCTACCGCTACTCGCTCGGCGATGGCACAAGCTCGGTCTTCACGCAGTCCGCCGTGCCGTATGACCCGACACAATTCACTGTCGATCAGATATTTTACCTGAGCAAGGACTCGACCCGCGTGCCGATGTTCATCGTCCACCGCAAGGACATGGAGCTCGACGGCAGCCACCCGTGCTACCTCTACGGTTACGGCGGCTTCAATAACAGCGTCACGCCCGCGTTCCGTCCGGAGGTGATCATGCTGCTCGAACAGGGCGGTATATATGCCGTGGCCAACATTCGCGGCGGCGGCGAGTATGGCGAAAAGTGGCATCACGCCGGAATGCTCGATAAGAAACAGAACGTCTTCGACGACTTTATCGCCGCTGCCGAGTATCTGATAGCCGGCAGGTACACCTGTTCGTCGAAACTGGCCATAGCCGGCGGGTCGAACGGCGGTCTGCTCGTCGGGGCCTGCATGACCCAGCGCCCGGAGCTCTTCGCCGTCGCGCTGCCTGCCGTGGGAGTGATGGACATGCTTCGCTATCACAAGTTTACGGTCGGCTGGGGCTGGGCGGTAGAGTACGGCAGCAGCGACGAGGCCGGACAGTTCCCATACCTTTATAAATACTCGCCGCTGCACAACATCAAGGCGGGCGTGCATTATCCGGCGACGCTCGTAACCACCGGCGACCATGACGACCGCGTGGTTCCGGCCCACTCGTTCAAGTTCGCCGCCACGTTGCAGGCTGCTCAGGGCGGCGAGGCCCCGACGCTGATCCGCATCGACTCCAACGCGGGCCACGGCGCGGGCAAACCGACATCCAAGCGGCTCGACGAGTTGACCGACGTCTACTCGTTCTTCCTCTGGAACACAGGCGTTTCATTCAGCCGATGAAGGTATATAAATTCGGCGGCGCGTCGGTGCGTTCGGCTGACGGCGTGCGAAATCTTGCCGCTGTCGTGGCCGCGGAGTTGGGGCGGTGCGAGGGTTCGGTCGACGAGCTCCGGCTGGTGGTGGTGGTCTCGGCGATGGGCAAGACAACCAATGCGTTGGAGGCTGTCGTCGAGGCGCTTATGGCAGGCGATACGGCGCGGGCGGCACAGCTGCTTGCCGTGTCGGAGAGCTATCACAGGGCCATCGCCGAAGAACTTTTCGGGGACGTGCCGGAGAGGGTAGGGGAGCTGTTCGCCGAGCTAGGCGCGCTGGTCGCCTCCGGAGCCGGCTGCGAAAACACTGAAAATCAGACTATTTCGATTGAAGGCTACTCTGACGCGCCGGTCGCCTCCGGTGCGGTTCCTGATGCGGTTTCGGGCGATAGGGCCGGTCGCTCCGGTGGGGTTTCGGGCGGCCAGGCTGCCGTCCGTTGTTCCGGCGCGCGCGAGTATGACCGTTGGTATGACGCTATTGTCAGCTACGGCGAGTTGATCTCCACGACTATTGTCTCTGAACATCTTACGCGCGTCGGGCTGGCCAATCGCCGGCTTGACATGCGCCGTTGCCTGATTACCGACGCGCGATTTCGCGAGGCGGGGATCGATTTTGCCGCCTCGGAACTCTGCCTGCGTCGCGAAACCGCAGGGGCGAGCGAACCTGTCTGGGTGGGGCAGGGCTTTATAGGGGCCACGGTCGACGGACAGCCCACCACTCTTGGCCGCGAGGGGTCGGACTACTCGGCTGCCGTGCTGGCCTATCTGCTTGACGCAGAGAGTGTGACGATCTGGAAAGACGTCGAGGGCATCCTCAATGCCGACCCGCGGATTTTTCCCGACGCGGTTTACATCCCAGAGCTGACCTATCTCGACGCTATCGAGCTGGCTTACGGCGGGGCGCAGATCATCCACCCCAAGACGATCAAGCCACTGTATAACAAGCACATACCGCTTTATGTCCGTCCGTTCGCCGAGCCGGACAAGCCGGGCAGCGTCATCCGCAGCGAGATGGCTGCGCCGATCGACGTGCCGATCCTGATCGTCAAGCACGACCAAGCGCTGGTCTCCGTCCGCCCCAACGACTTCTCGTTCGTGTTGCAGGAGCGTCTGGGGGAGATTATCTCGCACTTCGAATCTAACAGGGTTAAAATCAACCTAATACAGAGTTCGGCGGTGAACCTTTCGCTCTGCGTCGACAACTCGCGCACGCTGGGCGAGGCCATCGCATCGCTCGACGGCAGTTTCCGCGTGGTCTACAACGACGGCATGAAGTTGCTCACTGTCAGGGGCTATACCCCCGAACTGCTAAGTCGCTACGAAGATCGCCAGGGGGTGTTTCTCATGCAGAAGACCCGCCGCATCATGCGCGTGGTGCTGCGGAGCGACAGCCTCGATGAAAAAACAGGATAGCCGTGAAAAAAATTATGGTTTTTGCCATGCTTGCGCTCATCGCAGACGGCTGCGCAGGGCCGAAAAGCGGGCAGAAAGAACAGTCCGGCTTGCCCGACGAGGGATTCGATCCCCTCTGCGTCGCCATCATGCAAAGCGACCCCGAACTGGTTGAACGTCTGATTGATGCGGGCGCAAATGTGAACGCTGCATACACAGAGGAGGCCGTCTCGGCATTGAGTTACGCCTGTGGTCTCAAAGACAAGGCCAATGCTGTCCATATCGCCAAACTCCTGTTGAAAGCAGGGGCCGACGTCAACGGTCGATGTACGGACAGATACTACGACAATATGCCGTTACTCAGGGCCGTCGAAATGCACAATGTCGAGCTAGTCAGGCTGCTGACCGACAACGGTTCCGCGTTTTATGTGACCCATGATCAGTGCGGAAGGGCCCCTGTTTGGGAGGCGGCAGACAGGGATGTTGTGATCGGGGCGATGCTTGCCGAATGGCAATTGCGCCCCAATCGCGCCATAAGCAACGATTGGACAGGCAGTTACAGTTTCAACTCACAAGGCGACGATTACCAGATCACCGTAAAAAAGGACTCATGCACGTTCAGGCTTCAACCCGGGCCCGGCAGCAATTCGGACCTGCACATCCTGACCACCGCGCGAACTGACGGCGACACGCTCCGCCTGTTTTATCTGAAAAAACTCGGCAAGACCGACTTCTGCAATGAGCTAAGAGCCAAACCATTGGCGATCATTGTCCGCAAAGACGGAAAATATTATGCTGTCGGGAAAGAGGTGGCAATACCTGTCGTAAAAAAATAGAGACCTGATTTAGAACGGGTTGTCGATAGCTTTTGCAAATTCGCCGACAACCCCCCTCTTCCTGCTCTTGGAGACGTAACGCTGTTGCGCGGCGGCGCGTACAACCGGGCGGAAGTACTCATAAATCAGGCATGTCAGCAGGCAGCCGACACCGCTGCCCAGCAATATATGCTCCAACGATAACCATTTGGATAACAGGCCATAAAGCAATACGCCGAGCGGCATCATCCCGGCAAAGGCCATCGTAAAAAAGCTCATCACGCGCCCGCGCTTCGTCGGGTCGACCATCGTTTGGAGCAGCGTGTTGGCCGTCGCCACCGAGCCGATGAACGCAAAACCCAACGGCACGCCGATGATGCAGGCCGCAAAAAGGTTGTTCGAGAGCGAAAGCAGGACGAGCGATATGCCTAACATAAAGCTCGTTATGGTAGCTACCTTGCCCAGTCCCCTGACCTTTTTGCGTGAAGCGAGATAGAGCGCGGCGCTCATCGTCCCGACGCCCAGGCAGGAGCTGAACAGCCCGAACATGCGGCTGTCGCCGCCGAGAACGTCCTTGACAAAGGCAGGCATGACGCTCATGAACGGTAACCCAATGAAACTCAGCGCGGCAACGAAAAATATCATCGTGCGTATCGGCAGATGTCCGCCAATGTATTCGATTCCCTCGCGCATCTCGGCCACCACATTCGCCTCGCTGCCACGGCGGACGAACGGCGGCAGTTTCATCATCATAAGGGCCACTATCACAACAATATAGCTCGCCGCGTTTACGGTAAAGCACCAACCCTCGCCCATCGCCGCGATCATAACGCCGCCCAACACCGGCCCAATAAAGCGCGCGCCGTTGATAGTCAGTGAGTTGAACGCAATGGCATTGGACAGGTCTTCCGGCGGCACGAGGTTGGAATAGAACGACTGTCGCGCAGGGGCTTCGATGGCGGCCACCGTCCCTGCAAAAGCGCTGATCGCAATCAGGTGCCACGTTTCGATCAGTCCGGCGAGGGTCAGCGTCGCGAGGGTCGCGGCGGCCAGCATGAACAGTAACTGTGTGACGGTGATGATCTTCCACCGGTTCATCCGGTCGCTCAGCACGCCCGTGAACGGGGTGATCAACAGGCAGGGGATTTGGTTTACGAATGTAACGATGGTCAGCATCGCAACCGATCCGGTCAGCCGATAGACCAGCCAGCCCATCGCGACGGACTGTATCCATGTGCCGCAGAGCGAGAAACACTGACCGAAAAAGTAGAGGCGAAAATTGGGCGACCGAAGTGAGGAAAACATTCCGGTAAGGCCCTTGAAGTTGCGTGGTATGAGCTCTTTAAGCTCCGATTTTCGCCATATTTTATATCTCGTGCCCGCCATTTCTCTAATGCCCGATCATACCACGGGCCGATAACTTTTTACATGCTTTCCGATCTTCCTGACCGCCCAGTCATAGTGGCTCGAAGTTGCTGATACGCAATAAGATCCGAGTGTAGTACCGCCCGTCCAGGCGAACTGTTGCCGTGCGAACAGTTCGTCGTTTGAGAATATCTCGATTAGCGCCAGCACTTTACCGTGGCTCTCTTTGAGCATCATTTTTGCTTCGGCCAGCGGCGTAGACTGATGCTGCCGCCAAAATTCCACGTTCATCCCCGAATATGTCTTCCAGTTGTACGGTTCCGGCAGAAAAGGCTTCGGTTTTCCATCCCGATTTGCCTCTATCCAGTTGAGCAGCAGGCGATGCCATTCGCACAGGTGAATGAGCACGTCGCGAACATTCCTGTCGCGATCTTCAAACCCGAACTCAGCATTTTGATACTCATCCGTCATGGAATCAATCAGTTTCCTCAACTTGTCAAACCCCTCGCCTGCCGCGGCCAGCAAATCGGATTTTGTCGCCGGACGTGCCATAATCGTTATATTTTTTATATTTGCCCTGCTACGAAATCGCCCACTTCGGTGGTCGAACAACTCTTTTCTCCCTGAGCAACAATGTCTTCCGTGACCACGCCCTGTGCAATGGCCGCATCGACCGCGCGCCGGACAGCCGCACCCTCCGCAGCAAGGCCGACATGTTCGAGCAGCATTGCCGCCGAGAGGATCGTTGCCATCGGGTTGGCGATGTTACGGCCCGCCGCCTGCGGATACGACCCGTGAATCGGCTCGAACAGAGCTACTTGAGCCCCGACGCTCGCCGAAGGCAACATACCCAGCGACCCGCTGATAACGCTCGCTTCGTCGGTCAGAATGTCGCCGAAAAGGTTCTCCGTGACAATCACGTCGAAGTGCGTCGGACGCTGGACGATCTGCATCGCCGCGTTGTCGACGAACATGTATTCCACCTCAATATCAGGATGTTGCACCGCCATCTCCCTTGCGATTTGACGCCACAGGCGCGACGTGGCGATGACGTTGGCCTTGTCGACAACGGTCAGTTTGCGCCGCCGCTCGCCAGCCAACCGGAAAGCCAGCGCGAGAACCCGTTCGATCTCCTCGCGGGTATAAACGCAGGAGTCGTAAGCGGTGTTGCCGTCCTCGCTACGTCCCTGAGGCTTACCGAAATAGATGCCTCCGGTCAGTTCGCGCACGCAGACGAAATCGGCCCCGCGCACGATCTCCGTTTTGAGCGGCGAGCGATGCGCCAGCGAGTCGAAAACCGCCAGCGGACGGATATTGGCGAACAGTCCCAGCGCCTTGCGCATCCGCAACAGTCCCTGCTCCGGACGCACTTTGGCCGAGGGGTCGTTGTCGTATTTCGGGTCGCCGATGGCCCCGAACAGCACCACGTTGCACGATTGGCAAACAGCATGTGTATCAGCCGGATAAGGGTCGCCGGTCGCATCTATCGCCGCCGCGCCGACCAGCGCTTTTTTATACTCGAAACCGTGTCCGAACCGCGCCGCAACAGCATCCAGCGCCTTCACCGCCTGTGCCACTATCTCCGGGCCTATGCCGTCCCCAGGCAGAAGGGCAATCTTTAACTTCATGATTATCAGTTTTCTATCTTATTCAACATTTTGACCGTCGCCTTGATCGCGGCTTCGGTCTGATCGGCGTCGAGGCCTTTGGTCTTGAATGTTTCGCCTACTGATTCCCAGGTGATTATGGTCTGGACGAATGCGTCCGTGCGACCGCCAGGAGGTATGGCGACGCTGTAATTGACCAGCATGGGAAATTGCCGTCCAAGCTGTTCCTTGTATATTTTCCGCAACGCGCGCATGAAAGCGTCATACTGCCCGTCGCCCGACGAGTGCTCCTCATACGCACGTCCGTCGATCTCGATGCGCAGCGCCGCAACGGGTTTCAAGCCGTGCGCCAGCGAGAGGTTGTAGCTGATTATCCGCACTTTATCCTCGCGAACGCTGCTTCGCAGCACGTCGGCGATGATGTACGGAAGGTCTTCGGTGGTGACCTGCTCCTTCCTGTCGCCGAGTTCGATGATGCGCCGCGTGACCTTGCGCATCGAGGCTTCGTCGAGCTCTAACCCCAGGGCTTCCAGATTTTTACGAATGTTGGCCCTGCCGGAGGTCTTACCGAGGGCATACTCCCTCACGCGACCGAACCGTTCGGGCAGCAAGTCGTTGAAGTACAGGTTGTTCTTGTTGTCGCCGTCGGCGTGAATGCCCGCGCACTGGGTGAAAACATTCTCGCCGATGATCGGTTTGTTGGCAGGGATGTGGACGCCGGTGTAGGTCTCGACCATGCGGCTGACGCGGTTGATGCGCCCCTCGGCGATGCGACTGTCGACTTTCAGCTGGTCGTGCAGCACGGCAACGACGCTCGACAGCGGCGCGTTGCCAGCCCGTTCGCCGAGCCCGTTAACCGTTGTGTGAATGCCTGTTACGCCCGCCCTGACCGCCGCCATGACGTTGGCCGCGGCCAGATCGTAGTCGTTGTGGGCGTGAAAATCGAACTTCAATTCCGGATAGCGCCCCACCATTTGGGCGCAGTAATCGACCGTGTCGAATGGGTTCAGGATGCCCAGTGTGTCGGGCAGCATGAAACGCCCGATCGGTTCGCCACGCAGAGTGTCGACCATATTAAACAGATAATCAGGCGAATGGATCATGCCGTTCGACCAGTCCTCGAAATATACGTTCACCCGAATGCCCATTGACACGGCCAGCGCAATCTCGCGCCGAACGTCGGCAACGTGCTCTTCGGGGCTCTTGCGGAGCTGCTCGACGCAGTGTTTCAGCGACCCTTTGGTCAGCAGGTTGATCACCCGTCCGCCCCCCTCGGCAATCCAGCGCAGCGACGTTCCTCCGTCGACAAACCCCAGGACTTCAACACGTTCCAGATAGCCGCGTCCGGCGGCCCAGCCGGTTATGAGCTTCACCGCTTCGTGCTCGCCGTCGGACACGCGCGCCGAAGCCACCTCGATGCGGTCGACGCGCAGTTCGTCGAGCAGCAGTTTGGCGATCGACAGCTTCTCCGTGGCGCTGAACGACACCCCGGAGGTCTGCTCGCCGTCGCGCAACGTGGTATCGAGCACTTCGACCGTCATCGGCGCGCGTTTTCGTATGCCTCGATCTGTGGCCTGATACTCAGCAGGTAATCCACATCGTCGTACCCGTTCAGCAGACACTCCTTTTTATATGCGTCAATCTCGAAGCGGGCCTTTTCGCCCGTCGACATGATCGTAAGCGTCTGATCTGCAAGGTCGACCTCGAATTGCGCGCCATTATCGCGCTCGATAGCCGCGAACATCCCGCTAAGGAACCCCTCGCTCACCTGCACCGGTAACAGCCCGTTATTCAGGGCGTTATTCTTGAAAATGTCGGCAAAGAAACTCGACGCCACAACCCGAAAGCCATAGTCGAAGATCGCCCACGCCGCATGTTCGCGCGACGACCCGCAACCGAAATTCTTCGCCGCAACCAGTATCTCGCCCCCGAAACGCTTGTCATTCAGCGGGAACGACGGGGCCAAACGTCCCTCGGCGTCATATCGCCAGTCGCGGAACAGGTTGTCCCCGAAACCCTTACGCTCGACCGCCTTCAAAAAGCGCGCGGGAATGATCTGGTCCGTATCAATATTCTCAATATTCACCGGTACCGCCCCGCACACGAGCTTTGTAAATTTTGGTATTGGCATGGTTCTTGGTTTTTTACAAGCGAAAGATCTTGCGAGGGTCTTCGATCCGTCCGGTTATGGCGGCGGCGGCGGCAACGGGAACCCCGGCGAGGAGTGTCCGTGCGCCGGGGCCCTGTCGACCTTCGAAATTGCGGTTAGACGTTGACACACTGTACTTTCCGGGGGGCACTTTGTCGGCGTTCATTGCCAGGCAGGCCGAACATCCTGGCTGCCTGAGCTCGAAACCGGCCTCGGCTAGCGTCCTGTCCAGCCCTTCGGCACGGGCCTGAGTCTCAACCGTTTTGGAGCCGGGAACGAGCCATGCGACGACGTTCGCGGCTTTGCGGCGACCATTGACGAGCGAGGCGAAAAGGCGGAAATCCTCAATGCGGCCGTTGGTGCAGCTGCCCAAAAACACCCAGTCGACGGGCTTGCCGATCATCTTTTCGCCGGAGTGGAACCCCATGTATTCGAGCGACTTGGCAAACGACGCATCCCCTTCGTCCGACGGTATTGCGCCGGTCACGGCTACCCCCATGCCGGGATTGGTGCCGTAGGTGATCATCGGTTCGATATCTTCGGCGCGGAACGAATGCTCGGCGTCGAACACCGCGTCGGGGTCGGAAAAGAGCATCTTCCACTGTTCCACTGCGTTATCGAAGTCGGCAGGGGCGTTTTCGCGTCCGCGCAGATAGTCGAACGTGGTTTGGTCGGGGGCCATCATGCCGCCGCGCGCGCCGCACTCGATGGCCATGTTGCACACCGTCATGCGCTCCTCCATAGTCATCCTCCGGAACGTATCGCCCGCAAATTCAATGAAATGACCTGTGCCGCCCGAAGCGGAAATTTTTGATATAATATAGAGTATCACATCTTTGGACGTAACGCCCGGGCCGAGGGTTCCGTTGACGGTGATGCGCATCTTTTTAGGCTTGGGTTGCAGGATGCACTGCGAGGCGAAGACCATCTCCACCTCCGACGTGCCGACGCCGAAAGCCACCGCCCCGAAAGCGCCGTGGGTGGCGGTATGGCTGTCGCCGCAGACGATCGTCATCCCCGGCAGCGAAAAACCCAGTTCCGGCCCGACGATATGCACCACCCCCTGTTTCGGGTGTCCCAGCGCGAAGCATTCGATGTCATTTGCCTGGCAGTTAGCCGAAAAGGCCTCCAGTTGTTCGCGCGAAAGCGGCTCCTCGACAGGCAGGTGCTGGTTGACCGTAGGCACGTTATGGTCGGCAGTGGCCACCGTTCGCTCAGGGCGCGCCACCCGGATACCCCTTTCGCGAAGTCCCAGAAAAGCCACCGGCGAGGTCACCTCATGGATATAATGGCGATCGATATACAGCACCGTCCGTCCCCCGTCCAGCTCGCGAACCACATGCGCATCCCAAACCTTGTCAAAAAGCGTTTTACACATAATTATCTGGTTTTTCCTTATTTCTTGTTTTTTGAAAGGGAGGTGCACAGATTTCTGTGTTTCTGCCGATACGTGATGTTGAGTGATAGTGCTCTGTAATGCTGCTATATATGCCCTCGTAACATCTCATTCGTACATATGTTTATGAGACGGTTTTGGGAAAGGATGTTCATGAGATACGTTACCGAACTGTATCTTTGCGGGAACGTGGTACGGAAACAGTAAACATCCAGAATGCGACTTGTTTCCCACGTTGTAGGCCGCTATCTTATGCGCCGCCACTGCAACCCCGACATCGACAATGAAGTCGTCCGACCGTTGTTCGTAGCCTCCCAATTCCCCGCATCTAAACGTTCGATCCCGTACCAGAGCAGACATTATTGCCCGAACCGACATCCTCGCTCTTGATTCTCGCTTCCAAGTGCAAAGATAGGGAAAATTCGACAACTGAAACACAAATGAGAGAAAAAACCTCGCAAGAGCGTCGATCTCGCATCGAACCGCATCGTTGCGTTTGTTTTTAGTTTTTTAGAGGATATTTGGTTGTTTTTGAATTTGATGCAAATAAATTGATATTTATGGATTACGGAGGTATTTTGGAGTTTGTCGGGAGCTGATCGGAACTTCAATTGATGGTGCAGCCTCCGGCCTGACAATTTGG
>JAIRQC010000095.1 GCA_031256675.1 Rikenellaceae bacterium
CCAAATTGTCAGGCCGGAGGCTGCACCATCAATTGAAGTTCCGATCAGCTCCCGACAAACTCCAAAATACCTCCGTAATCCATAAATATCAATTTATTTGCATCAAATTCAAAAACAACACTTTTTTATGATCTTATGTAAACGCGACCTAATCTGCCAGTACCGTATCGACTATCCAGGCCCATAGGTTTGACATCAGTTTGGTTGCTTCGGCCGTCTTGGCCGTACCGTAATTGTTGTTGTAATATAGACTTGCGTCGCCGATATATACTATTCGGCTACTTTTGTTTAGCCCCATCGCCATGCTCGCCCCATAGTAAAGTATCGGAGTGACCGTGGCGGCAGGGGAGGCGCAGACGCCGAACGTTCCGTCCGCAGGGCCGAAGGTCACGACGGGGTCCACCTGCCCGAACGGGCCGTTCGTGAACTGTGCGTTGTCGGGAGTGATGGCCGGAAAGGAGAATGGGGTTGAGGTGTTGTGGCCGGTGACGTCCCATACGCCGTCGGAGGCGATCTTGGGCAACATGTTGGCAGCAGTCTGGTTGTCGTCGAAAAATATGACCAGAACACGGTGAGGTTCGGCGGCGACCCATTGCAGCAGCTCATCGCACACATCCGACGAGGGATTGATATGGTAAGGCACGCCGATCACATTATACGCATCGAATATCGGGCGCAGTCTGCCCATGTTGACCGATCCTGCCGTTGCGGAGAGATAGCCATTAACCGAGAGGTCGGTCGCCCGCATGGTGTTGATACCGGCTGTTACGACCGTTCCCGTCGGCGAGAAATTGTCTTTGGCGCTGTTCCTGAGTATGTCCGCCATCAGGGTTCCCGTTGCGCCGTCAAATAGCGGGCCGCCGAGGCTGCCGAATGAATTGCCGAGTGAAAGTACGTTTACGGCGCGTTCGGCATACTTTTGCGCCGTCTTCTGCCCGACGGACACGGGGAATGTCCAGCTGCCGTAATGGACGGTTATCACCTCCGAGCGGGCGGCAGCCGTGCGGTTTTCGCCGCTTGCCGTCACGACAAAGGCGTAGAGGTCGCTTTGGGCCGTCGCTTCGAGTGCGTAGGTGCAGAACGTGCCTGTGACGGGGCCGGGCGCGCCGGGCGACAGCGTACCCGCGCCGTTGGGCAGCGTGACGGTAAACGGAACGCTGGTACGGATGTACAGCGTGTCGGTGGAGGCGGCACGATAATGCATGGACACGTTACGTTTGGAGACGCTCACATAGGTATCCTCGTCGCCGCAGAATATGTCC
This sequence comes from Rikenellaceae bacterium, assembly GCA_031256675.1. GTDB lineage: Bacteria > Bacteroidota > Bacteroidia > Bacteroidales > Rikenellaceae > JAIRQC01. Next base: position 1,263 of record JAIRQC010000095.1, read on the forward strand.
GAAGCCAGATCGTCCCAGATGTTGACCTCGGCGGTGACGCCCGACATTTTGTTGTTGGCCGCATCGTCCGCCGTGGGCCAGCCGGGGTTGAGAACGTTCTTTATCTTGAAGACATAGTGATGGTTGCGAAGGATTTGGCCGAACGGATGACCTGTGAGGCCCGAGTTGAAGTCGATGCGGTAGTACGTGACCGTGGACGAACCGTTGAACCTGCCGCCGACCACAAGGCGCGTGACCCCCGTAAACTGATAGTGCGGATCGACGACGGCCTCCGCTTCGGGCAGGTAGATCGCCCCAAGCGAGTCGGGTTTCGGGGCCGTCGCTATCCCGAAAGGCGACGGTATCTGTGCCGTGCCGACGGGGATCGTCGGGAGGAAGGCCGAAAGTACGCCGCCCAGTATTGCGGTGTTGACCGGGGCGGGAATTATGGCGATTTTGTCGTTGGCCCCGTATGCTGCGAGGCTTACTAGTTCGAAAGATGGCGACAGGGGGTCGAGGTCGAGTATTGCGTCGACCCTGGCCACGGCGCGCAACAGCGTTACAGGGAGCGCCGGCGGCGAAGCGGCGTTGAGGCCCGAGGCGAGCGTGATTTCGCCGAACATCGGCAGGTAGTCGTCTGTCGGGTCGAAGCTGCGCACTATGGCAGCCTTTACCGCAACGTCCGTGTCACCCGTATGGGGGCTGTACGTGCCGGTGAAGGCCTCGCCGGAGTTGACCGCCAGCAGCAGTTTGATCTCGTCGGAGGTGCTGACTAGCCTGGCCATGAAGTTTGTGGTGTTCGGCGCGCCGGGGGCGATCTGCTCGCCCTGCACCATGTAGCGGAAGAAATAGCTGGCGCCCACCTTTTTGAACACCAGCACCTCTACGTCGTGCACCAGACATTCTCCGGCGGTCTGCGTGCGGGTTGCGGCGCGGGGGGCGGAGGCCGACGGTATCCTGACGGAGAACTTCACCGTCTGCTGCTCTCCCGTCGGGGCGGGCAGCGCGCCCTCCTTCCTGCACGAGCAGAGGACGACGAGGGCAGGGAGCAATATCTTGACCGTTCGTTTCATATCGTTGTCAATCCGAGACCACCGTGTCGGCGATCCATGTCCAGATGTTGGCCGCCAGTCGCGGGAAGTCGGAGGCGAGCGTGGTGCCGTTAATGGCAAGGTTGTAGAGCCCGCCCTTGCCCTGATAGACTATGCGGCGTTCCTTGTTGGCCCCGACAAACATCGCCCCGTTCAGGTTCCGGTAGAGTATGGGTGTGACGGCGGGCCCTGGCGCGGCGCATGTGCCGTAGGTGGAGTTGTCTGACTGAATTATGGCAGAGAGCGTCACCGCCCCGAACGGGCCGTCGAGAAATGGAGCATTGTCGGGCGTGAGCGTTGCAGGGGTGATAAAGGCGGTGGCGTTGTTTCCGCCCGATTTACCGGCGCGATCCCACACGCCGTCCGTCGCCGACAGCAGGTTGATCAGGTTGGTGTTGGAGCTGTTAGATGGCAGGAATATCACCAGTACGCGGTTGCGTTTGGCGTCGACCCAGTCCAGCAGCGCCTGCGACAGGTTGGCCGACGGATTGCAGGTGTACGGGGAGATTATCACATCCTGCGAGGCGAACATTGTCTTCAACTGGCCCAACTGCGTGGCGTTCTGGTTCGTGATGTTGGAGGCGTAGGTGGTGAAGTTCCAGCCGGAGATGGGCACCGTACCCGTCGGCGAGAAGTTGGCCCTGTCGGTAAGGATGTTGAACGTCATGTTGTTACTTCCGTACCAGGAGTTCTCCATATAGCCCAGGTCTGACTTTAACGACAGTACGTTTATCGCCCTGTTGTGGTAACGCGCCGTGTTCTCCTGCTCGACGGACACCATAAGGGCCCAGCCGCCGTAATGCACGACAAGGGGGAAGGGCTCGGCATTGGCAGCCGGGCCCCGGTTGTCCGCGAGAGCAGAAGAGACCAGGGCGTATGTGTCGCTCCGCGTCGTCGGCAGGAGGGCGTAGGAGCATAGGGAACTTGTGTATGTCGGGGCGGTCGTGGTGAGTTCGCTTGTGCCGTCGGGCATCGTCACGGCGAACGGGACGTTGCCCTGAATGTAGAGCGTGTCGGTGGAGCCGATGCGGTAGCGCATGGTCATACTGCGCTTGGAGAGGCCGAGATAGGTGTTGTCGGGGCCGCAGTACATTTCGGAGGTGAAGTCCTGCCACACGTTGACCTCGGCCAGAACGCCTGCCATAGCGTCGCCGGCAGCTTCGTCCGGCGTGTTGCGGCCGGGGCCGAGAACGCCGCGTATGTTGAAAACATAGTGGTGGTTGCGAAGTATCTGTCCGAACGGATGGCCCGACAGCCCGGGGTCGAAGTCGAGGCGGTAATATGTCGTGTTGCTCGAGCCGTTGAACTTGCCGCCCACCACGAGGCGCGTAACGCCCGTGAGCCGCTCCGCCGCCCCGACCGTCGCCGCTTCCGGCAGGTAGACGGAGCCCAGCGAGTCGGGTTTGGGGCCGATGGTTATGCCGGGCGCGTCGGGACGCTGCACCGTGCCGTAGGGAACAGTGGGGGCCGTGGCCGTGAGCGAACTGCCCGACCCTGTGGTATTGGCAGGGGCGGGAATGATGGAGATCCTGTCGTTGGCCCCGTAAGCCATGAGGCTCACCAGCTCGAACGGATAGGTCGCAGCCGACAGGTTGGGCCTCCACATCACGTCGATCTTGGCCACGGCGCGCAGCAGCGTTGCCGAGAGCGCAGGAGGGGACGATGCGTCGAGGCCCGAGGCGAGCGAGATCTCGCCGAACATCGGCAGACTGGGATCCGACGGGTCGAAACCGCGCACTGTGGCGGCCCTGACGTCGGCCTCCGTGTCGCCCGCGTTCGGGCTGTACACGCCGAACGCCGCGCCGGAGTTGACTGCCAGCAACAGCTTGACATCCTCGGTCGAACTTGTCAGTTTGGCTACGAAAGTGGTATTCTGCGCTGCGGAGGCAATATTCTCGCCCTGCGCCATGTAGCGGAAAACGTAGTCGGCGCCGACTTTCCCGAACACCAGCACCCATACATCCTGCACGGTGCACTCCGAAGCGGTCTGTGCACGGGTTGCCCGCGGAGGGGCTGCCGAGGGTATCCTGACGGAGAACCTTATCGGATGCTCCCCGCCTGAGGGCCCGGGCTGCATGCCGTCCTTTCTGCACGAGCAGCAGGCGACTAGCAGCAGCAGTAATATATTCACCCTTACCATACCGAATCTTGCCATATTTCATCCATCGGGGTCACGACAACCGACACCGTCACCTGATAGCCCAGCGTTATCAGCACGTTGACCGTCACCCCCAGTTGCGGATCGAGCGTCTGCACTCCGCGCGTGGAGGCCACCAGCACGTCGCCCCCCGCCCGCGTAAAATAGGGGGAGCCGGCGCGGCGGTACAGCGAGACCACCATGCAGTTGTCTATCGTCACCTCAGGTTGCGAAGCGTCGCGGGGCACCATGTTCACCGGCGACGAGGTTATGAAGCGTCCCTGCGCGTCGAACATTCCGCCCTGCCGCAGCGTGCGCTTGTCCTCCGCGGCCAGGCCACGGAAATTGTAACCGCCGAACGGGGTCTCGAACTCGAAATAGTAATCGTTCGGGTCGACGGTCGAGGGCAGCCCGTTGACTATAACGCTCACCGGGGCGTAGTGCTGGCAGATGGTCGCCTGGCCGCCGCCAACGTAGCCGTAACGCGCCCCGTTGTAATCGATCGGCGTCATCCCGAAGAACACCTCGCCGGTCTCGGCGGAGTAGCCGTCCGGAAGCGTGCACAGCGACAGCGCACAATCGTCCATATTGGTCTGCGTATCGTATGGGGTGGTCGCTTCGAGCTGCCCGGGCGAGATGTTGCCCCACGCCGAGACCCACGCCGGACGCCTAGGGCCAAGCGGAATGGAGATCAGCGTCCGCCCTGCAACATTGTCAGGGCTCACCATAAGCGTATCGATGAACATGCCCGAAGCGTCGAACATGAAGAGTTTGACCTCGCCCGCCACCCCTGTGTGGGTGACGTCGTCGCCGCTCACGCGGTCGATGACATTCACCCTGAAAGAGATGAAACTCTGGCAGTCCACATACCGCTCCCTTATGCAGCCGGACGACAGCAGCAGAGGCAGCAGAAGCAACGCAGATATTTTCGTTTTAAGGTGCATTTATTAAGTGTTGAAATCCGGCATGTCGCTCCCGTGCAAAACTCGGGGTAGATAATGCAAATTTGTCAATCGTAAAATATCCAACCTCAGCGACTTTAATTAGTATTTATATTGAATGGCGTGTCATTTCGGGCGACAGGGCGAGGCAGTGAGGAGTGGATGTACTGCGGGCGGCGTGGAGCTATCGGGCGGCGTGGCGAAGGTGGGGCGTTTGCGGGCCAGGCCGAAGTAGCGCATCAGGAAACCGCAGGCAACCCGACGGGCAACTTTACGTCCACCGTTTTTTCATTGGCAATCGACCATCTCGCAAAATACTGTTCACTACTCATGATTCTGTTACCTCCTTGTGCTGGTCGCTTGCCGCCTCGCGGTGACTATGCCACCTCGCGTGCGATCAAGCTGCTCCGGTCGGTGATTATTCTCCGATACGCTCCGAATAATTTTCACTACTCACTATATAGTTACCTCCCTGCGCTGCTCGTTTATTGTTTTGTTCGGCCTTGCGGAGCAAGGTCGGCAACTCGCAGCCGCCCCCCGCGGAGGGCTGCTCTGTCGCCTCTGGCTCCTGTCGCACCCTCCGCCGACTGCGGGCCGAAAACCGAAACCACTCCTAACCTGCGCTGCGCTCCAAATAGTTCTCACTGTTCTGTTACCTCCATTCGCTGATCGCCCACCGCCGCACGGACACGCTGCCCACCGGCGACAGGGCTGCTCCTGTCGGTGATTATTCGTCATTGCGGGCGCAGCGAAGCAATTCACAGAAAACCCCAACCAAACCATTTCGGATTGTCTCGTCCTGCGCCACCGCAATAACGAAAGGATACTCTACCACTCGGTATTTTGCGTTATCGTCGCCCAGTCTTCGGTCTGTACCGTCACCACGCAATCGGCCTCTGCCGGCACCGCGTCCGGATCGTTGCTGCCGTTTCCCGGATTGCGGATATGTATGTTGACAATATACTTCACGTTGCGCGTGACGTATGTGCCGTCTATCGTTCCGATGGTAGCATCCCCGTCATCCAAATCGTTGATCTTGATGGGAAAATAGACGGTGTGTGCGCCGCCGCCGTCGTTGTAGTCGTAAGTGGCATGGATACATAGCTTGACGGGATTGGCCGCGGCGTTGGGGAAGACGTAGAAGAAGTTGCCGAAAGTGGTCGGGTCACCCGCCACGATGGTGGATGCAAGGGCAGTGATGTTGTTGTACAGGTATGACTTGGTAGCGGTGGTACCCGTCCCGATAAGGCCGCCCCACTGGTCGCCTCCTGTCGCGGGGTCGCCGGTAGAGAAGTTGCTTTGCGAGTTGGCCTGCTGAATCGTGACCCCCTTGATCGAGAACATGGAGATGTCGTCGTTCGCCTCGCCGACGGTGATGGAGCCCAGCACCAACTTGGCCACGATGCGCCTGATGGTCACCGTAATGAGGTTTGCCGCAGGCTTCGGGTTGAGCATCACCGCGTCGGGATACTCGCCCGTCATGACCAGGCCGTTGTCAATAACGTCCTGCCTGATGGTCTTTTGATAGTCGAGCGTAAAGTGGCTCGAACTCAGCGCCGAGTAGTTGCTCGTGCCGACGGTCATGACGGGGAATCCCATCGCGGAGGAGGTGTTGGCGACAATCACGATGCGTTTGGCGCCGATGTTCAGCAGGTTGTCGACGGTGACCGGCGTGGTGGGGTCGTTGCTAATGGCCATGCCCTCCAGCTTGCCGGTGGCGTAGTTGAAGACCAGGACGGTGTAGTTCTTGATGGTCGACTCCTGCGCTTGGGTGAGGTCGTCGGTCGACGGGGCGCGGCTGTCCTCGCCGGCGATCCTGACCGTCACCGAGGAGAGCTCTCCCTCGGAGTAGTCCGGTTCGCCACCGTCGTGCTTGCACGACGCAGCTGCTACGAGCATGACCGCCATTGCGACGGCTGCGAAAATTTCTTTTTTCATGATGTGGTTTTTTAATAATTCATTTTTATGTGGTACCTGTTCGGCATGTCGAAAAAGAGCGTGTACGGCAACAAACACACAGCCTAACAGCATGATAATAAAGCTGTTCGTTGTTTTGGCTTCCGCCTGTTACAGTCCGATATAAATACCATGCAAAAAACGTGCCGTTTATTGTCGTAGCGGCTAAAAATCTTGCCGTTCGGGCGATTATGTGCACAAAAAGTTCGGGCCCGGATATTTTTCATATCCGGGCCCGAACTTTTTTGTTACGGACGACTAATGTATCCTCTGTCTGACTATCTCGAACAGCATTACGGCTGCCGCAGCCGAGACGTTGAGCGACTCCACGGCCCCCACCAGCGGAATGGCAAGCTGTTTGTCGCACAGTTTGAGCACTTCGCGCGATATTCCCCGCTCCTCGCTGCCCATAACGATCGCTATGGGGCCCGTCAGGTCGGCGTCGAAGATCAGCTCGCTGCCCTTTTCGGTGGCGGCTATGACTTTTATTCCGGCAGCCTGCAACAGTTTCACGGTGTTGCGGATGCTTCCGACGCGGCTCACGGCGATGCGGCTCAGCGCGCCGGACGAACTCTTGATTGCCTCGGCGTTGACCGGCGCGGCATTCTTCATCGGCACGACAAGTCCGTGCGCCCCGGCACACTCCGCGCTGCGGGCTATGGCCCCGAAGTTGCGCACGTCGGTCACCCCGTCGAAGAGCACCAGCAGCGGATTTTCGTCCGCCGGCGTTCGCAAAAGCATCTCCTCAACGGATATGTACCCGATCTCGGCGATCTGCGCCACCACGCCCTGATGGTTGCCTCGCGTCAGCCGGTCGAGCTTCTCCACAGGCACATCCTGCGTGTTGATCCTCCGGCGGCGGCACAGCTCGCGCAACTCGCCCAGCAGCTGCCCCTCCGCCCCGCGGCGCAGATAGACCTTGTCAATGCTTCGCCCCGCCTCGATCGCCTCGACAACAGGACGGACGCCGAATACCAGATTTGCCATTTTTTATGATGTTTTGTCCCTTGTGCCCCGCACGCCGACGGGCAGGGAATAAATTCAGCTGTTCAATATATCCAGTTCGTAGTTGAGCTGTTCCCAGCGGCGCATCTGGGATGCGAGGCGGGTTTTGAGCTCTTCGTAGGCCTTGAAGCCCGCGGGGTTGGAGGGGTCGATGTTGTGGGCGGCAGGGTCGGCGAGGCGGAGCTCCCATGAGGCTATCTCGGCTTCGGAGGCGGCGATGTCGCGTTCGATCTGTTCGATCTGCGCAGCGGCACGGCGCACCGTTTTCTCGTTCTCCTTGCGGCGCAGGTACTCCTCACGACCGAGAGTCGCAGGAGCAGGCGCCTGGACAACGGGCGCAGCGCGCTCTTCGACCTGGCGAAGCTCCTCCAGCGAGCGTTTCTCGAGGAAGTAGTATATCCCGCCCAGATACTCCTTTACGCGGCCGTCGCGGAACTCGTACACCTTGTCGACAAGGCAGTCGAGGAACTCGCGGTCGTGCGAAACGACTATCAGCGTGCCGTCGTAACGTTGCAGCGCCCCCTTCAATATATCTTTGGAGCGCATGTCCATATGGTTGGTGGGTTCGTCGAGCAGCAGCAGGTTGAATGGTTCGAGCATCAGCCGCGCCATCGCCAGCCGCGACCGCTCTCCGCCCGACAAAACCTTCACCTTCTTGTCCACCTCGTCGCCGCGGAACAGGAACGCCCCCAGAATATCGCGCAGGCGGGTGCGAATGTCGCCCACGGCCACCCTGTCCAGAGTGTCGAACACCGTGAAGTCGCCGTTCATCAAATCGTCCTGGTTCTGGGCGAAGTAACCCGTGTTGACGTTGTAACCCACCCGTACCATCCCCTCCGTCGGTTTCGTCTGGCCGAGGATCATGCGCACGAAAGTGGTCTTGCCCTCGCCGTTGCGCCCCACGAGGGCCACCTTCTCGCCCCGCTCAATGTGGAACTCCGCCCCGGAGAATACGCGGTGGTCGCCGAAGGCCTTGCCCGCCCCCTTGACCTCCACCACAACCTGACCGGAGCGCGGCGCGGGCGGGAACCTGATGTTCAGCGCGGCCAGGTCCTCCTCCTCGACCTCGAGCCGTTCGAGCCGTTCGAGCTGCTTGACGCGCGACTGCACCTGGTTGGATTTCGTCGGCTTGTAGCGGAACTTCTCGATGAACTCCTCGGTCTTCTCGATCATCCGCTGCTGGTTGGCGTAGGCGGCCATCTGCTGCTCGCGCCTCTCGCGCCGCAACTCCACATAGCGGCTGTACGGCGCCTTGTAATCATAGAGACGGCCCAGCGACAGCTCGACGGTGCGGGTGGTGACGTTGTCGAGAAATGCGCGGTCGTGCGAGATGAGCAGCAGCGCGCCGCCGAAGCTGCGCAGATAATCTTCCAGCCAGCGGATGCTCTCGATGTCGAGGTGGTTGGTCGGTTCGTCGAGCAGCAGCAGCGACGGCCTGCGCAGGAGCAGCTTGGCCAGCTCGATGCGCATCCGCCACCCGCCGCTGAACTCGCAGGTCGGACGGTCGAAATCGCCGCGCCGGAAACCCAGCCCGAGCAGCGTCTTCTCTATGTCGGCCTCGCGGCTCTCGCCGCCAAGAATATGATAACGGTCGGTGAGGTCGGCCAGAGAGTGGATCAGCCGCTGGTAGGCGTCGCTGTGGTAGTCGTCGCGCGAGGCTATCTCGTCGGTGAGCGAAGCTATCTCGCGCTCCATGGCGAGCAGTTCGTCGAAAGCCCTGGCCGTCTCGTCGTAAAGCGTGGCCGTATCGGAGGTGCGCATCTGTTGCGGCAGGTAGCCGATGGTGCAGTCGCCGTTGTGCGACACGCCGCCGGAGCTTGCGGGCTGCTCGCCGGTAATGACTTTGAGCAGGGTGCTCTTGCCCGCCCCGTTTTTGCCGACCAGCCCGATGCGGTCTTTGGGGTTGACCAGCAGCGAGATCCCCTCGAAGAGGTTCCAGCCGCCGAAACTCACCGTAAGGTTGTCGACAGAGATCATTGCGCTTCGAGTATTTTTACGATCTCCATCTCGGGATCTTCCGCGCCGAAAACCGCATTGCCCGCAACTATCGCCTCGCACCCCGCGCCATATACCACGGCAGCGTTGTGCGCCCCTATACCGCCGTCCATCTCTATAAAATATTTGTATCCCCGTTCGCGTCTCAGCCTGTCCAGCTGGCGCGCCTTGTCCAGTCCGACCGGCATGAACGTCTGTCCCCCGAAGCCCGGTTCGACGCTCATGATCAGCACGAGGTCGATCTGCGGCAGCCACGGCGCTATGGCCTCGACCGGCGTTGCGGGCTTGATGCATATTCCCGCCCGCGCCCCCGCTTCATGGATAATATCGATGCATTTCTGAGGATTGTGCGTCGCCTCGACATGGAACGTAATACAGTTCGACCCCGCCTCGGCAAAGCGTTTCAAATATCGCTCCGGCTCGACAGTCATCAGGTGCGTGTCGATGGTTTTGCCCTGCGCCGCCGCCACGACAGCCTTCAACACAGGAAAGCCGAACGAGATGTTGGGCACGAACACCCCGTCCATCACATCCAGATGTATCCACTCGGCCCTGCTGTGCGCAACCATCCGCACATCGCGTTCCAAATGGCCGAAATCCGCCGAGAGTACCGACGGGGCGACTATTCTTTTTTTCATGGCTGCAAAGATAGTCAATTGCGAAATCAAAACAATAGTACGCCGTAGCTATCGCTCTCCGCAAGGCTTCTACGGGGCCGAGATCGGCGTCTCCATCTCCGTATGTCATCCCAAGCGAAGCAGATACATGGTTGAAGTTTGTTATGTCGCTCTGAACGAATACTTAATTCGCATGATTTATCCAAAAACATCAAAAAAAGCCTCTATTGTATGCATTGCCATAATTTTTTATATTTACATGGCAATGTATCGAAGTAATCATCGCGTTAAAACTCAAACAATTAAAATTATGAAAAAAATTATCTTGTCGGTTGCGTGTGTTGCAATTGTTTGCGGGACTGTTTCGGCTCGGGGGTTCAGGTACGGGTAAAGGCAGGATTCGGCTTGTCGACCAACTCGATCGACCTGGCTGACAGATTTAGCGACGCAGGCATTCCATCCATGAAAAAAATCAACCCCGGTTTTTACGCGGGCGCACTGGCCGAGTATGGCTTTTCCGACAAGTTCGCCGTTCAGTTCGACCTCGTTTATTCTGCGCAGTGGGCCAACTACAAACTCAAAGAGTCTATCATGGGAGTAGCGAAGATCAACATGAATACAAGTTATTTGAACCTGCCGATCGTTGCCAAATATTACGTTATCGACAAGTTGGACAGCGAGGCGGGGCCGCAGTTCGGCCTGCTGCTCGCGGCCAGGATGAAGGCCTCCGTCAAAGT
>JAIRQC010000014.1 GCA_031256675.1 Rikenellaceae bacterium
GAGACGCTTCACGAAATCTTTCTGGCTCGCCTTGATTGCCTTTTTTGCCTCGGCCTTCTGCTCGTCGGTAGCGTCGTCGGCCAGTCCGCGCGGCTTGCCCTCCTCCTCGGCGTAAAATCGAAGGTTTTCGATCATCAGGACCTGTCCCGGCTTCAATGCGGCGGACTTTGCGGCTGCCTCGTCGCCCATGCAGTCGGGGGCAAAGTCGATGGCCACGCCCAACCGTTTTTCGACGGCGGGAATGATGTGGCGCAGCGAGAATTTATCCTCCGGCCCCTTTTTCGGGCGGCCCAGATGTGACATCAGGATCACCGAACCGCCGCCGGCGAGCGCTTTTTTGATTGTCGGGATGGCGGCGCGGATGCGTGTGTCGTCCGTCACCTCGAACGCCTCGTTCAGCGGCACGTTGAAATCGACGCGGATGATGGCTCGCTTGCCCTGAAAGTTGTAACTCTCAATGTTTTGCATGATTGCTGTGTTTTATGAATGATTATATTTTTATGCTTCCGAAAGCCTCCGCCCGACAAATATCCGACCGACAAATTTAGGCAGTTTCGAGTGAAAATCCCATTATTTTCTCAAAAAATTTTCATACGTTGCAAATTGTAACTAATTTTACGCAAAATCAATCGACGTTATGGCAAAAGTTACAATTGACGAGATCGACCGCAAGATACTTCGCTATCTGGTCGAAAATGCCCGAATGCCATTCCTCGAAATTGCGCGCGAGTGCGGCATTTCCGGGGCGGCTATACATCAAAGGGTAAAGAAGTTGGATGAGGCGGGCGTGATCCTCGGCTCGAAGATCGACATCGATCCGCGGCTGTTGGGCTACGATGTTTGCGCCATAATCGGGGTGCAGCTCAAAGACCCCGCGTCGAACGACGACACGATCGCGCGGCTCAAAGAGATTAACGAAATCGTTGAGTGCCACTTTATTGCGGGACACTACTCGATCCTGCTCAAAGTCTACTGCCGCGACAACGACCACATGATGCACACCCTGTTCGACAAGATACGCAAAATACCTACCATCTACGACACCGAGACATTTATCTCGCTGATGGAGCCATTTTCGCGACAGGTCTTTATAGACGATAACTTATGAGTATTGTGCGGGTTATGCGGGAGTTCCGCTTCGAAATGGCCCATATGCTCGAAGGTTACGACGGGCTGTGCAGCCATATTCACGGCCACTCCTATCGGCTGTTCGTCACGGTACAGGGCACGCCCTTGCAAGACGAAACGAGCCCGAAAAACGGCATGACGATCGATTTCGGCGAGCTCAAACGGCTGGTTAACGGCCTGATTGTCGAACGGTTCGACCATTCGCTGGTCGTGCGACGTTCGCTGGCCGGGCGTCTGCCTGCCGGCCTGCCGGGGTTTGAGCGCGTGGTAGCGGTTGATTATCAGCCTACCTGCGAGAATATGGCCGTCGATTTCGCTTCGGTACTGCGCGCCGCCCTGCCTGCCGGACTGCGCCTTTACAGCCTGCGCCTGCACGAGACCGCATCTTCCTGCGCCGAGTGGTTCGCCGATGATAATGATTGAAATTTAGACAAACCACAAGCATGGAAAAACTTTTTCTGATCGACGCTTATGCGCTGATCTACCGCAACTATTACGCTTTTCTCGGGCGACCGATGCGCAATGCGCAGGGGATGAATACCTCGGCCGTGTTCGGTTTCGTGAAATTCCTTAAAGAGCTGATAGCGAGGGAGCATCCGCAATATATCGGTGTGGCGTTCGATCTGAAAGGTGGCAGTTTCCGTCGCGAACTCTACCCGCAGTACAAGGCCAACAGGCAGGAGACGCCGGATGATATAACTCTCTCTGTGCCATATATCAAGCAGGCGCTGGAGGCGATGCGTATCCCGATACTCGAAGCGGCGGGTTTCGAGGCCGACGATGTGATCGGCACGCTGGCCAAGCGGGCTTCGTCGGCTGGCTATCAGGTCTTTATGGTGACGCCCGACAAGGATTTCGGGCAGCTGGTCGAGGAGCGCATCGCCATGTACAAGCCGACGAAGGATGGCTTCGAGATTTGCGGCCCGCGCGAGATCAGGGAGCAATACGGCATTGCCGATCCTGTGCATGTAATTGATATTCTGACGCTTTGGGGCGACGCTTCGGACAATATCCCCGGCGTGGCGGGCATCGGCGAGAAGGGAGCTTCGAAACTTGTCGGCGAGTGGGGCACGGTGGAAAATCTGCTGGAAAATCTCGACAAAATCAAGGGTAAACAGCGCGAGAACCTCGATGCGTCGCGCGAGCAGATAGCTCTGTCAAAGACGCTTGCGACGATCCGCACCGACGCTCCCATAGAGTTCGACCCCGAGAAACTGCGCATGGAAGAGCCCGACCGCGAGGCGTTGATAAAAGTGTATAAAGAACTGGGGTTCACATCGTTGATCCGCGCGCTGGAAACGGGCGGCGCGGCTGCCGGCATGGGAGGCGGTTTTGGAGAAACCTCCTCCGGCCCCTCTAAAACCGCCCAAAATCCTCAACCCGACCTGTTTAGCGCGGCGGCGGTTGCTCAGCCCGATCTCTTCGACCAGCCTGCGCAATATGCTACGGCGGCCACGACCGACCATAAATATCATCTTGTTCGCACGGAGGCGGAGGTCGCCGCACTCGTCGCCAGATTAAAGACATACAGCGAGTTCTGCTTCGACGCCGAAACCACCGGCCTCGACCCGCTGACCAGCAGGATAATAGGCCTGTCGCTGGCCGTCGAACCGCACGAGGCATACTACATCCCGCTCGAGAGGGACGACCCGAAACTTAACCTGTTAAGACCTCTGTTCGAGGACGATACGACGGCCAAGATCGGCCAGAACACAAAGTTTGACATTATGATGCTGGCAGCCTCAAACATAAGGGTGCGCGGCTTCAGGTACGATACGATGATCCTCCATTACCTGCTCGACGCCGATTCGCGCCATAACATGAACCACTTGGCGCGCGTGCTGTTAGGCTACGATCCGATCTCGATCGAGACGCTGATCGGGCGCGGGGCGCGGCAGATTACGATGGACATGGTCCCGCCCGAACGGGTGGCAGAATATGCCGCCGAAGACGCCGATATAACCTTGCAGCTCAAACAGTTGCTGTGGCCGCAAATCGTCGGGCAGGGTCTCGACGAACTTTACCGCCGCATCGAGGAGCCGCTGGTCGACACACTGGCCGAGATTGAGATGGCCGGAGTGAAGATAGACACGCAATTCCTTGCCGATTACGCTGTTACGCTCAACGGCAAGCTCGCGGAGCTCGAAACGCAAATACGGGCACTGGCCGACGAACCGACGCTCAACATCAATTCGGCCAGGCAGTTGGGCCAGACGCTCTTCCTGAAAATGAAGATCGCCCCCAACCCCGGCAAGACCCGCAGCGGGCAGTTCAGCACTGACGAGGAGACGCTCCAGTCGCTTGCCGACCGCCACCCGATTGTCGGGCTGGTGCTCGAATACCGCGGCGTGAAAAAACTGCTGTCGACCTACGTCGAGGCGTTGCCGCAACTGGTCAATCCGCGTACCGGACGGGTGCATACGTCGTTCAATCAGGCCGTTACCGTCACCGGACGCCTCAGCTCCACCAACCCAAACCTGCAAAACATACCCATCCGCGACGAGATGGGGCGCGAGATACGCAAGGCGTTCATTCCCTGCGACAATGACCACATATTGCTTTCAGCCGACTATTCGCAGGTCGAATTGCGGCTGATGGCCCACCTGAGCGGCGATCGCGGGCTGATCGAGGCTTTCGAGCGCGGCGAGGACGTCCACGCAGCCACCGCCGCCAAAATTTATGATGTGCCGCTCTCCGAGGTCACTTCCGAACAGCGGCGCCGCGCCAAAACGGCCAACTTCGGCATCATCTACGGCATCTCGCCTTTCGGCCTCTCGCAACGGCTCAACATCCCGCGCGCCGAAGCCAAAGCTCTGATCGACGGGTATTTCGCTTCGTATCCCGGAGTGAAACAGTACATGGAGAACACCATCCTCAAAGCGCGCGAGCAGGGTTATGTCACGACGATTTTCGGACGTAAACGCCACCTGCCCGACATCCGCTCCTCCAACGCCAACGTCCGCGGCCTGGCCGAGCGCAACGCCATCAACACTCCGCTGCAGGGCAGCGCAGCCGACATTATGAAACTGGCCATGACGGAGGTCATGCGCCGTTTCCGGGTCGAAGGCGTCCGCTCGCAGGTGATATTGCAGGTGCACGACGAACTTGTCGTCGACACGCTAAGGTCTGAACGGCAACAGGTTGAAAAGATACTCAAAGAGGCTATGGAGGAGGCTGCCGACCTGTCGGTGAAACTCACCGTAGAGGTCGGCGCGGGCGAAAGCTGGTTCGACGCGCATTAACGCTAACAGCCCCTGACAGGCCGTCAGTTCGGCGTTAAGAGCAACTGCGCAGGACAGGCTGTCGCAAACCGGTCAAACCGGCCATAAAGGCAGGCCTGCCCCGACTTTCATAACAGGAAATTGTAACCGACGCTGAAATTTACGGGCAGCAATGGGGTGTCGAATTTGATGTTCGGGTTGGCCTTTGCTGCGTTGTACTTGTCGTTGAACTCCTTCGAACGGAATGGCACGAACAGGCCTACGCTGAGTTTGTTGCTTTTTTTGCCGAGGGTTATGTCGAGGTTAGCGCCGATGCTTACCCCGTATGAGATTGCGTCGTATTGCGACGCTCCCGTTACTTTCAGTGCGCCGTTGTAGCCATAAATGAGCATGGGGTTGAACGAGACCTTTTTGTCGGGCATGACTTTCCATGCGACCCCGACGTCGCCCCCCACGCTGGAGAAATTGTATCCCAGGGCGCCGAATATGCCGAAATTTTTCACGGGCAGGTACTCGAATTTGGCCCCGACGCCCGCATAATCGAACCCTGCGCCTGCCCCGAGATAGAAAACGTGCTGCCTTTGCGCTGTCTGTCCGCCCGCTTCCGTCTGGGCCTCGGCGCATACCGAACACAAAACTAATGCAAAGATAAAAGCCGACCTTTTCATAATCATCTGTTTAGTGAGTGTAATCCAATGTTATTATAAATACGTTTTGCGGACGGATTTTGTTTCGGCGAGGCTTCTTATAATGATGTCGTCACGTTTTTTTTGATTTCTGCACCTTGCCTGGCATTATGATCTGCTGCGCTCCGGGCAGACAGGTGATTTTCAGGGGGAATGCAGGGCCTGGCTGACCGTCCACGTCGGTCGGCTCGTCATGCTTGCCGTGTTTGTCGGCGCGGCTCTCAATGGTCAACTGAGAACATTGAAAGTGGACTATCTCGCTCTGTTTCACACGTGTGGGTTTGCCGGCAGTGGTCAGGTGGGCCACCGATTCGGCCAGCGCGGCCAGCGTCCGCTCGCCGCGCAGGATCACCACGTCGAGCAGCCCGTCGTCGATGCGCGCGCGGTGGGCGACGGGCATCTGTCCGGCGGTTTTGCCGTTGAAGACCGCCAGCAGCAGGCAACTACCCTCGAAACTGCCGCCGTCGGAGGCAATGCGCAGGTTCATGCGCCGCAGGTTGGGCATCTCGCCGAGCGTGCCGAAAATGTAGGCCATCCGCCCGAAGGTGTTCTTCATCAGGGAGCTGGTCTTGTGCGAGATTTCGGTGAAGAGGCCGCAGGCGAAGATGTTGATGAAATAGCGCCCCTGCCCCGCCCCGCTCGCCAGTCCGATGTCGACGGGGCGCGCCTCGCCGCCGAGTATCCGCCGACAACAGTCGAGAATGTCGCCCGGCATCCCTATGTGTTTGGCGAAGTCGTTGGCCGTCCCGGTGGGAATGATCGCCAGCGGAATGTCTATACTGTTGTGCTGCAACATGTTGACCACGTGATTTACCGTCCCGTCGCCTCCGGCCGCCAGAACGTGGTGGTAGGTTTCGTCTATGTCCTCTATCGCCTCTTCGTGCCGCGCGGCGAAGTCGAGACGGTAAGGCACAAGCGAATAGCCCGCCCGCTGATAGAGCGCGATAATCTCGTCGAGGCAGGAGTAGACCTGATTGTCGCCCGACGAGGGGTTGTATATGAATTTTACCCGTTTCATAAGTTTGTGAACCTTTGTATTTTACCGTCGCTTCCGGTGTAGATGAAGTAGACCCGCACCTCGCGCCTCTCGCGGGCGAAGGCTATGGCGCGCACGGAACCCATCGCCATGAACATGGTGGCGTAGGCGTCGGCGATGGCGCAACGGTCGGCGACGACGGTGGCCGAAAGCATGTCGGTCGGTTCGCTGAGGCCGGTCAACGGATTGATTGTATGAACGATACGCCGCCCGTCCGCTCCGAGGTGATAGTTGCGGTAATTGCCGCTGGTGGCCAATGCCTTGTCGGTGAGCATGATAACCGTGTCGAGCACCCCCCCCGGCAGTATGTTGTCCTCTATCGGCTTGTCCACCCCGACGCGCCACGGCTGCCGCCCGGCATTGCGGCCCCGCGCGACGATCTCGCCTCCGACTTCGACCATAAAATTCTTGTAGCCAAGCTGTTCCAGCAACATGCCCAGCAGGTCGGAACTGTAGCCTTTGGCAACGGAGTTAAGGTCGACGGCCATACGCGGATCGGCCTTGCGCAGACGGCCGTTCTCGATGCTCAGTTTCTGATAGCCAACGAATTGCAACAGCGAGTCGATATT
>JAIRQC010000022.1 GCA_031256675.1 Rikenellaceae bacterium
GATGTCGCCAAAGTGATGTTCGAGCCGGGCAAGGCGGTGACGGTTCGCGTGAAATACTTCCCACCCGACGGCGGGGCGCTCCGGTCTGTCTGGCTCGAATTACCCGTCACGCCTCAGGCAGGGCAGTCGCGTGGGATTGTGTTGGATTTCGATGAAAACGACAACCTGACGCTCGGCTCCATCGAAGAGGCGGTGTGGCTCGACTAAATATCAAACATGTAAATATATGAAAATCACAATCAAAAGAAGTGAGGCGCAGGGGTTCGAGCATATCGAGGTTCGCGAGCCGCTGGTATCCGACATGGTAGAGGCGAAAAAGCATGGCGACGAAATATCCATTGCCTCGGCGCTCATATCGCAGATATGTACATTTGACGGCAAACAGATAACGATGGAGGACGTGCAGAGGCTGCCGTTGACGGTTTTTTTGGACTTGCAGCTCGAGCTCACTCAGGCCGGGCTGCTGGGATCGGACGAGACGTTATCGCTCTTGTCCGGGAAGGACGCTTCGGCTACGACAGCGTGATGGGCATGACGCTGCCGGTGTTCGACTACTGGATGGGAGAGTTGGAGGAATTTATGGATGAGTTGAACCAGCAGACTAAACGCCTTTGAGCCACCGGCCCGAAAGCCATTTGCAATATGCCAGCCACAAGAACAGCGCTATCATCAGGCCTATATATATGGCCCAGTCCGTCGCCGTTGCGAAACTCCAACTGCAGGCGAACGTTATGCCGATAAAGACATACAGGGCCGACAGAATCAGCGATGTAACGGCCGATGATATTTTGCCTGCTTTGTTCATCACGCCTCAAAGATACAAAAAATTTCACAAATGCAAATCTCCGTTGTATTCGACGTCATCAACAAGGCCACGCAGCCCCTGAGGAATATCGAAAAGAATTTCTCAGGGGTTATGCGCACGATGAACAAAGTGCAGGGGTGTTTGTGGAAATTCAACCAGACCTCCGAACTGTTCGAACGCATGGGCAATACCGTTGCTCAACTTTCGCAACCGTTCCGTGACTTCGAGCAACAGATGGCTGAACTGTCCGGCATCACCGGCATCGTCGGCGACGATCTGAAAAAACTCGGCGATATAGCCCGCCGTACCGGTATCGAATCCGGACTGGGCGCGACAGGGGCAGTGAAGGCTTTCTCTCTGCTTGCCTCGCAGATCGACGTCGACAAGATCGGCATGGACGGGTTGATCGAACTACAGCAACGGACGATCACCCTCGCACAGGCTGGAGGTCTGTCGTTGGAGGATGCGGCCAACGCCATGGCCGGAACCATCAACCAGTTCGGCTTGCAGGCTTCGGAAGCCAACCGCGTGATCAACGTCATGGCCGCCGGATCGAAATACGGAGCGGCAGAGGTGAACGATCTGGCCATGTCGTTCAAGGTCGTCGGCGCTGCAGCCAACGCCGCAGGGCTAAAAGTAGAAGACGTTGCCGGAGCCACGGAGGTGCTCAGCCAGAATAACCTGAAAGGGGCGGAGGCTGGAACCGCATTGCGCAATATCCTGCTCAAAATGCAGACAACCCTCAAAGTTAATTTCAGTAAGACCTCTCTCGCCGAGGCCCTCGACAAGCTCAAATCTAAATACAGGGATGCTGCTTACATGGCCAAGGTGTTCGGCATGGAGAATATGGCCGCTGCACAGTTCCTTATCGCCAACTCCGACGCGGTGGCTGACCTGACCAAACAGGTGACCGACACCAACGTGGCCGCAGAGCAGGCGGCCACGAATACGGACACATGGAACCAGCGGCTCAAAGTGCAGGCCGCGCGGTTCAATGAGTGGAGCATGAAGCTGACCGAACATTCTACCGGTATCATGAACTTCATTCAGACCACAAGCCAACTCACGAGTATGTTAACTTCGCTCTCGCCGCTGTTTGCAGGGGTAGGAACGGTCGTCAGAGGTACGATAGGCGCGTTCGGATTCGTGATCGGCAAGGTCGGAACTATGGTCAAGTTCATGCAGGGTCTGCACATCGCAACGCGCCTCTCCGCATTCTGGACGCTGATATGTTCCAAAGCGCAGATGGCGGCCGCCTTTATGACCGACCTGTGGAGCAAGCGCACCATCGTGGCCACGGCCATACAGAGCGGATTCGTCAAGGCGCTGCGTTTCCTGAAAGTTGCAATGATCCAAGGTCTGCTCCCTGCCTTGGGAGGGATCATCGCATCGACGTGGGCGTGGACGGTCGCGCTGCTGGCCAACCCCGTGACGTGGATCGTGCTGGGTATAATGGCGCTGGTCGCCGCCGTGGTGTTGTGCTGGAACAAGTTCGCAGGGTTCAGGGCGGTGATCCTCACAATTTGGGACGCCATCAAGGGTTTCGGCAAGGCAGTCTTCCAGTGGATCGTTGCTCCGTTCAAAGCGGCTTACAGTCTGATAAGCGGCGTGGTGAAAGCCATAGGTACGCTGTTCAAGGGCGGCAGTCTGAAAGATGCGGGCAAAAATGTGGTGGAGGGGTTCAACGGAGCTGTTGACGCTTATGTGGCCCCGGTTAAGACCGCTACGGAGACGGCCAAAAGCATCTCCGGCAACTACGACCGTCATCTCACCGAAGAGCGGGCCAAGCAAGCCGAGAAAGAGCGAGAGCAAGAGGCAAAAAAGGGACAGTCAGCAACCATGCCCGAAATGGAAGAGCTTGGCGGAATGGATATGGGAGATATGTCATCCATGCCGCAGGGCGAGCCGTCGATGGCTACCGCTCCGTCTGCCTCGTCGAATGTGTCGGTAGCTTACAATCCGGTCATCAACGTTTCGGGCGATCTGACACAGAAAGGACGCGAAGACCTGCTCAAAACGTTAAGGGACAGCGCCGCCGAAATAACCGAAATTATCAAGGAGCAACTCAGAAAGGAGGGTAGAGGATCGTATGCAGTATCTTAGGCTCGGCGAACTTACCATGACCGCTCAGGATGGCGTTACATCGTTCGAGGAGAACGCCGGATACAATTATGCCGTTATATCCATATCTTCCGGCAAGCCGTCGTTGCAGGCCATCGGCGAAACGCTCTCTGAGATCACCATCGGCGTCACGCTACGCTCGGCGCTGGGCCTCAACGTTGCCGGGATGTTGGCGCAGATCGACGCCATGCGACAATCAGGTATGCCGCAGTTGCTGGTCTTTGCCGACGGCGTTTACAAGGGCAACTACGTGATCGTCGATCGCCCTGTGACCATCACGCGCACCGACGCATCGGGAACCATCACTGAGGCCGACGTTACCATCAACCTGCTGGAATACTCCGACCGTCAGGTGGTCGATCAGCGCAGGACGGAGGCCCGTCCAAGAACCGTTAAAAACGCCCGCAGAGTGGCTGTACGATGAAAGTCACGACCACGAAATACTGCGACCGCTGGGACTTGTTGGCCTACGATCTGCTGGGCGACACCGCGTTGGCCCCGGCGCTCATGGCTGCGAACCGCCATCTGATCGACCTGTACGATTCTCATATTCCGGAGGGCGTCGAGATCGTGATACCGGAACAACTTCCTGTCCGCAAACCGTTAATTTCGACCGTCAAAGCGCCGTGGAAAGACTGAAACAGACAGCAATTATCATCTATCAGGGCAGGGACGTCACCGGCGACCTCGCCCCGATACTGAAAGGCGTTACATTCCGCGACCATCTCGACGGCAAGGCGGGCGAACTCGACATCGATCTGAACAACTCGTCCGGATTGTTCCTGTGGGATTGGTTTCCCGATGTGAACGACCGTATCTCGGTCATGATAGGCTTCGAGACCGGCCTTGTGATGGACTGCGGCGCGTTCTGGGTGGATGAAGTGAAGCTCACCGGCGGAGCATCCGGCGACAGTTGTTCCATACGCGGCCTGAGTCTGCCGTCGCTTGTGATCTACGCTCCCGAAGCGAGGTGCAATTACGAGAACCGTCCGATAGAGGAGATCGTGAACGGCGAGGCCGAAAAGTTGGGCTACAAAGTCGTCGGCGATCTGTCGGGCACGTGGAGCGGGCTGCAACAGGAAACAGGGCTGCAATTCATCAACCGTCTGGCCCACGAAACGGGCCGCATACTCAAAATAGAGAACGACACGCTGATATTCTATCTGCTCGATGATCTGCTCTCCTCTGGGGCGTTCATAACGATAGACAGTCGCGAGGTGATCTCTTACGACATAAGCGATAAGGCTGCCGGACGCATATCGAAGTGCACAGTAAAGTGGTGGGACAGAACAACCAAGCGGGAGTTCTTCGGCAGCTACGATGCAAAGATCAAGGGTGGCGGCTCGGCCCTGATCTGGGAGGAGGTCAAGAACAACGGCGAGGCGGCATCCAAAGCTGCCGACTACATAAAGGATCGCAACAAGAAAGGTGTCGAGTTCACGCTCAACATGGAGGGCGACGTTCGTCTCCGCGCGGGAGTGGCGGTTGAGACCTCCGGCTTCGGACGGTTCGACAGCCTGTATATAATAGGCGAAGCCACTCACTCGGTATCAGACGGAGGCTATACCACCCGCATCAAACTGCAACGGCCCGAAGCCAAAAAGAAAGAGCAATGATCGAGACAGGAACGGTAAAGAGCCGCATACGGGAGCGCGGCGCGGTGGTGGTGCAGTTTTACCATCTCCAGACCGAGGCGGAATGCGTCGTATTGCAGTCCACCACCGGCAGCAACGCCTCGTTCTCGCTGCCCAGCGTCGGCACGCAAGTTGTCTGCTGGCTTGAATCGGGCAAGAACATCGCTCTGGGCGCGGTATTCTCCGAGGTCGATCCGGTACCGGCTGACGCCGACGAGGACGGGCTGCATCTCCAATACGGCGCGGCCGTACTCGAACTGTCAGGCGACAAGGTCGATTTTAAGAACGATTTGGTCGACATTAAAACCATCTTGAAACAGGTTTTGAGCGCCGTTAAAAACCTCACCGTATCGACATCCACAGGGCCGAGCGGTACGCCGCTACCTCCGACGATAGCCGCTGTCGAGCAATGCGAAACCCTTATTGACAATCTCTTCCGCTGATTATGACCCTCGTTAAGAACAACCTCAAAACCAGCATCCTGACGCTGTTGCAGGATATGCGCACCCGACAGGATGGCTCCGACGAAGAGTTCGCCGACCGACTGGCCACGCTTATCGACAACCATATCAAAATGGCCGCGATCGTCGTTCCGGCCGGCATTCCGGTCTCAACCGCAGGCACCCCGACTGCTCAGACCGGAGCCACCACAGCAACGGCGACAGCCACAATATCATAACCGTCATGGCAGAAAAAGAGTTTATACCTAACGATCCGGAACAGATACTCTCCGACATTATCGCTGACTATCAACAGCGTGCAGGGATGACGCTAAACCCGGCCGATCCTGAGCGGATCGTCATCGACTGCATGGCCTACCGCGAGATGATCCTGCGTGGAGAGATGGAACGCCTGATGCGCCAGAACTTCGTGCAGTATGCCTCCGGCGACGATCTCGACACATGGGGCCAGCTGTTCAACGTGCCGCGCTTCGAGTGGGAGGCAGACGACGATTATCGCCTGCGCATCCTCGCCGCCACGCGCGGCAATGCCGGAACGCTCGAAGCATACCGGCAGCGCATACTCGGAGTACCGGGCGTGGCCGACATCAGGATCGTCCGCAAGTCGGATGACAATACCCTGCCGCCGGGCGTCGTCAGGCTCATCCCCATCATGAAGGCAGGCACAGACGAAGCCATGCACGGCGAGCCTCACAACGCCGATCTGGAGCTTGCCATCCGTGAGAGCATCTACGCGGGCGACTTCGGGATCATGGGCGTGACGGCGGTATTCCAGAGCGCTGTCAAGGTTCCTGTTTCCGGAGGGGTCAGTCTGCGCGGCATACTGAACTTCCCCCGGCAGATGCTGCTCGACAATGTGAACGAGAAGATCGGACAGTATTTCAATGCCCTGTCCCTGTCGTTCGACAGCGAGGTCGGAGTGTACGATCTTCAACGCGCCATCCTATCGGCCGAAGGCGTACTCTCCGGCAGCGTCGCCTTGTCGTTCGTCAACGTGCCGGTAAAACAGCCCGGTGAGTTCTATGTGAAAGGCGCCGTGCCCATAACCATTTTGTCGTAACGTCATGGAACTGATTCCCGACAGCATCAACGGCACAAACACGGTAGCGCTCGACCGCACCTTTCAGGATCGACTGATCGGCCTCAATGCCGTACAGTTGGGTATCGACTTCACCGGCGAGATCGACATGCTCAAACTGACGCTGCTCTGCCGACAGTTCGGAATACCCGTCGAACTGTTGCCAGATGATCTCGACAGTATGGCTTTTCGCGACGTGCTGGCACTATCACTACTCATATACAGGCTATCCGGCAATCCAGGCTCCATAGGGATCATGGCCATAGCGTTGGGGGCTGCCGATGTGGTTATCGACGTGGGTGGTTTCGACCTCGATCACAACGCGCAGGCGCGGCACGACGGGTTATTCCTTTATAATAATGAGGCGGAATATCGGTCGTTTTACATGAACATCTCCATCACCAGCGTCGAGGCTGACAGGCAACCTGCGTTCGAGGCCGACTTTCGCGCTCTGTTCGCCATATTCCAGCCAGTGCATCTGCATCTCGGAAATGTGACATTCACAGAGGCAGGGCTATAAAAAGCCCCCGCTTCCATGCGGTAGGGTCTCAAGCTAACCGCATAGCAAAGGTGCTGACACAACCGGTCAACGGAGGCAGGAAGAGTGGATAGTCTGCAACTATCGTCCCTGACCGGCTGGGGTTTTGTAAAAGGCCAAAAACACCCCAAGTTACCACAATAGTAATACGGATTTTAGGAAAAAACAAAAAATGAGAACGTCTCCGTCCTCATTTCTCGCGCAATTTGCACCAGTTCTCACCGAAAATTTCTCACCAACCGTGCGAAAATTCTCAGACCTCGTGTCACGCAATAGCAGTGATAAATTGCCTGGCTCCATTGTCCGTGTTGAGTAAGGTTTTCCTCCTGTATCCATTACCCTCGGGGATGGCTGCCGTGAAACTGCTTCTGGCGACGTCGATACCGACAACTGTAATATTTTTAATGTGTTATGGCAATACATCTTCCTGTCATCGTCGCAAATTACGGCTCTTAACGGCCCGGCGAACTGTCCGGCTTGCGGATGCAAAAGCAGTGGGATATAACGTCCGGTTATGATATTAAAATATCAACGCCAAGTCGAGGGTCATCGAGTTTGTTCGAAATGGCCGGGGCGCGAACCGCCGAATGACAGGAAGAAGTCAAGAAAAAGCGCCGGAGATCAAACCACAACTACCTTGTGATCTCGACTTTTATGCGGTCGATGCGGCGGCCTACCGTAGACAGGGCGGTGAACCGCACACCGGCTGTCGACACGCTTTCGCCCTTGTGGAGAAAGTCGCGCCGCAGTTCGAGCATCAGTCCGGCGACGGTCTCGGCCTCGCCGCGCACTGCGTCGAAAATATCCTCGTCGAGCCCCGCAACTTCGGTGAGCCCGTTGATGTGACACTTGCCGTCGAAGATGAACGTGTTGTCGTCGAGACGGGTGTAGAGCGAACTCTCTTCGCGGTCGGACTCGTCGAGGATCTCGCCGACAACCTCCTCCAAAATATCTTCGAGCGAGACCAGACCGACCGTCGAGCCGTATTCGTCGACCACGATGGCCAGATGGATCTTGTTCTTCTTGAACTCGACCATCAGGTCGTTGATCTTTTTGTGTTCGGGAATGAAGTATGGCTTGCGGAGCTTCTCCTGCCAGCGGAAAGCGTCGCCCTCGCCTACGAATGCAAGTATGTCCTTGACGTATAGCACGCCACGGATGTTGTCGAGCGACTGCTCGTAGATCGGAATGCGCGAATGGCCCGACTCGACCACCCGCCGTTTGACCGCCTCGAAACCCTCGTCAATGTTGATGGCCACGATGTCAAGCCGCTGGCGCATGACCTGTTCGACCTCGGTGTTCACGAAGTCTACGATGCCGCTCAGCATCTCGCGCTCCTCGTCGCTCTGACCGTCTGTGATGTCGATCGCCTCGGAGAGCTCGCCAATCGACAGTCCGCCCCTGCGCGAGGCTACGTTGCTGTTGCTGATGGGGCTGGTTGTGCGGATGAGTATGAACGACAGCGGTTTGAACAGCCGTTTCAGTACCAGCAGCGGCACGGCGGCAAACGTAGCGTAGCGCACGGCGTTGTTGGCGGCGAAGATTTTGGGCACGATCTCGCCGAAGAGCAGCAGCATGAATGTGACGACGATCACCTTGATCACGAATTCCCACGCCCCGTGGCCGAAAGTGAACAGGCTGTTTATTATTCCGTTGGAGAGGATGACGACGCCGATGTTCACCAGATTGTTGACCACCAGCACCGTTGCCAGCAGGTACTCCTGATTGGCGAGCACGCGCAGTACCTTGTCGTCGCGCCTGCTTTGCGAGCGTTTGATCCGTCCGAGGTCGGAGGGTGTGAGCGAGAAAAACGCCGTCTCCGACCCCGAAACGAAAGCCGACAGGGTCAGCAGCGCCACGACGATGACCAGCGATGCCGCCGCCTGCGTCGAGAAGCCGTTGAAAGTTATGATTGCGTTGAGAAGGTACATTTGCCGCAAATGTTCGTCGGGGCAAAGATATGGATTAATTGCGAATTGTGCAATCAGGGTCATTATGTCGCCCTGCGAAATGGAGCGCAGCGGAATGTCGTCGAAATGTCTACTGTCGTGCTTTTTCTGCCAAGAAAAACATATGGGTTGAGAGCGAGTGCCCGTTTTGTATAAAGCTTTATTGTCAATATCTTATAATGTTTCCTTGACCTGAATAACATTCTGTGGCCCGCAGTCGGCGTGGGGACGCTTCGCTGAGTTCGCTGAGAAAGATGCACCCGAAATCGAAGCTGAGGCTGAAACCGCAACCGAAATTCGGAACGGCTATCGATGCGTCCCTACATCAGGGTGGCCGCAGGCCACAGACCTTTGCAAAGCCGAAAAATACAGGCTATATCCTTGTCGGTAGCGTATTGCTTATATGTTTTTTTCAGGCGTCCCCTAACTCTGAATCCTTAATTCGCATAAATACAAATATTTCAAGAAATATTCTCCAAATATCTATAATTCGGAAATTTCCATAAGTCCTGTAATCGGAATATGAATAAGAAATACCGAATGGGTGATGGGCAAAGAAAGGCCGCCAGGCCAAAGTTCGAAATCAAAGGGACAGCCGGAGACAAACCGGCAGAACTGCGCACGGAATCAAAGAAACAGTCGGGGCGCAGGTTGAAATCAAATGGCCGCAGCGCCATCCGCTGCAACGATCATTTTTATTTGCGGAAATCGAAACAGTTTAGGCCCGCAGGCCGTGAGAGTTTCATTTTGTGTCGCGACCGGCATGTTGCGAGGATAAACCTGTCCTGACATGGCGGACGGGAAGCATATTCATGCTGGCGCACGGTTGTCGGACGCGCTACATTTGCGCTGTTAAAAAAGACCGACAGCCAGACAATGAAAGCCATACGTCCCGTAGCGGAAACGCCGACACGGAACAATTTTTCCGGGAACTTCCGCTTTTGGAAAATCTTATACCTGAA
Source organism: Rikenellaceae bacterium (assembly GCA_031256675.1). Taxonomy (GTDB): domain Bacteria; phylum Bacteroidota; class Bacteroidia; order Bacteroidales; family Rikenellaceae; genus JAIRQC01. The sequence continues at coordinate 9,549 of JAIRQC010000022.1, forward strand.
AGAAGGAGAGCGATACACATTGAAAGAGGGCGACCAGGCCGCGCTCGTATATATCATTAAAGGCACGGCGACAGTCGAGACGGAACGCTCCGAAAAGTATCGCGGCGACGGCGGCGAGTTTTTTCTTGTGCCTCCGGCCTCCGTCTGCATTATCGGGGCCTGGAGCGACGTCCATATTATTATATGTCTTTTTGAGGCGGAGCACCTGCTGTCGGTCAGGAGTTCGATCTGCAACCTTGCCGTGCCGCGCGACGCTCCCCTGCCGCAACTGCGCACCTTCAAGACCGACCGGCTCGTCGGGCTGAGCCTGAAAATGACCGGACGGTTCATCAGCGAGGGGCTCGACTCGGAGGATTTTCTCGACATGCGGCGGCGCGAGCTGCTCACCCTGCTGCTGTATGCCTATCCCGTGCAGGAACTCTCCGCCATACTCTACCCCGTGATCGGCGAGGACATACATTTCCGCCGTCTGGTGCTGACAAACCACGCAACGGTCAGGACGGTCGGCGAACTGGCCGCACTGGCCAACTACTCCGTCTCGGGGTTCATCAAGAAGTTCAAACGCTGCTTCGGCCAGTCGCCCTACAAGTGGATGTCCGCGAGGAAGGCCGAGTTGATACTGCGCGAGATATGCTCGGGCCAGAACTCGCTCAAAGCCATAGCCATCAAGTACGATTTCTCGTCGTACCAGCACTTTGCGAGCTTCTGCAAGGCGCATTACGGGGCCCCTCCGACGGAGGTTGCGGATAAAAAAACGACAAAAGGTATAAATATGTGCAAATACGGTAAATAACCGTTCTTTGCGCCGCCGGAGGCCGCCCTAACTTTGCAGCGTAAAAATTAATTAATCAATTATGAAAAGAGTTTTTGTAATCCTTGCGGCAGTCGCGCTGCTGTCCGGGGTAACATCCTGCAACAGGAATGCAGACGAGGGGGCTGCCACGGGGGCCACCGGCAATGTCACCATCTCCTTCGGGTTTGACGGTGAGGCGAACGGCGGCGAAACGAGGGCCTACGCCGTTTCGACCAGCAAACCCGCCACCTCGTGGTCGGGCAACATCAAAAGCCTGATGCTTCTGTTTGTCGACGCAAGCGGGACGATCGTCGACGCGCGCAGCATCGCCACTCCCGCCGCCGCCGACACAACGGCCAAAACATTCACCATGACCAATGTGGCCGCCGGAAACTACACCGGTTGCCTCATTGCGAATTTCGACCAGGGCGGCGTAAGCCCCAACTTCACCGCTTCGAGCGTAAAGGGGCTTAAAGCCGGCGCGCTGCTGATGAACCTGGTACCCGTCCAGAACTGGTCTGCCATCAGGGATACGACCACCGAGGCGAGTTCGACCGCCTATTCCGAGGCGGGCGAGATCTTCCTCGCCTCGCGCGCCGGCGTAAATGTCGTGGCCAACACGAACCAGGACTACACCTCCACGCCGTTCCACCTGAAACGGGCCGTTTCGATGTTCCGCCTGCGTATCAACAAGAACTTCACCTCGACCACCGCGGGCAACGTCACCGACAACAGCAAGATCGACCTGGCCAACGCCGCCTGCGCGTTGCGTATCCGCCGTACCGGGGTCGGCCTCGACTACATGGGGGTTGTGTCGCCCGCCGCACCCCTGTCCACCAACCTGATGTATGCCACGGGGCTCAACACCTCTTCGACCCCGCCGGCAAACTACACCCCCGGCACGCTCCTCGACGCGCAGCAGCAGGCATGGAAAGACCTGCGCATCCTTCCGGGCGGCGCAACGGGCGCGAACAACAGCTCGAAGTTCGACGTTCTGCTCTCACTGTGGGCCCCGGTGGACTACTGGGCGCGTAACGCAAACGGCGTTGCGGTCAAACTTACCACGGCAGGCCTCGTCCACTGGAACGGCATTGTCGAGGGGGCCGTAGTTGCCAACGGTATCCTCGAGGTGAACGTGGAGCTGCGCTCGCCGGGCATTACGGGCGCAACGCCTCCGACCGGCAACTACGGTAACCTCAACATTGCCGTCGACGTTCTGCCGTGGGGCAATGTCACCCAGACCGACCTGCCGGTCTAACCCTCCCGTACCAACCCCCTTCGCGGTCGGGAGCGGCCGCGAAGGGGGTTTCTCATCCGACCTCCAAAAACGATGAAGATGAACAGTATCGAGAACAGGCTTGCGAGGCTGTCGTTTTTATGGATGGCCGCCATTATGTCCGTTTCGTGCACATACGACTATTTCGAAGACGAGACCAACCTGTGGATACACGTGCCGCAGGTCGAGACGGGCGAAATATCGAGCCTCTACGTCTCTTTCCACCTTGCGGATGGCCGTCACCTCCTCACGCGGAAGATAACCGCCCCGTTCGACGGCGATCCGATGATGCGCAAGGGGATCCTGCGCTTCCGGCTCGACCCCGGCCTCTACCGCGCGAGCTTCTTTGCCGATTATGCGCCGGGCTCAATCGTCGAAGCAAGGCCTCTGTACGACTCCTACAAGGGGCAGCCCGTCGAGGACGCCGCCCGCAACATATACGGCGCGACAGCCTCCGAGCCGCGCGCCCTTTTCATCGACAGCGTCGCGGCCTATCCGCTGGGGCGCCCCGAGGCTAAGAGGCCCCGCGAGGCGAACATGGGCGACGACCGCCGATTCAAGGGGCGGATCGAGTGCAATTTCAGGAACCTGCCCGCGCATATCGACCTGATAGAGATATTTTACCGCGGGGCCGCCACGAAGTACCGCTTCGACGGAGTGTTCGACGGCTTTACGCCCGAGGACGTCGTCCGTTGCCGCTTCACCCCTGCCGACCATCTCTCCGGCGGGGTTGTCCGTTGCGTTGCGAGGCCCTATCCGTCGGTCGGCATGGGTTTCGGGGCGGGACAGTATCCCGACAGGGGGCGCAACATCGAGCTGGACATCCTGTTCCGGCAGGGGGAGGCCACGGCCGGCACGGCTTCGCTGACCGTGTCCGACCTCGCCTCGCTGCCGCCCGACCGTCGCCCGACCGATGCGCAGGGCAAACCCGTGTCCGACCTCATACTGCGCCCGCAGGGGGTTATTACCGCCGATTTCAACGGTTTTACCCTCGTCGGCGTGACCCTCGACGGCTGGGGCGAGATAGTGACCGGCGGGTTCGACATGTAAGCGACCTTCAATTATTAATTGGGCTGTTCCATGTGCCATTGACATAAAGTAATCGCCTCATATTCCCTGCCGTTTTTATTTCCGGCGGCCCGGCCGGAGCAAAGGCGGAACGGAAACGGCAGATAAGGGGTTACTTAAAAAGATGTAAATATGAAGACGAAACTCATAGCATTAAGCGCGGCGCTTCTCCTCTTCGCCGGGGCCGCGCGAGGGCAGTCGGTCAGGATAAACCTTCCGTTCCTGCTGGCGGGCTCTCCGAATATCGGCGCCGAGTTCACGCTGAACCGGCAGTTGTCCCTCAGCGGCGACCTGCTGTGGATGCCATACATGTTCAAGAAGAACGAGGAGGTTTTCCGCACCCTGATCGGCGTGGCTGACCTGCGCTATTACGTGCGCCCGACCTACTACTACACCAACAACACCGTCGACGGCCTCTACTTCGGCCCCTATGCCATGTACGGCCTGTTCAACATCGGCCCGGCGCGCTATTCCGATCCCGACCGCAACCGGCGCTATCGCGGCTGGGGCATGTCGGGAGGTCTCACGGCGGGCTACCGCTTTTTCATCGCAAGACGCTTCAGTATGGATGCTAATATCGGACTGGGCTTCGCACACCTGCAATACGACACTTTCCGGCTGGGAGGCGAATACTCATGCTATCCCCTCTCAAAGAAGGATACCAAAATGTGGTTCGGCCCCACGCGGATCGGGCTGCACCTCGTATATAACCTTACAAAATAGACCGTAATGACAGCCAAAACGATATTCGCGATCCCGCTCCTTGCGCTCCTTTGCGTTGCCGCCGACCGGCCTCACCTCGAACGCAGGGCGGACGCGGCCTTCATCCGCGGCGACCATGGCAGGGCGATGGAGCTGTACGACATGGCGTTGCAGCGTCTGTCGAGGGACAGTGCGAACTGCGCCCGCCTGGAGGTCAAAACCGCGCGGCTCCATGCGCTGCTGCAACGCGAGGCCGACGCAATCCTGCATTACGGCAGGGCGTACCGCATGGCGGACGCCATGCTGACCCCCGAGGATGTGTGCCGCTACGCCGACAACCTGCGCCTTGCGGGCGATCCGCTCTCCGCCGAACGGATAGTGCGCCACTACGCTTTCCGCACCACCTACTGCGACGACCGCCGCCTGACCAACCTGCTCGGTTCGTTCTCGGAGCGGCAGCGTTACCGCGACCGCGGCCAGGACGAGTATGTCGTGGAGCTGATCGACGAAAAAGCCCCCCGCAGCGAGCTGTACGACCCGCTGAAGATATACGCCCACATTCATGACGCCCCCGCGCCGCGCGAACTCTCCGCCGGACAGCCCTCCGTATCCCCCGACGGGTCGATCATGGTCGCCACGGCCATCGCCGGCAACCATCAGGATCGCATTCGCAGCGCGGAGGAGATCCGCAGCCTCTATCCGACGCGAATAGTGGTCTCGTACAGGGATAAACATCGCGAAGGGTGGGGCATGGCGACGACGCTGTTCGACGACCGTTCGGGTTGCAGCGACGCCTGGCCGTCGCTGTTCGACGCAGGCCGCTCGATGATCTTCAGCTCCGACCGTCCGGGGGGCTACGGCGGCATGGACTTGTATGTCAGCCGCTGGGACGAGAGGCTCGGCAGGTGGGGCGAGCCGCGGAACCTCGGCTCGGGGGTCAATACCGGCGGCGACGAGATATGCCCGCTCGTCGTCGAGGGAAAGCTCTGGTTTTCGTCGAACGGCCACGAGGGGTTCGGCGGGTATGACATTTACAGCGTCGCCTTTGCCGACGGCAGTCCGGTTTACGGCGCGGTTGTCCATTGTCCCTACCCGATCAACACCCCTGCCAACGACTTCGGGCTGATTGTCGTCAGGGGGAACCATCGCTTCATCTCCGACAGGCGCGGGGCGAAGGGGCGCGACGACGTTTATACTCTTCGCGCCCTGTCCACATCGCTCTCGCGCGCCATTGCCGATACAACAACAAATCTACAGCCATGATGACAGTGAAAAATATCGCAATATGCCTCGTTTCGTCCGTCGCGACAACGCTGCGCGCCGAAACCCGGCCGATGCCGACAGTCTATGACCGGAACTGTGAGTTCGGTTTCACGATGGCCGCCGCCGATTTCCCGAACGGCGACGTTGCCGTTGCCGGCTTTGACGGAGAGGGCGTGCAGCTGGCGCGTTTCGACCGTCTGGGGAACCAACGCTTCACGAAACGCTTCTCCTCCGGCGAACTGACCGCGATAACCTCCGTCAGCGCCCTTCCCAACGATCGTTGCCTGCTCACGGGACGCTGCGAACCGGCGGCGAAAGGGCGCAGCTGCGCTACGGGACGCGCCGTGGTGATCGCCCCCGACGGCGGCCTCGAGAGGTCGATCACGACAGGGGCGGAGATAACATCCGCGGCCATGCTTCCCGACGGCGGCCTCGTGCTGGCCGGAAACACCCTCGACGCATCGGAACGCCGTCGCGGCATGGTGTGCAGGACGGACAGGGGCGGCAGGATACTGTATACGTACGTCTCTGCCTCCGGCGAGCGGTGCGACCGTTTCGTCGTGCGTGGCGAGCGGTCGGAATACATCTGCGCCGCCTTCTCCTCCGAGGGCGGCGGCGAAACGGTCGGCCTCGACGGCGGCGGCAAACCGCTGTTCGTCACGACGCTCTCCGGTGCGGGCTTCACGACGGAGCAGATGATCGCCCCACGCGCCGACGAGCTGTACCTCGTCGGCGAGGAGCGTCAGGGCGGCGGTGAGGCTGTCAAGATCGGACGCGACGGGCAGATCATATTCCGCCGCCGCATCATCCCCGACAACCCATCTCTACGCCTCGACAGGCTCATATCCTGCCCCGGAGGCGAGCTTCTGGTGGGCGGCGGCGACGACTCCACCGCCTGTTTCGCCCTGATGCGCGGCGACGGCACGCGGCTCGCCCTCGGCATGGAGCCGGGCCGCGTGAGCGACATGGCCGTCGACCGCGCCACAGGCCACTGCTTCGTGAGCATCTACGACCCGCAGGCAGGGCGCGGCAAGATAATCAGGCTCTCCCCGCTCGGCGCGCGCCTTTACGAAAAGGCCACGGCGGTCGAATATAACGCGCTGCGCGTAAATCCGGACGGCGAACTGCTCATGGCGAGCGCCGCCTCGGGACGGCTGAGCATGTTGTCGCCCGGCGGCGAGTTGCTGTTCGACCGTTACGCCGCCGACGAGGGGCCGACCGGCTTCGCCGACGTTTTTCTGCCTCCGGCGGGCGAGGCGCTGTTCATCGACGGACGGGGGCGTATGGTCAAGTTCGCCCACGGCGTGCGGGTTAACGACGTGCGGGTGGAGAAACCTCTCGGCGGACGCGCTTCGGCCCTGTTCACGGTGACGCTGTCGGGCTACGGCTTCTCGGCGGAGGGATCGCCGCTGCCGGTGACGGTCGACTACCGCACACGTCCGCTCACGGCGACCGAAGGGGTGGGTTTCGTCCCCGTCGCAGGGACGATCTCTTTCGTCCCCGGAGGTGGGCAGGATACCTTCACGGTGGAGGTTCCGGTCAATGCCAACGACCTTCTGGAGGGCGACCGCACTTTCGCGCTCGAACTATCGGGGGTGGTTAACAGCTATCCTGTACGTCCCACGGGCATGGCCGTCATCAAAGATCAGGCTGCCGTCGTAAAACTTGTCGAAACCTCGCCAGGTGTGGAGGGCGGCGCCGAGGTCATGTTCGAGCTGGGCATATTCAAAAGCGACGGCAAGCCGCTGATCAACAGTACAGGGGCGGACATAGTCGTCGACGGGCGTTACGGCGGCGGCACGGCCGACGAACTCGATTACGATACGGGCCGACGGCCGCGCCTTGCAATATCCGACGGACGGCACGGCGGACGCTTCAATGTGGCCGTCTTGGAAGACGCCCGCTACGAAGCTGTCAAGAGCGTGAGCGTCGAGTTCGACAGGGTCCACGCCATGAGCACGGCGGAGGTTTCGTTCGGCGAGGCCGCTTCGCTCCTGTGCGTCGGCGCGATACTCGATCAGGAGGCGATGGTGGCGATCGAACCGCTCGGCGACCGTGCCTTCTGTGCGAACAATACTCTGGGCGGCATGTTCCGTATTTCGCTTGTCCGCGCCCGCGACGGCGCGCCGCAGACCAACAACAGCGGCGACGACATTGTGGTGACCGTCGAGGTGGACAGCAGCAGCACGGCGCGTCAGGGCGAACATTTCGTGCTGACCAACGCCCACGATCTGCGTATCCCCGCGGGCGGACGCAGCGGGACGGTCAACCTGAACGGCATGGCGCTCCACTCTTCGGCCCCCGGGCCGAAGGGGGTAACGGTGAATATCACGAAAATAAGGGCGCGGGGCGATGCGGGGCCGATAAGGGTCTCCCCTGCAAAGGGCTCCGCCACAGTTATGATACGTAATGAATAACGCTATGAGATCGGGCTGGATTATCTTTGCTGCGGGGTTTGCGTTATGTGCCTGCAACAGCGATGCGAACCTCTCCGCGCCGGGCGGCAGAAACCTTGTGATTGTCCCGACGGGCAGGGCAGTCTCGACGGCTGCCGACACGCGGATATATGCTTTCGTCGGCGCGGGAGCTTCGCGCGGGGAGTTCAGTCACAGGATATTGCGTATAGGCGACACGGGCGGCACGCTTTCGGCGGCCCTGCCCGTCGGGACGTGGGACCTGGCGCTGGTATCCTGCGACGACGTTCAGGTCATGGACAAACTCGTCGCCCCCCTTACGGGGGTGGGGCGGGCGCAGTGCAGGATGTACGAGCTTGCGCCTCAGGGGGGAACGCTCCCCTCGGCCCCCGAACTCTACACCGCCCGCGTGGACGCCCAGCGCATCGAGGCCGACAAGTCGCACTCCGCCTCCGCCTCGTTCGCGCGCAACGTGGCCATGATCAAGGTGGTGGTCGGCGAGGTCAAGGGCATGAAGACCGACGGGCAGCACTCGGTATACCTCGGCGACGTGCCCACGATCCTCGACTGGGAGGGCGGGCTCTACCCTGACAGGAACAATCCCGCCACAAGCACGGCAAAGATGCGCGGCGCGCTGGCCATCTCGGACGTTGCGGGCGGGATGCAGCGCAGCGACACGGCGGTGTTCATCGTCCCTGCCCACAGGGGGAGCGATTTCCTCTCCGCCAACCCCGCCGACACCGCTACGCACAACCTATCCGTGTCGGTCGACCTGGCCCTCGCCGACGGGTCGCGCTACGTCCGCAACGACGTGAAGCTGCCGGTAGTCCCGAAAGCGAATAAAATACTGGTTGTGAACCTGCTGGTGCGTGGCTCGCTGGAGGTGAGGTCGAGCGTCCTCGATTGGAAGGACGAGAAGCTCTCCGCCGACATTTCGCACACCGAGCTCAGCGTCGACAAAAGCAGCGTCGGTCTCTCGCAGCGCGATACCATGACCGTGCGCACCAACGCCTCCTCCACCCCCCGCCTCACATCGGGAGCAACGTGGCTCACGGCACGTTTCATCGACTCGGTGCGCGTCGTCCTGACTGCCGATTCGGCAAGCTACACCGTCCCGCGCTCGACGTGGGTCGATGTAAGCGTGAACAACGCGACCAAACGGATCTCTGTCACCCAGCGTCCCGACAAAGGCACCATAACGGCCTCGCCCGCGCGCCTGTGGATGTCGCCCTCCGCCGGCAACGCCTCGCGCACCGTCTCGCTGTGGAGCACAGGGCCGTGGCGGATCGCCTCCGCGCTTACCAAAGCCAATGCCTCGCCTTCCGGCGGCAACCCCTATACCGGCTCGATAACCCTCGCCCGCCGAAGCAACCCCACCGATAACGGCAATTACACAATGTACGGCGACGATACGCTCACTCTGTGCAACGACAGGACTTTCGAGACGGTCAGCGTCCCCATGTCGAACATTTACATGCGCTCTGACGACGTCTACATAAACAATCCCCACGGGGCCGACACGACCGTGGTCTCCGACAAGATAGAGGTTTTCGGCGGCTCGCGCCGGTTTACCGTGACCTCCAAGCCGTCGTGGATAACCTCCGCCACATGCGACCCCAACGGGCGGTTGAAGCTCACGGCCCTTCGCGACCCTGTTGACAACGGCCGAGACGGAATGATGACCATCGTCAACGCCGACGACACGAGCTATACCATTAAGGTGAAGATAACGCAGGACTTCAACGTATTAATACCCGCGTTCAACTATTTCGTCCTCAAATACACATGGGTGAAGGGCGACGCCGACGTTGCTTTTCGCTTCACGGGCAACGGGGCCCCGTTCGACGACAAGCCAGTCGGATACGACATGGGCTCTGTCAACGGGGTGATGCATGACAATAAGCTGTTGTGCAAGTGGGGGGGCGACGCGCGCGGAAGCGATGGCGAAACGGTATTCTTCAATGCCCCTGTGATCGACGGAAGCAGCGGCACGCTGCCGCGCAACATCACCATGGAGGCCTACGCCACATGGTACGATCTCGGCATAGCGCCGGCGGGAGTGACGCTGACCGTATCGGCCTATCTCGGCGGCACGATGGTACAGCAGGGCACCAACTTCGTCAACAGTGGCGGGTCGCTGCTCTACAAAACGGGAAAAACCCTGCGTGTAACAACGACAAGGGGCGGACACAACAACTATGCTTCCGGCGGCTACACCAAAATGTGCACCATAGTCTACGACCGGTTCAAACATTCGGCGTATGTAATATGGAACGCCCCTGAGTGGCCCTAAAATCAATGACTGTCATGAAAGCACTGCAATATGTCGCGCTTGCGCTCGCTTTGACCGCGTGCCGCGAACAAAGATTGGCCGAGGCCCCGCAGCAGGGGCGCGTAACGGTAAATTTCAGGGTGACGCTACCCCCGCCCGCGCCGGTGGCCACCCGCGCCTGGGCCGACACAGACGTGGACAACGTCGACCTGCTGGTCTTCGACCACAACGGCCTGTTCGTCGAGCGCATTGCGGCCACGAACCTCTCCGGCCAGGGTAGCGCATGCAACTTCTCGGCCCGCATGGAGGTGAGCAACAAACCGCGCACCGTTTACTTCGTCGCCAACGGACGCCTGCCCGCCACGGGCGGCGACCGCGTGAATTTCGCCTCCGTAACACCAGGCCTCCCCGACACGACGGCCATCCCCGGCCTGCGAACCATTCCCGACCTGACGGCGACCACGACGGACGACATTTTGCCGCTGGCGATGTGGGGCCGCGCAACGCTCGCCTCCGTCACCTCCTCGATGACGATCGGCGATTTGAAACTGCTGCGCGCGGCGGCCTGCATCGAGGTGGGAACGCTCGCCCCCGACGCAGCCAACGGCCTCGGCAGGTTCGCTTTCACGGCGTTCAGCATAGACGGGGCTGCCGTCCGCGGCAAAGTCGCTCCGGTCGACTATCGCTCTCCCGCCGCAGTTCCGTCGGCCCCCAACGCCGCAGGAATACCCGACATGAATTACTACATCGACGCTGCGAGTGGACGCTGGGCGCAGGCCTCCTCCCCGACGCTGTACGCATACGAGCGCAACAACTCGGCCGCCGACCATGCGAGCCTTATCATAAGGGGCGCCTACGACGGGCAGGACGGCTATTACCGGATAGTCATGGTCGACGCATCGGGAACCCCGCTCGACATTGTGCGCAACCATCGCTACACCGTCACGATTGTCCGGGCCGGCGGGGTGGGCTATCCGACCATTGCCGAAGCCCTTGCCAACGCCCCCTCCAATGCGCTCAAGGTTGCAATCGTCGACGGTCGCGACGAGGTTGCGCTCATCGCGACCGACGGGCAGAACGAGTTGGGGATCTCGAACAATACGGTCGTCATCAGGGGGCTGGACACCGTCGCCCGGCACGATGTCGTCTCGGTGTACGCCACCCGCAGCGCGTCGCTCGCCGTTCGCAACTCGTGCCCCGCGCTCGTCGACGTTGCCATCTCGGCGCCGGACAGCAGGGGAATGTGCCGTATTTCGGCGCGCTGTGCCGGCGCGGAGGGGACGGGAACGCTCACGCTGACCGACGGTTCGCTCAGACAAACGATAGCGGTGGAGATCGCAGCCTTTGCAAAGGGCCTCAGCGAGGCCTCCGACAGCCTTTATGTCTCCGCCCCGTTCTTCTCCGCCGCCGACCGCCCGTGGCGGGCGGAGCTCATGGCCGGAGCGCAATACATCTGGCTGCACCATTCGGCCTCGGCTGCGCCGACCTATCCGGGAGGGCTGGCCACGACATGGGGGCTCGCGTCCATATCGAGCGCCAATTTTGCGCGGGCCGACCTTTATGTCCACCGGAATGCAGCGGTGCGCGGCACGCTCGGATACAGCCGCATGTCGGGAGCAGGGCAGACTGTTGCACGCATGATATTCAATAAATGAGCCGGATTAAAAAAATTAGTAAATTTGCGCGGTGATTTAACTGTCGTTCCATGCGCCTTTACGACCGTTTTCTGGAGGCCCTGACCGGCCGGTTCACGCGCAAGTCGGACCTGGTCAACGCTTTGGCCGATATTCTCCCGCTGGAGAAAGACAACATCTATCGCCGCCTGCGCCGCGACGTGCTCTTCACCACCGAGGAGATAATGCGGATAGCCGGAGCATGGAACATCTCGATAGACAACCTGATCTGGTCGCATTCGGGCAAGTCGCGCGCCCTGCGTTTCAACATGATCGAGTATGTCGACCCGAGGGAGGAGGACTACATGCTGCTGGAGGAGTACAACCGCGTGCTGGCAGCCGTAGGCAACGACCCTTCGGGACGGGCGACAGAGGTGACGGGCTCCCTGCCCCGGTCGCTGTACGCCCGCTCGGAGCTCCTGACCCGCTTCTTCACCATGAAATGGCGTTACAAGTATGGCCGCTACGAGGATGTGCTCTCGCTCGGCGAGGTACGCATATCCGAGCGCATGAAGAGGCTCGAGGCGGAGTATGTCGAACTCGTGCACAATATCCCCCGCGTATGCAAGCTGCACGACAGCCGTTTTGTCGAGCGGCTGGTTGACGAGATCCTCTATTTCCACTCCGTGGGGATGGTGACCGGGACGGAGGTCGTCCTGCTGAGGGACGAACTGCTGGCGCTTGTCGATTACATGGAGGAGATCGCCGCCAAAGGCCGCTTTGCGGATACGGGCAACGAGATGGCGTTTTACGTCTCGCCGTTGCAGCTCGAGACCGAGTGCCTGCTCTACGGTTCCCGCGACATGACGTTGAGCATGGTCAAGATACTGGAGCGCAACGCCATATCATCATACGACAGTAAAGTCTTCGCCCGGTTCACGAACATGGTGCAGTCGATCACCCGCTCGTCGGCGCTCATGTCGGCGAGCAACAGCCTGCAGCGTACCGGATTTTTCACCCGACAACGGGCGACGATCTCTTCAATGATATGAAAAACTCTGATTTCAACAGGAAATTCCGCGAAAGGCTGCTCGAAAAGAACCCCACGAAGGGCGACTGCGCAGAACTGCTGTCCGACATGTTGCAGATCGACAAGGTGTCGGCCTACCGCCGTCTGTCGGGCAGGATAAACTTCACCGCCGAAGAGGTGGCGCGGCTGGCCTCGAAGTTCAACATCTCGCTCGACGCCATTCTCGACGAGGTTTACGACGACCGGCAGAAATCCATGCGGCTGGAGTTCTGGGAACATTACGGCGGGCTGAACGTGAACATGGTCGTGGAGGAGAACATCGCCTTTTTCGAGGACTTCGTCATGCGCCCCGACTCGGAGATGGGGCTGGCGATAGACCGTGTAGCCTCCATACAGGCCATTCACCACGAGGCGCTGTTCCGTTTTCTGTTCTTCAAGTGGGGGCACTACTTCACCGACCTGCCCGAGTTCCGCCGCTTCGACACCGTCACGCCCCCGGCGCGTTCGCGCACGCTCTTCGAACGCTATGCCGAGTTGTACACCCACATCAAATACACCTTCTACATCTGGGACGACAAGATAATGTCCAACATGGCGGGCGACATAAAATATTTCCGCGGGCTCGGGGCGCTCTGCGCGCAGGATGTGGCCGACATAAAGGAGGACATGATGCGGATGCTGCGCAAAATGGAGGAGGCCGCCGCCGCAGGGCGCTATCCCGCCACCGGCAACCGTTTCGAGCTCTACCACTCGTCGCTCCCCATCCCCGGCTCGCACATGTACACCTCCGCCGGACAGGCCATTACATACCATCTGGGGGCCTTCGTCATCCGCACGCTGTACACGGCGCAAAAGGATTATGTCGAAGAGATGAAGCAGTCGATCAACCGGATAAAGAACGGCGCCATACTCATCTCGGGCTGCGCCGAAAAGGAGCGCATGGCTTTCTTTGCCGACCAGCGCCGCATTGTCGAGTCAATAGACGAGTGAGGCGCGCGGCCGCCGTTTTTTGCATAAACTGCATCTGCGGCGACGGCACAGTCCGTCGCCGCGCCGTTTCATGTTCGCCTGACATGTTACGGTAATCATTTTGCAGCGGAGCTCGCGCGCGCAACATCAGAAGTGCTGGCTTTCGCGCTGTCTGGGCCATATCTTTGCGCTGTTACGATCGGGAGGCGGCAGGCGTTTGTCACGGACGGCCTGTCGCTTCTTTCCGTCCCCGCCGGTTGCCTCCGGTTGCCTCCGTTTGCCTCCGTTTGCCTCCGGTTGTTGGCCGTCCCCGCCGTCTCCCGCCGGTTGCCGCCGTTTGCTGCAAAACAGTCGTAAAATGATCACAGTCATGCAAAAAAGTGTCCGGAGCATGGTTACGGCCATCTCGTTTTCCGTTCTTGCGCTCGTGTTGGGCGGCGACTGCTCCAAAGAGCACAGTCTGCTTCCGGTGGTCGAATTTGCCGAGCCCTACACCGTATGGGGCGCCTCGGGCGAAGAGGTCGTCGCCGTCAACGGGCAGCCCGAAATCATAGCCGACCTCAAACCTGGCAGGTCGACCTACGGCTACACGCACAAAAGCGGCCCGGTGGCCGTATCGTCGTACATCGTCGACGATACGGAGGGGCTGGTGATGGCCGCGCTCGGGCTGAAGTTGCGCTGGCAGCAGGTGGAGGATTTCCTTGCGACAAGGTATACCGTTTACAGTATCACTCCCTCCTTCTACCGCAAATATTTCGGCAATGCACCCGAGCCATCCCTGTCCGGCACCATAATCGGCCTGCGCCCGGTGGGCAATATCGTGCTCGCGGTCTATGGCCGGGCCAAAGAGTTCGCCTCGGAGTTCGCCAAAGAACTCGTTTCGGAGCTCGTCCTGGAACTCGTCTCAGAGTTCGTCTCGGAGTTCGTCTCGGAGCTCGCCGACAGATAATCCCCTCCTGCGGGCCCGCCCGTTCCCGTGCGGGACAGGCACGTCATTGCCATGTCCGCGAGTGCGCAGAAAAAGGTGTGTTCGGGATTTGCTCCCGAACAACTTCGGCGTGAAATCTCAAACAAACTTTAAAAATAGTGCGGGATAATTAAATTTTGGTTATCTTTGTGGCAATTGGAAAAAATAATAAACTAAAATGGCTGAAAACCATGAAAGGGTATTCGGCGACATAAAACCACACTGGCTCAAAACGCGGCTCGGCACGGGGGCGGACTTCGCCTTTGTGTCGCGCGTTGTCGAGGCGCACGCTCTTAATACGATTTGCAGCAGTGGACGTTGCCCGAACAGGGTCGAATGTTGGAACCGTCGTACTGCTACGTTCATGATTCTGGGGGATACGTGCACCCGATCATGTCGCTTCTGCGCAACCAAGAGTGGGAGGCCGTTACCTGTCGATCCCGGCGAACCTCTGAGGGTGGCCGACTCCGTCGTAAAGATGGGGCTGCGCCATGTCGTAATCACCTCCGTCACCCGCGACGACCTTGCCGACGGAGGGGCCGCGCAGTGGGCCGCCACCGTGAGGGCCGTCCGCGAGGCTGCGCCCGCAAGCGCCGTAGAACTGCTGATCCCCGACTTTCAGGGGCGGCAGGTGGAGACGGTGGCGGGGGCCGCACCGAACATCATAGGGCACAACATCGAGTGCGTGCGCCGCCTTACGCCACAGGTGCGCAGCGGAGCGAGCTATGAGACAAGCCTGCGAACGCTCGAACAGATCGCCGCCACGGGCCTCGCAACCAAAAGCGGACTTATGGCGGGGCTCGGCGAGAGCGACGACGAGGTGCTCGAGACGCTCGCCGACCTGCGCCGCAGCGGCTGCCGGATAGTAACCATAGGCCAGTACCTTCAACCAACGCCGCAGCATCTGGCGGTGAGCGAGTATGTCCATCCCGAACGTTTCGACCGCTGGCGCGACCGGGCGTTGGAGATGGGCTTTTCGTATGTGGCCAGCGGGCCGCTGGTGCGCTCGTCGTATATGGCCGACAGGGCGCTGGAACATTGCGTATGAAGGTGCTCGACCTGGGGTTGACCGACTACCTCGAAGGCTGGCGGTTGCAGCGTGAGATTTTCGACAGGGCGGCGGCGGCAAAGGCAGTAGATTTCGACGCAGAGGCAGAAAGAAAGGGTTTCGGCGCGGCGGAACAGACGCTGATACTGTGCGAACATCCGCACGTCTATACGCTCGGACGTAACGGCCGGCAGAGCAATCTGCTGGCGAGTGAAGAGTTCCTTGAAAGCATCGGCGCGAAGTTCTACCGCATCGACCGCGGGGGCGACGTCACCTACCACGGGCCTGGACAGCTGGTGGCCTATCCGATCGTCGACCTGGACGCGGCGGGCATGGGCGTCCGCAGCTATATTCACGCGCTGGAGCAGGCGGTGATCGACACGCTCGGCGCGCTGGACATAGCAGCAGGGCGGACAGACGGCGCGGCGGGGGTATGGATCCCTGGTTGTGAGGATGGTTGTGAGGATGGTTGCGGCGACGGTTTTGCTGGCGACGGGAGGTTGTCCTCCTGCCCGCCCCGAAGCAAGCCGTTGCGGAAGATTTGCGCCATAGGCGTTCGCGCCTCGCACGGGGTGACGATGCACGGGCTGGCGTTGAACGTCTCGACGCGGCTGGAATATTTTTCATATATAAACCCCTGCGGCTTTGTCGACCGCGGGGTAACGTCGATAGAGGCCGAACTGGGCCGGACGGTGGAGATGGGCGAGGTGAAGAGGATTTTTGTCAAGTGTTTCGAGCGTGCATTCGGAATGGGGCCGCGTTAACCCTGCCTCCTGAGGAAAACAGGCAACCAGGTCGCGATTATTTGTCCGCTGACGCGGACGGGCTTTTTTCCTGCTGCGCGCGGGGCGGTTCTTTTCGCGGCCAAGCCGCGAATCGCCTCGAAGAGGCGAAGATCCGCCGAGGCGCGAAAAAGCGTTGAGAAATCGGCGCAGCACGGGGGCGTTGAAAATTTTGGCAAACCGAAATTTAGCCCTTTCGCCGACGATTTTAGCTTTTGTCGCGCAGGCGCAGTTTTTTGCTGCTTTTTTGCTGCCAAAAAAGTAGAAGAGAAGCCCGCACGTTGGCAAACGGATAAACGCCACACACGGTGAGCGAAGGCTCACAAAAAGCCCCGCGCGTAGCGGGAAAAACAGCGCACAGCAAAAAAACAGCGCACAGCAAAAAAACAGCGCAGTGGGAAAGGAGAATATAACAAAAAATAAAATAAAAAATCATGTCAATCGCGAAGAATTGGGTTTTGAAACCCGCGGGGGACAGGGCGAAGGTGGAGGAGCTGTCCACCGGGCTCGGTATTGCCCCGCAGCTGGCGAACCTGCTCGTACAGCGTGGCATAGAGAGCATCCAGCAGGCACAGAAGTTCTTCGACCCGAAGCTCTCCGACCTGCACGATCCGTTCCTGATGAAGGATATGGACCGTGCGGTGGAGCGTGTGGCGGCGGCGGTCGCCATCGGGGAGAAGATGATGGTCTACGGCGACTACGACGTCGACGGGACGACGGCCGTGGCGCTGGTTTACAGCTTTCTGCGCCGGCTCGGCCACGAGCAGCTGATGTTCTACATCCCCGACCGCTACACCGAGGGTTACGGCGTGTCGTACAAAAGCATCGACTATGCCCGTGAGCACGGCGTGGGGCTGGTCATCACGCTCGACTGCGGTATCAAGGCGGTAGAAAAGGTGGCATACGCACGGGAACGGGGCATAGACTTCATTATCTGCGACCACCACCTGCCGGGCGAAAAGATCCCTGAGGCGGTCGCGGTGCTTGACGCCAAGCGCGAGGACTGCAACTACCCTTTCGACGAGCTGTCGGGCTGCGGCGTGGGGTTCAAACTGGTGCAGGGCTACTGCAAGAGACAGGGGATACCATTTTCGGACATCGAGCGGCTGCTGGATTTCGTGGTGGTGAGCATCGCCTCGGACATCGTGCCGCTGAGGGACGAGAACCGCGTGCTGGCCTATTACGGCCTGAAACGGCTCAACGAAAATCCGAGCAAAGGGCTCAAATCGATCATCAAGATCTGCGGGCTGGAGGGGCACCAGATCACCATTGACGACATCGTTTTCCGCATCGGGCCGCGCATCAACGCCGCGGGGCGCATGGCGAGCGAGGAGAATGCCGCATCGGGAGGTCATTCGGCGGTCAACATGCTCGTCGAGCGCGACGAGACCACGGCCGAGGAGCTGGGCGGCATCATCGACATGTTCAACCAGGACCGCAAGAGCATCGACCGCTCCGTCACGCAGGAGGCTTACGACTACATCGAGGCCAACCCCGAGTTGAAACTCAAAAAGGCGACGGTCATATATAACCCCAAGTGGATGAAGGGGATAGTGGGTATTGTGGCCTCGCGGCTGATCGAGACCTACTATCGTCCGACAGTCGTGCTGACGATGAGCAACGGTTTTGTTACGGGTTCGGCCCGCAGCGTGTCTGGTTTCGACCTTTATCAGGCTGTGGAGTCGTGTGCCGACCTGCTCGAGAACTTCGGCGGGCACACCTATGCCGCAGGTCTGACGATGAAGCCCGAAAATGTCGAGCGGTTCATCGAGCGGTTTCACAGCTATGTCGAGGAGCACATAGATCCGGCGGCGCTCATACCTCAGGTCGAGATTGATTCGGAGTTGCTGTTGAGCGACATAACACCCGAATTTCGCGAAGCGTTGGGCAAGTTCCAGCCATTCGGCCACGGCAACAACGCCCCGATATTCGTCACGCGCAGAGTGACCAATCGCGGCGACGCCAAACTCGTCGGGGCAGAGCGCGAGCATCTCAAAATGGAGCTGATGCAGGAGGAAAAGCCCAACACGGCGTTGCCGGCCATCGCCTTTCAGCAGCCGACACATTACGAATGGGTGCGCGGCGGGCGGCCCGTCGACGTCTGTTACGCCGTAGTCGAGAACCACTACCGCGGAACAGTCACACCGCAACTGAGAATAAAAGACATAAAGATATGTATGTAATGTGATAAGGGGCAATTATTCGGGGCGAAGCAAAGAATAATCACCGACCGAAGCAGACTCGTCTCGTAAAATGAGGCAACTAAATTAATTGACTAATCACTTGTCTATAGTCGCCAATAGCGGGTCACCCCGAGCGAAGCGAGCGCAAAGCGTAAGCGTAGTCGGATGGTCTACCTTATTTGTTTATTAAAAAGCTACCTTTTCGCTCGGCAGCATAATTATGATGCCTTAACATAAATAGGGGTTAATACATCCACATTTAAATGGTTGGTGTTGTGGGCAGTTACTGATAATAATGTTAGGTTTTTGGAAAAATGAGTTCGGTACTTGACCGGGCTCATTTCTTTGGAACTTGCAGCAACGGCATAGATACTTGGGCTGCAAAAAGACGTACAACAACTGTTTTTACCCTGAAATCTATACATCTCATTTAGCCGTGATACGGTCGTTATTGCAGTAGAGGATATGCTTTTGAGTTTTATGGAGAACTCTTTCATTGAGCTAAACTTCTGCAAATATGGCAACTATGATTTCAATATACTAAAAAAATTCTCGATTACGGGCTTGTTCGGGCAGTTGTCTTTACGTGACATGTTCTGTGTTATGATTTATTTCGAGGGCCTTTTGACAGGTAAAACGCTGGTAATGCCAGCCATTGCCAAAGTCTGGTATCAGTTCTTTTCCCTTATTCACTCTTTGGATGGCCTTATACATTAGCAGACTGGAATGGAGAGATAGAGTATAAATTAATTATCTCTCCATTGTAAAGGTTGATGTTCGACAGAAATATCGTTTCTGTTTGCATATGGAAAACTCTGTAACATCGGTAGCCATCCTCTTATTCGGCACACCGGCGGCAAAGTCCCGCGGCAGGACGCTGGTGACAACTTTGCCTGCCTGACCACTACCCATCCACAAACCCGACAATTTCACACAACCACTATTTCCGCCAAAAATACCCACAACCCCACCACCAACCCTCACCAAGAAACCCTACCAACCTAATCCACCCCATACAAAATCACCATCGACCGTCAAAGCAAAATATCACCATCCTCAACGCCAGCCCCAAACCGGATACATACCCAACACAAACATCAACATCAATACTAACCTCAGGTATTGTCTCACACAACTCAACCTTTTATTCCAAAAAACAATAAACTCTCAAAGAGTTTTGCGTATCTTTGCACAAATTTTCGGACTGATGAGTTTGCAATGCGGTATAGTCGGCCTGCCGAACGTTGGCAAGTCGACCCTTTTCAATTGTTTGTCCAATGCCAGGGCACAGGCGGCCAACTTCCCTTTCTGCACCATCGAACCCAACGTGGGGGTGATCACCGTCCCCGACGAACGGCTCGCGCGGCTGGCAGAGATAGACAAGCCCAAACGGGTGATACCCACTACGATAGAGATCGTCGACATCGCCGGACTGGTCAAGGGGGCGTCGCGCGGCGAGGGACTGGGAAACAAATTTCTGGCCAACATCCGCAACACCGACGCCATAATCCACGTGCTGCGATGCTTCGAGAACGACAACATTACCCACGTCGACGGTTCGATCGACCCGGTGCGCGACCGTGACGTTATCGATACCGAATTGCAACTCAAAGATCTGGAGACCATAGAGAACCGCATGGCCAAAGTGCAGAAGCAGGCGCAGAGCGGCGGCGACAAGGCGGCCAAACGGCTCTACGAGTTGCTTGTGCAGTACAAATCGGCCCTCGAACAGGGACGTTCGGCCCGCACGGTGACCATCGACAACCGCGAGGACAAGAAACTCGTCGACGAGCTCTGCCTGCTGACCGACAAGCCGGTGCTCTACCTGTGCAACGTCGACGAGGCGAGCGCGGCGACCGGCAACCGCCATGTCGAGGCTGTCCGCGAGGCCATTCGCGACGAAAATGCAGGGCTGCTCGTGGTCGCCGCAGCCGTCGAAGCCGAGATCGCCGAACTCGAAGAGTACGACGAACGGCAGATGTTCCTCAAAGAGCTGGGGCTCGAAGAGAGCGGTGTAAGCGCCCTGATCAAAGCGGCTTACGGCCTGCTCGACCTCGAAACCTACTTCACGACCGGCCCCGACGAAAGCCGCGCGTGGACATACACCCGCGGCACAAAGGCCCCGCAGGCCGCAGGAATCATCCACACCGATTTCGAACGGGGGTTCATCCGCGCCGAGGTCATCAAGTATGCCGATTACGTGGCCCTCGGTTCGGAAAAAGCCTGTCGCGAGGCGGGCAGGATCGCCATCGAAGGCAAAGAGTACACCGTTTGCGACGGCGATATAATGCACTTTTTATTTAACGTATAAGATTATGACATTTACCGATTTAGATATTTCGGAGCCCATATTGAGGGCAATTTGCGAAAAGGGTTACGACGCCCCGACGCCTATCCAGGAGGAGGGGATACCCGTTGCGCTTGCAGGGCGCGACATGCTGGGCATTGCCCAGACCGGAACGGGCAAGACGGCCGTCTTTGCGGTGCCGATAATACAGCATCTAAGCGCCGCCCGCGCGGAGGAACGTCCCTCGGAGGCGGGGCAAAAGGATATACCCCGCCGCGAGAGGCGCGGGCGCAACCACGGGCGCAAACCCGGGAACCGGAGCATAAAGGCGCTGATACTCACCCCGACACGCGAGCTGGCGATACAGATCGGCGACTGCTTTACCGACTACGGCAAATATTCGGGACTGCGGCACGCCGTGATCTTCGGCGGCGTAAAGCAGGGCGCCCAGACCGAGAAACTCGCAAAGGGGGTGGATATACTTGTGGCGACCCCCGGGCGGCTGCTCGACCTGATAGGCCAGAAATATATCTCGCTCGACGCTCTGACCCATTTTGTGCTGGACGAGGCCGACCGGATGCTCGACATGGGTTTTATCGCCGACATCCGACGGTTGTTGCCGCTGATACCCAGGGAGCGGCAGACGCTCTTCTTTTCGGCCACGATGCCCGACGACATTGTCCGGCTGTCGAAAAACATACTGTCGAACCCGGTCAGGGTGGAGGTTACGCCCGTTGCGTCGACCGTCGACACGATCGAGCAGCGCGTATACTTCGTCGAGAAGCCCGAAAAGAAGAAACTGCTGATCGAGCTGCTGCGAAAAGAGGAGGACAAGTCGGTGCTGATATTTTCGCGCACCAAACACGGGGCGGACAACATTTCGCGCATACTGCGAAAGTCGGGCATCGAGAACGAGGCCATCCACGGCGACAAATCGCAGGTGCAGCGTCAACGCGCGCTCACGAGCTTCAAATCGGGCAGGGTCAAGGTGCTGGTCGCCACCGACATTGCCGCGCGGGGCATAGACATTCGCGAGCTCGAGATAGTCATCAATTACGACCTGCCGGACGTGGCCGAGACCTATGTCCACCGCATTGGCCGGACGGGGCGCGCGGGCCACTCGGGGACGGCCCTCACGTTCTGCTCGCAGGAAGACCACATGATGGTCAAGGACATACAGAAACTTACAGGAAAACATATCGACACGATATTATATCAATAGCGATGGGAGTTCGAGTTCGTTTTGCGCCGAGCCCGACAGGGCCGCTGCATATCGGCGGGGTGAGGACGGCGCTGTACAATTACCTGTTCGCCAAAAAACTGGGCGGGACGATGGTACTGCGCATTGAGGACACCGATTCGACGCGCTATGTGCCCGGGGCCGAGGAGTATATCTTCGAGGCCCTGCGGTGGAGTGGCATTGCCGTCGACGAGGGGGTGGAACAAGGCGGGCCCCACGTGCCTTACCGCCAGAGCGAACGCAGGGAGATCTACCTGCGCTACGCCCTGCAACTTGTCGAGAGCGGCCACGCCTATTACGCTTTCGATACGCCGGAGGAGCTGGAAGCCGCTCGCGCCGGGGCGGGGGAGACATTCTCGTACAACCACGCCGTGCGCGAGCGGCTTGCAACGTCGCTGCGGCTCGCACCGGAGGAGGTGCGACAGCGCATCGACCGTGGCGACCAGTGGGTCATACGCTTCAAAATGCCTGCGAACGAGACCATCGAGATGCACGACCTGATCCGCGGCGATGTGCGGGTGAACAGCTCGACGCTCGACGACAAGGTGCTATACAAGTCGGCTGACCGGCTGCCGACATACCACCTGGCGAACATCGTCGACGACCATCTGATGGAGATCACCCATGTTATCCGCGGCGAGGAGTGGCTGCCGTCGCTGCCGCTGCACTATATGCTGTACAGGGCGTTCGGGTGGAGCGAAACGCAACCGCTGTTCGCCCATTTGCCGCTGATACTCAAACCGGTAGGGCAGGGCAAGCTGAGCAAGCGCGACGGCGACAAGATGGGTTTTCCGGTCTTCCCGCTTGAATGGCGTTCGGCGGAGGGAGAAGTTTCGCGCGGCTATCGCGAGGACGGCTATCTGCCTGAGGCTTTTGTAAACATGCTTGCGCTGCTCGGGTGGAACCCGGGCACGGAGCAGGAGATCTTCTCGATGGAGCAGCTTGTCGAGGCCTTCTCGCTGGAGCGGGTCGGCAAGTCGGGGGCGCGGTTCGACCCCGAGAAGGCGCGCTGGTTCAACGCGCAGTATCTTCACACGATGGACAACGACGTTCTGGGAACCCTTTTGCAGCCTGTTGCGCTCTCGCACGGCTTTGAGTGTCCGGCGGAGCTGGCCTCGCGCATAGCCGCGCTGGTCAAGGAGCGGGCAACCTTCGTCGGCGAGTTGTGGGGGCTCTGTTCGTTCCTGTTCGTCGCTCCGGAGAGCTACGACGAGAAGAGCGTGGCCAGGTTCTGGCGCGAGGAGAGCCCCGCGCGCATCGCCGACCTGCGCGAAGTGTTGACGACAGTGCAGCCTTTCACGGCCTCCGCACTGGAACAGGCCATTACGGGCTGGATCGAACAGGGCGGCTACAACATGGGGCAGATAATGAACCCGCTAAGGCTCACCATTATAGGCACCAGCCGCGGCCCCAGCCTCTACGACATTTGCGACATTCTTGGCCGCGACGAGACGCTCAGGCGCATCGACCGCGCGCTTTCATTATTGCCATAGATCGTGGACGACGACGATTTCCGACCGCACAACCGGGACCTCTATAATATATGGTCAGGGATAATTACTTTTGCGCATCAATAGAGAACTTGGAACTGTCCGAAATGTGGAGTTCAAGGATGTGTTGTTAAGAAGGAAAACATATGCAAGGCTTGTGGTGAAACCTCCTGTGATACAGTTTTATACAGCCCATAGACGGCGGAGAGCAGCCTGAGCCGCAGGCGATAAGGCAGTCCTCCGCCGGTGGCGGCTGCGGGCTGCTGGCCTCTTCGAGGCCTAAAAAAGCGTCCGACTTCTACAACGCAATAGGGATGTCCACCCCTGCCAGCACGACAATGCCGGGCATCGGGTAGCCGTAGTTGATGGTATAGCGGGCGTTGGTCAGGTTCTCGCCCTTGACAAAGAGGGTCAGCAGTTTATCGTTGGACTTGCGAGAAAAGTCATACGCTGCGCGGGCGTTGAACAGCAGGTAGCTCTCGCGAGGGGTGGAGGGCGCAAGGTAGACATACAGGTTGTGTATCCCCTGCGCGTTGAGGTTCAGGCTGAAACGCCCCGGCTTGAACGTTGCCGAGACGAAAAGCATCTGTTCGGGGGCGGCCACGATCGGTTTACCCGTGTGGAGGTAGCTGTAATTTGCCGACAGGTCGAGCTTTTCGCTCGCGCGCCAGCGAACTTCGGCCTCTACGCCGCGGTTGACGAAACCCGAAACATTCTCGTTTTTCGGCCCGGAGGAGGTCATGTTGGTGACGATAATGTTGCGGGCGTCGATCAGAAAGGCCGTCACCTCGCCGAAAAGCCGCCCGTCGAGGAAACTCTTGCCCGCCGAGAGTTCGTAGTTGAACATGTTCTCGGGTTTCAGGTCGGGATTTCTCGGTGGAAACATGTACAGTTCGCGGATGTTGGGGCTGCGAAAACCCTTCGAAAAGGCGAATTTCAGCGTGCCGGGCGAGCTCCACGGCCGCCACGTGATCCCCGCCGAGGGTACCCACACCGGGCCGAACGCCGAATTGTACTCGTAGCGCACCCCCGCGCTGACGCACAACTGCCGGACTATAGACTGTTGCGACACGAGGCTGAAAGCCGTTTCGTCTATCGTGTTGTCGCCCATGTTCGCTCCGACGCGCCGGCGGTCGAGGCCGGTGTTCCACGCCGCTCCGCCCCAGTTTTTGTAATCAAGGCCCGCCGTGGTGATATTGCTGTGAAACAGCGCGAACCACTGGTAGAGCCGCGCGCCGTAGTTGTGGTCGATCGAATGGAACAGCGTGGTACGCGGCGTCGGGCTGTCGGTGTACTGCGGCTGATAACCGTCGTTGATGAAATGGCTGCCGAAGTTGTAGAAAAGTTGCGCCGCGCCGCCACAGCGATCGTATCGGTTGTTCAACGCCGCCGAAACGGAGCCGCGCACCACGTCGACCGTGTTGTCGAAGATCGGGCTGTCGACCATGCCCGGATTCGCGCTCGCAAAGCCCGCCAGCGAAACGTTCGCCACAGCGTCGAGGTGGTCGGATATCCGGCAGGCAACCTTGCCGAAGCCGTTGGTAATGTGGAAGTGCGAGCTGACGGCCCTGATGTTTGTCTTGTCCACGTCAGGGAAGAGCGAACTCATCGTCGCGAGCATCTCCTCTTTGCTGCCGGCGCGGTGGCCGTCGGTGCGGTCGTGGTTGACGGAGAGGAACGTCGACAGGCGACCTTTGCGCCAGCCGCCGCGTGCCATGTATTTCTGTGTGTTGTACGAACCGTAGATCAGCCTCGCGTTCATCTCGCACCCGTCGCGCTCCATGCTGCGGGTGATCATGTTCACCGCGCCGCCCATCGCGTTCGAGCCACAGGCCAGCGAGGCAGGGCCGCGCACGACCTCCACCCGTTCGATGTCCGAGGCCACATATGTGTCGGGCAGGTGGTGGCCGAACAGTCCCGCCCACTGCGGCTGGCCGTCGAAAAGCATCAGCACCTTGTTGCCCTGCCCCACGCCGCGGATGTTGACCTCGCCCGCCGAGCCGTTCGACGCCCCGAAGCCCGTAACGCTGCGCTGCGTCACGAACAGTCCCGGTACATGCTGGCCCAGAACGGGCAGCAGGGCCGATTCGCTGCTCTGTTCGATGCGCGTGCGGTCGATGGTCGAGACGGTGAGCGGCGAATCGAAATATCGCACGATGCTCTCCGATCGCGAACCGTTCACGTTGACCCGCTCGACAACCACGGCTGTATCGGGCTGCTGCGTCGCCCGTGCTTCAGTCCGGACCTCCGTTTGGGTTTCCGGTTGGGCCTTTGTTTGTACCTTTGTTCGAGCTTCTGTTTGGGCCTTTGTCTGCACGGTGGCTACAATGGCCGCTATTGTCAACAGTTTTTTCATACGGGGCAAAGGTATTATCTTCTTTCAAATTCGTGTTACTTTTGGGCAGAAAAACGGCGTTTTTATAATAATATGCTCAAATTGATTTTCAGGGAAAAGCCGTGCTGCCTGAATGCGGAAATACCGCAGCTATTGTCCTCTCCGCCCGAATTACTCGCTCCGGGTCATGATAAGTTTGCCGTGAAGCACGCCTTTGACTGATATAAGCCTGTCCGACAGTTTGGTCAGGGCGTGCGACATTCCACGGACAGCCACAATCTCGAAACAGACGCTTTCCGACAGGTCGAAACGCTGGGTGGATAGCACAACCTCGCGGCCAGCGTTCTCGACGTCGGCTATCTGCGCCACGAGCCCGCGCCGCCGCCGGTCGTAAATAAGGATGATCGCTCCGGCCACAACATTGCTACACTGCCACTTATGCTCGACGATATTGCGTTCGACAAGCTGCCTGACGGCCTGCGAGCGGTTGGGGAAATTGTTCTCCGCAACATAGGCGTCCAGCGCCTCCAGCAGGTCGCTCTCCAACGAGATCCCAAATCGTGAAACAGCCATCACGCCATCTTCTTATTGATAATGTGTTACGAAC
Organism: Rikenellaceae bacterium; assembly: GCA_031256675.1. GTDB lineage: Bacteria > Bacteroidota > Bacteroidia > Bacteroidales > Rikenellaceae > JAIRQC01. The sequence continues at coordinate 35,888 of JAIRQC010000022.1, forward strand.
ATGCAAATCTAATGGCCTATAATTCAATTATTTCCGGCACATGTCCATCGAACGACAGGCCCCACTGACTGTCGGTGAAGTCGCTGCCGGCAATCTTTTCGATGGTTTGTTTCATGTAGAGGCCGCGGGCTTCGACGGCCACCTCGCCGCCTGGAAGCACGATCTCGCCGCTGCCCTCGAACAGTCGCCCGCGGTCGGAGGTTGTGCGGCCAACAACCTTCACCGGTACATCGTAAGGCACCGGTTTGCGATATTTGAGCTGTAATTCAAGGGTTACGCCCCACACCATGTCGCCGTAACGGACGCAGATGGCGCGGCCTATTGTCTCGTCGAGCAACGCGGAGGATACGCCGCCATGCAGCCGCTGCGGGTAGCTTTGGTGCCCTGCGCACGGCGTACAGACAGCGATCACTTCACCCGTCTCGGTCTCGTAGAAGCTGGCTTTCAGCCCCATATCGTTATCGAGCCCGCAAACGAAACAGTTGCGCGAATTATACTGCCGCCCCCTGATCCTGTACTGCGTCATAGTGCTACCAGGCGAACAGCGGCCGGCCGGCCATGAGGGCGCGTACCTCGCCGGCAACGCTTTCGATGACGGCAACGTTCTCGTGGTCGGAAAGTACGCGGTCGATAAGAGCCACGATAACATCCATATCGGCCTCTTTGAGACCGCGGGTGGTGATGGCCGGGGTTCCGACGCGGATGCCGGAGGTGAGGAACGGCGAACGGCTGTCGAAGGGCACCATGTTCTTGTTGGTGGTTATGTCGGCGGCCACCAGCGCGCGCTCGGCAGCCTTGCCCGTGAGTTCGGGAAACTTGGAACGCAAGTCTATAAGCATCAGGTGGTTGTCCGTACCTCCGGAGACGATCGTGTAGCCCCGTTTTTCGAATGCGGCGGCCATCGCGGCGGCGTTGCTCACGACCTGGCGCTGATAGTCCCTGTATGACGGCGACAACGCCTCGCCGAATGCAACAGCCTTAGCTGCAATGACATGCTCCAGCGGGCCGCCCTGCGCGCCTGGGAAGACGGCCGAGTTGATCATGGCCGACATCTTTTTGATCTCGCCTTTGGGCGTCGTAACGCCCCACGGATTGTCGAAATCCTTGCCTATGAGGATGACGCCGCCGCGCGGCCCGCGCAGGGTCTTGTGGGTGGTTGATGTGACTATGTGCGCCCACCGCACCGGATTGTTCAGCAATCCGGCGGCGATAAGTCCCGCCGTATGGGCCATGTCGACCATCAGGATCGCCCCTACCATGTCGGCGATGGCGCGCATCCGTTCGTAATCCCACTCGCGGCTGTATGCCGACGCGCCGCCAACGATCATTTTGGGCCTGGTCTCGACGGCCAGCGCCTCCATTTTATCGTAATCTATCAGGCCTGTCGCCTCATCTACCTTATAACCGACGGCTTTGTAGTACAGCCCCGAGAAATTCACCGGCGAACCGTGCGACAGGTGACCGCCGTGGGCAAGGTCGAGCCCCATAAATGTGTCGCCGGGCTTCAAAACCGTCATGAAGACCGCCATGTTTGCCTGCGCGCCGGAGTGCGGCTGGACGTTAGCATACTGTGCGCCATAGAGTTGGCACAGGCGATCGATGGCCAGCTGCTCCACCCTGTCCACCACCTCGCAGCCGCCATAGTAGCGCGCCCCCGGGTAGCCCTCGGCATATTTATTGGTCAGCGGCGAGCCCATAGCCTGTATAACCTGCTCGCTGACAAAATTTTCCGAAGCAATCAACTCGACGCCGCGCAGTTGTCGCCCGCGTTCGGCTTCGATCAAATCAAAAATCTGAGTGTCGCGTGTCATATCCGTTCAGTTTGTTTTATCCGTGCAAATGTACGCATTTTTGGTCGTCACTTACCTTGCCGGACAATAAAAAATTTGTATATCTTTGTGGCGAAAATGTGAGACGATTTTGCCGCTGCAAAATTTTACGGCTGCAAAAACTTAAAATTTAACTGAACATATGAAACTACTTGAAGGAAAAGTTGCCGTGGTGACGGGCGCCGCACGCGGTATAGGCCGTGCCATCGCGCTCAAATTCGCCGCCGAAGGGGCTGCCGTGGCATTCACCGACTTGGCTGTCGACGACAATGCCGTCGCCGTCGAGAAAGAGATCAACGCACTGGGCGTCAAGGGTAAAGCCTACGCCTCCAATGCTGCCGACTTTGCCGACACGGCCCGCGTGGTCGAGCAGATCGTAGCCGACTTCGGCAGGGTGGACGTCCTCGTAAACAATGCCGGCATCACCCGCGATGGACTGATGATGCGCATGACCGAGCAGCAGTGGGACATGGTCATCGGCGTCAACCTCAAATCGGCATTCAACTTCATACACGCCCTGACCCCCGTGATGGTCAGGCAGCGCGGCGGGTCGATCATCAACATGTCCTCCGTTGTCGGCGTATCGGGCAACGCAGGGCAGGTCAACTACTCCGCCTCGAAAGCAGGAATGATCGGGCTGGCCAAGTCTGTTGCCCAGGAGCTGGGCCCGCGCGGCATTCGCGCCAACGCCATCGCCCCTGGCTTCATAATCACCGAGATGACCAACGCCCTCTCCGACGAGGTCAAGGCCGACTGGGCCAGGCGCATCCCTCTGCGTCGCGGCGGTACCCCCGAAGATGTGGCCAACGCCGCCCTCTTTCTGGCCAGCGACCTGTCGTCGTACATCAGCGGGCAGGTATTGCAGGTGTGCGGCGCAATGAACACCTAAAAAATGGTCTTCTGTTACGTGCGGGGCTTTGTCTTTTTTCCGGTTCTTTCTTTCAAGAAAGAACCGGAAAACTTTTACGGGTTTTATGTTGCACATATCGAAGCGATCTAACAGTCAAAAGTTTTTTGTATAGATTTCTTGCTATGGGTAAGGCTCGAAGATATTCAGTCGGCGATATAGTAACCAATCCGGCCGGAGAGTGAACCGTAATAACCGATAGGTTTCAGGCCTGCTGGACTTTTTGGACTCTCCGGCTTTTTATGTGAACCGCAGACCCGAATAAAATATTAATCCGACTTGTTAAGGTGACTGGGACGGTTCACTTATTATAACATTCATTTTAAGCCCGCGAAAATGAAAGACAATGTTATTGTCGGGGTCGACGTTAGTAAACGTCGGCTCGACTTCTGTTTGATGCGTGAGGGGAAAATCCTCTCGGAGCATCAGACAAAGAATATCCCCGTTGCTATTTCTGCCCTTATCGAAAAGATGATGGCAAAATACGGCGGGGATTTTCTCTTTTGCGCGGAGTTCACCGGCCAGTATACCTATCCGCTCGCTTGCGCCTGCGCTGCGACCGGATGCGCCCTCTGGCTTGAGAACCCGACGCAAATCAAGTTATCCTCCGGCATGAGGCGAGGCAAGAAGGACTCCGCCGATGCGCGGATGATAGCCGAATATGCAAATCGCCATGCAGATAAGGTTCGGCTGCATAATCGATCTTCGGAGCAGTTGGAGCGCTTGAAGCAGCTGTCGAGGGAACGCGCTCTTTACGTTACCGAGACGGCGAAGCTCAAAGGCCGGCTGCGAGACCAGGGCGACTGCATGCCGCCGGATATATTCAAAGAAAAATCCGCACGGCTTGCCAACATCATCGCCGCCATCGGCGCGGAGATAGCGGCTATCGACGCTCGGATGTCGGAGATCTGCCGCAGCTCGGAGCAACTCGCCCGGCAAATGGAGCTTCTTACCTCCATCCCCGGAGTGGGAAAAGTTGTCGCACTGGCGATGATTATCGAGACAGGGGCGTTTACGAAGTTCGACAATCCGAGAAGCTTTAACTGCCACGCCGG
>JAIRQC010000026.1 GCA_031256675.1 Rikenellaceae bacterium
AGAAAGAGGATCTTGTAGCCGTCGGGCACTCCAAGCAGCTCGCGGAACAGGGCGTTGGCCTCGTCGTTGATGGCGTCGAAATCTTTGGTGCGGTGGGAAATCTCGAGCAGCGACAGCCCGCTGCCGTTCAGGTCGAGGATCGCTGCGGCAGCGCTTTCTATGGCCTCGCGTGGCAGAATGGAGGGTCCGGCATTGAAATTGTGTTTTTTCATGATATTGTTTGAGGTTTGATTGACGATATTCGAAGAGACAAATGTAGAAATTTTTTCCGCTCTTCCCAAGCAGGTAGCTACTTTTTACGATCATCAAAATATATTTTTAAGTAATATGAAATTATTATTGTCATGTCATTTGCCCGCGACGGTGAGACGGATTTTGCTTTTGACCGGAGGGGCCCGGCGGGCCAGACGACCGCAGGACAAAGGCAAAAGGCGCTCGCCAGAGGGGGCAAAGAAGATGAATATTTCAGAAAAACTAATAAAATATACCGATAATAATTGAAGATTACTTAGTACTTTTGCGTGGGAAAAAATCAGGCAGAGAAATGATAAAGTCCATGACAGGTTACGGCAAGGCCGAGACGGGCATTGCAGGGAGGAAAATAACGGTCGAGATACGCTCGCTCAACAGCAAGCAGCTCGACCTTACTGTGCGTACCCCCTCGCGCTATCGCCAGTGGGAGTATGACATCCGCAACAACATCGGCCGTCGTCTCGGCCGCGGCAAGATCGAGGCCGTCGTAAGCGTCGAAAGCCTCGCCTGCGAGCAGGAGGTGCGCATCGACCGCGAACTGTTCGCCGCCTACTACGCCCAACTGACCGAAATAGGCGCGTCGCTCGGCCGTAAGTGGGAGGGCGACATCCTTTCGGCCATCCTGCGACTGCCCGACGTGGTGCGCAACGAGGCGGGCCGTATTCCACAGGAGGAGCAGCAGGCGTTGACGGCCACCGTGGAGCAGGCGTTGGAGGCGATCGAGAACTTCCGCGTCACCGAAGGGCGCGTGCTCATTGACGACATGCTGGGGCGGATAGATATTATACTGTCGCTTTTAGACAGGGTCGGCCCCTTCGAGCAGGCGCGCGCCGGGGCGATCAAAAAGCGCATCCGCGAGCAGATCGAGGCCCTGGGGGTCAAGGTTGACGAAAACCGCCTCGAACAGGAGATGATATTTTACATCGAGAAGATCGACATCACCGAGGAGAAGGTGCGCCTGGCCAACCACTGTCGCTACTTCCGCTCCGTGGCCGACGACGAACAGGAGGCGGGGCGCAAACTCGGCTTCATCGCCCAGGAGATAGGCCGCGAGATCAACACCCTCGGCTCCAAGGCGGGCGAAGCCAACATACAGAAGATCGTCGTAGATATGAAAGATCAGTTGGAACGCATCAAAGAGCAGATACTTAACATATTATGAAAGTCCTTATCTTCTCGGCCCCGTCGGGCGCGGGCAAGAGCACCGTCACGCAGCACCTGTTGAAGGTCTTTCCCCAGTTGGAGTTTTCGGTCTCGGCCACCTCGCGACCTGCGCGCGGAACGGAGCGCGACGGGATCGAATACTATTTCGTCACCCCCGACCGTTTCCGCGAGTTGATCGAGGCGGGGGAGCTGGTCGAATGGGAGGAGGTTTACAGGGATACGTTTTACGGCACGCTGCGCTCGGAGTTGGAGCGCATTCACACCCGGGGCCATGTGGCGGTGTTCGACGTCGACGTCAAAGGGGGGATCAACCTCAAACGCATCTTCGGCGAGCAGGCGCTGGCGCTGTTCATCATGCCGCCGTCGGTGGAGGAGTTGCGGCGCAGGCTCACGGCGCGCGGTACCGACGCTCCCGAAGTTATCGAGCGGCGCATCGCCAAAGCCGCTATTGAGATCGCCGACGCCCCGCTGTTCGACAGGGTGATACACAACCTCGAGCTGGCGCAAACGCTTGCGGAGGCGGAAAAAACAGTGCGTGAATTTCTGGATTTGTGATGGGGCGCACCGTTCTGTTCTTCGGCTCGTTCAACCCCATTCACCTAGGCCACGTCGCCATGGCGCGCTACCTGCTCGACGGCGGGTTGGCCGACGAGGCGTGGCTGGTGATCTCGCCGCAGAACCCGTTCAAGAAGAGTTCGGAGCTCGCTCCGGAGGAGCGCCGGCTGGCTATGGCGAGGCTGGCGGCGGGGGAGGGGACAGTGGTCTGCGACGTGGAATTTTCCATGCCGCGCCCCTCATACACCATCGACACGCTGCGCAGGCTGCGGGCGGAGCATCCCGACAGGGAGTTCGCGATACTCATCGGCTCGGACAACCTTGCGCAGCTGGGGTCGTGGCGCGAGGGGGGGAAGCTGCTGGCGGAGTGCGACTTTCTGCTCTATCCGCGCGAGGGGTGGCCTCTGCCGTCCGTGTTGCCGTCGCCGCGCATGACCGCCCTGGCCGACGCGCCGCTATGGCCATACTCTTCGACCGCGGTGCGGCAGGCATTGCGGGAGGGTGGAGGCGAGCAGATGGTGACGCCCGAAGTGATGGCATATATTAAGAGGTATAACTTATATGGCGCGGCCTCCCATGAGGTTGCCGCGCTGCTGGCCGAGGGGCGCGCGCTTTACCGTGCGGGCGAGCTGGACGGCGCGCTAAATTGTTTCATCAGGGTGCGCGCGCTCGACCCCGACCATCGCGAGGCGGGCGAGTTCGTAGAGCAGATAAGCGAAATTTTCGAGTTCAGATATAAAGACATTTATAATCCATGAATAAGCTGAATATTGCGCTGCTGGCCGGGGGCGACTCGTCGGAGCGCGAGGTGTCGCTGCGCAGCGCCAAGTTTGTCGCCGGGCGGCTCGACAGGGAAAAATACAACATCTATCACGTTGATATTCACGGGCTCGACTGGAAGTGCACAGCCCCGTCGGGCCATACGGCTCAGGTGGACAGGAACGACTTTTCGGTGGTCGTGGAGGGCGAGCGCGTGCGGTTCGATTTTGCGCTGATCATCATCCACGGCACACCGGGCGAAGACGGTCGTTTGCAGGGCTATCTCGACATGACGGGTGTGCCGTATTCGTCGTGCGGCATGACATCGTCGGTCATAACGTTCGACAAGTCGACCGCCAAGCGGGCCGTGGCTGGCACGGGGATCAACCTTGCGCGCGAATTGTTCATCCGGCGCGGCGAGCGTCCCGACCCTGCGCAAATGGTCGCCGGGCTGGGCTTGCCGATGTTCGTCAAGCCCAACGCCAGCGGCAGCAGCTGCGGGGTGACGAAAGTGTGCTGCATGGAGGAGGTTATCCCTGCCGTCGAGGCGGCCCTTGCGGAGAGCGACGAGGCGCTGGCCGAGGAGTTCGTCGCCGGACGCGAGTTCGGCTGCGGGGTGATGGTCGCAGGGGGCAGGGAGTGGGTTTTCCCGCTGACAGAGATTGTCCCGCACAAGGAATTTTTTGATTATGAGGCCAAATACACCGCCGGATTTTCGGAGGAGATCACCCCGGCCAAGCTCGACGAACACATCGCCGCCGAGATCCGCCGCATGGCCCTGGCCGCATATCGCGCCTGCCGGTGCAGCGGGGTGGTGCGGGTCGACTTCATCGTCACGCCCGAAGGCAAACCCTATATGATAGAGGTCAACTCCATCCCGGGCATGAGCGCCGAGAGCATCATTCCCAAACAGTTAGCTGCAGCCGGAATGAGCGTCGGCGAGCTGTACGACATAATAATCGCCGACAGGCTTTCCGGACATGATCATTGAGATAGAGGGCAATATAGTCAGCACGGAGCTGCTCACCGAGCGGTTTTGCTGCGACCTAGCTGCCTGTCGCGGTATGTGTTGCGTTGAGGGCAACGCCGGTGCGCCCGTCTCGCCGGACGAGGTCGCTGTTTTGACGCGCGAATACCCTGTATACAGGCAATATATGAAGCCCGCGGGCGTCAAGGCCATCGAGCGCGACGGTTTCGCGGTACTGGACGAAGACGGCGACCTGACCACGACCCTTGTCGCCGGGGCCGAGTGCGCCTATTCTTATGAGGACAAAGGCATGACGCTCTGCGCGATAGAGCGGGCGTTCCTCGACGGGCGCACTACGTTTCGAAAGCCCGTCTCGTGCCATCTTTATCCCATAAGGCTCACCGTGTTCGGCAGCGGGGCGGTGGGGCTCGGCTATCACCGCTGGGAGGTCTGTCGCGGGGCAGAGGGGCGCGGCGAGCTGATATACAAGGCGTTGCGCGAGCCTATCGTCAGACGTTTCGGCCAGGGGTTCTTCGACGCGCTCGCCAAAGCCGAACGGTATATAAAAGAACAGGTATGAGACGAAAAAGACGGTTTCGCCCTCTGCGGATAGTGTGGATGGTGTTGCTGGCGGCTGTTGTATCGCTGGGTGTGATGCGGATATGTCGCGCGCAGAGGCGCGGCGCGGAGTTCGACCGGCTGAAAGTCAAGGCCGCCGAGGCGCTCGCGTACTGTAAAGCTCACAATCTCAACACCGATATGTGCATGTTGGTCGATTTCGGCATTCATTCCGGTTGCAACCGCTTCTTTGTCTGGGACTTCAAGCGCAGCGCCATCGTCTGTCAGAGCCTCTGCGCCCACGGTTACGGCCGTGGCAGCACCGGTTCCGCCCCTGTATTCAGCAACGAGGAGGGCAGCTACTGCTCCTCGCTCGGACACTATCGCATCGGGGCGCGGGCGTACAGCAAGTATGGAATCAACGTCCACAACAAACTCCACGGCCTCGACGCCACCAACAGCAACGCATTCAAGAGGATAGTGGTGCTGCATTCGTTCGACCCGATGCCCGAGGTCGAAACCTACCCTGTGCATCTGCCCCTCGGCATGAGCCAGGGCTGCCCGGTGATCTCGAACAATACCATGCACCGCGTCGACACGCTGCTCCAACAGGCAAAAAAACCGACGCTGCTGTGGATATACGACTGACCGAAAGGCTCTTTTGCCGCCCTTCTATCCGGCCGGAGGCGTGCGTAAAAGCGTTTAAAAATGAATCATAATTATTTTTATTAATAAAAATTTACACTTTTTTACTACTTTTGCATCGGAAATTCGCTGTCGGTGGGGGTGTTTCTGGTGCGTGTATTTGTCTAAAATCATAAAAAAAATGGCTGTTTTGAAAAGAAAGAATATAATTTTGGCCGGTATTGTCACGATAATAGTCGGCACTATGCTCTCCGAGCAGGCCTCGGGGGCCACGCGCAAACGCACCGCTTACAGCAAAACGCCTCCTCCAACGCTGCGGCTCGAAGATCTGCCCAGACATGCGGTCGACACGCTCGCCACACGCGATCCGGAGACCAAAGTGGTGATATACAGCAACAACACGTGGCGTTACATCCATACGTCGCTCGCGCGCAAACACTCCGGGTCGCCCGTCTACCGCAACAACTGGGACACCACGCAAATATTTGCATATAAGAACGTTGAGCCGTCGAGCCTGCCGTCGACTATCGAATTGCAACTGATCGACGACCTGAGCGGGTTTCACTATCCGTATATGAAAAGCGTGATCTCGCCGTTCGGGCCGCGCGGCAGGCGCGGTCACAAACATCAGGGGGTCGACCTGCCGTTGCGGATCGGCGATCCGATCTACGCAACTTTCGATGGCAAAGTGCGTTACGCAAAATACAACAGCGGCGGATACGGCAATCTGGTGATCGTGCGCCACGCCAACGGCCTCGAAACATGGTACGCCCACCTGACGCGGTGCAACGTCGAGCCCAACGACTGGGTCAAGGCGGGGCAGGTTATCGGCTTCGGCGGCAGCACCGGGCGCAGCACAGGGCCGCATCTCCATTTCGAGGTGAGGTACAGCGACTTGACCTTCGACCCCCAGTTCCTGTTCGACTTTCCCAACGGGCTGCTCAAATATCAGACCTTCCCGCTCGACCGCTCATATCTCGACATCCATTCGCGCGCCTCGGACGAGCTGATAGAGGATGACGAAGACTTTGATCCCGAGGCAGTTGTGGCGGCGGCAAGTCGCAGCGGCGAGGCGGGGTCGATCCTTGAACAGGCTGCGCTCGGCGAACAGGCCGAAGCAGGGGCCTCCGCATCGAAACCTGCCGCGCCAAAACCGGCTTCCACCGCCGCAAAAACCTACTATACAGTTCGTTCGGGCGACACGCTCGGCAGGATAGCCGAACGCAACAAACTCACGCTCTCGCAACTGTGCAGGCTCAACGGCATGACAACCAAAAGCACGATCCGTCCGGGGCAAAAACTGAGAATAAAATAGGGCAGGGGGGGTTGCGCTTTCAGGAAATCCATGAAAGCGCGGCAACTGCTTAGCGTGCGCCAAATATCTGGCTGCCAATGCGTACCATAGTTGCGCCGCACTCGACGGCAACAGGATAGTCGGAGGTCATGCCCATGGACAGAACGTCGAAATAGTCAGGGAGGGCCGGCTGCAGCCTCTCGAACAGCCCACGCAATGCCGTAAACTCGCCACGCACCTGCTCGCAGTCGTCGGTATTGGTCGCTATGCCCATAAGTCCGCGTATGCGTATATTTTTGAAAGACTGCCAATTGCAGCTGCTTATATAATCTATAAGTTTATCTTCCGGCCAGCCGTGCTTGCTCTCTTCGGCGGCGATATGCACCTCCAACAGCAGGTCGACGACACGCCCAGCCCGTAAAGCCTCGCGGTCGATAACTTCCAGCAAACGAGGCGAATCAACCGAGTGTACCATCGTCGCGAACGGCACGACAAGCCGTACCTTGTTGCTTTGCAGGTGACCGATCAGGTGCCACTCGACATCCTGCGGCAGTCGCGCGGCCTTGGCGGCCATCTCCTGCGGGCGGCTCTCACCGAAAATGCGCTGCCCGGCGCGGTAGGCCTCCATTATGGCCTCGTCGGGGTGGGTTTTCGACACCGCCACCAGCGTCACCCCCGCCGGCAGCAACCCGCGCAGCCGCTCTATCTCATGTTTTATCGCCATACCTTATAAATAATAGCTAACAATTAGACAAATTTAGCTATATTTGCCAAAATAACGACGCACGACATGAAAAAAACTCTCATTTTAGTCGCCATCGCAGTTGCCGCTTTTTCGTCTAATGGCTTGGCCTGCACCAACTTCCTCATTACCGGCGGAGCCTCGACTGACGGCTCGGTGATGATCAGCTACGCCGCCGACTCGCATCAGCTCTACGGCTGCCTGTACAGCTACACGCCCAAAGGCAAGTCCGGTCTTCCGATCCGCATAACCGAATGGGACACAGGTAAATACCTCGGCGAGATAGCCCCCGTCCACCCGACGTACTCCACCGTCGGCAACATGAACGAGCATCAGGTTACCATCGGCGAGACCACTTTCGGCGGGCGCGAATTGGCCGACAGTACCGGCATAATGGATTATGGTTCATTGATTTATATCACCCTGCAACGGGCCCGGACAGCGCGCGAGGCGATAGACATTTTCGTCAATCTGGCCAACAAATACGGCTATCACTCCGAAGGCGAGTCGATCTCCATCGGCGACCCAAACGAGGCGTGGCTGCTGGAGCTGATCGGCAAGGGGTGCAAGATCGTGGATGGCAGGAACATAAATAAAGGTATCGTGTGGGTGGCGCGGCGTATCCCCGACGGATATATCTGCGCGCACGCCAACTATCCGCGTATCAGCACTTTCCCGCTCAACGATCCCGAAAATACGCTCTACGCGCCGGACGTTATTTCGTTCGCCCGCGAGCAGGGATTTTTCAGCGGTCGCGACGAGGATTTCAGTTTCAAGGACGTCTACGCGCCGCTGGATTTCAGCTCGATGCGCGCCTGCGAAGCGAGGGTGTGGAGCTTCTTCCGCCGCTTCAACTCCGACATGGACAGGTATGTCGACTACGCGATGGGCCACAACCCATCGAACCCTTTCCCGCTGTGGATCAAGCCCGACCGGCCGATCTCGCCCAAAGAGGTGTTCGACGCCATGCGCGACCATTACGAGGGAACGCCGATGGATATGACCGTCGACGTCGGGGCCGGAGGCAGCCGTAGCCCCTATCGCTGGCGGCCTATGGTGTGGGAGGTGGACAGCGTGAAGTATGTCAACGAGCGCGCCACGGCCACCCAGCAGACCGGTTTCTGGTTCGTGTCGCAGGCCCGCAAGTGGCTGCCCGACCCGGTGGGCGGCATTCTATGGTTCGGCGTGGACGACACCGCAACAAGCTGTCTTACACCGATTTATTGCAGCGTCACACGCACTCCGGAGTGTCTGCGCGAGGGCAACGGTTCGATGTTGGAATACTCGCCGACCTCGGCTTTTTGGTTCTTCAACCGCGTGGCGCAGTTCGCCTATTTGCGTTACGACTACATCGGCGCCGAGGTGCGTAAAGTGGTGGACGAGTGGGAGAAAGCGATGATCGCACAGACGCTGACTGTCGACGCCAGCGCCGCCAAACTCAAAGACCCGCGCAAGATGCTGACCGAATTTTCGTCATCCGCGGCGCAGAGGCTCTTCGACCGCTGGACGGAACTCGATCGCTACCTGATGGTCAAGTACATAGACGGAAATATAAAGAAAGAGGATGCTAACGGTTTCCTCGACAACGGCAGCGGTCGCGGGATTCCGGCCATGCCGTTGCAGCCCGGTTACAGCGAAAAATGGAAACGCGCCGTGGTGCAGGATGCCGGCGAAACACTTAAAGTAACAGGTAAGTTGGGGCACTAATTTGCTGTGACAATGAATAAGATAGCATGAGGTACGACATTATTATTATAGGCGGCGGGCCTGGCGGATATGCGGCGGCGCTCAGGGCGGCCGAGTTGGGACGAAAAGTGGCCATAGTGGAGCGGGCGCAACTCGGCGGGATATGTCTCAACTGGGGTTGCATACCATCCAAAGCGCTGTTAAAGAGCGCACAAGTGTATGCTTACGCGCGCGAGGCGGCAGCTTACGGCGTCACCCTCGACGGCAGCGTGGCGCCCGACCTGGAACGGATGGTCGAGCGCAGCCGCGGCGTGGTGGCGTCGCTCGGTTCAGGATTGACACAGCTGTTGAAAAGCCGTGGAATAGAGGTGATTGCGGGGCGCGGCTCCTTGCGGGGCGCGGGGGTTGTATGCGTTAGCAAGGGGGGCGAGACGAGCGAGATCGAGGCCGACCACATCATCGTGGCCACAGGTTCGCGGGCGCGCGATCTGCCTTTCGCCCCGATGGACGGCGAGCACATCATCAACTACCGTCAGGCCATGAGCCTCAGGAAGATACCCGAATCTATGGTTGTTATCGGGTCGGGGGCAATCGGCAGCGAGTTCGGCTATTTTTACGCCACGCTCGGCACGCGGGTGACGATTCTCGAATACATGCCGCAGGTGATGCCGCTGGCCGACGAGGAGGTTTCGCGCCACGCCGAGCGGGCTTTCCGACGGATGAAGATCGAGGCTGTGACCTCGGCCAACGTGCGGCAAGCGAGCGTTTCCGGCGGACGCTGCACGACAACATATGAACGTAACGGGCAGAGTGTCAACATCGAAAGCGAAGTGGTACTGGCGGCTGTCGGGGTGAAATCCAACATCGAACATATCGGCCTCGAAGAGACGGGCGTGGTTGTCGAACGCGATAAGGTGGTCGTAGACAGCCTCTGCCGCACCTCGGCGCCGGGCATTTACGCCATAGGCGACGTCATCGCCACCCCTGCGCTGGCACACGTCGCTTCTGCCGAGGGAATACTCTGTGTTGAAGCCATTTGCGGCCTTGAACCTAAACCGATAGATTATACATCAGTTCCGTCGTGCATCTATACGGTTCCGGAGGTGGCGCAGGTGGGCCTGACGCAGCGCGAGGCCGAAGCGCAGGGGATTGCTGTCAAAGTTGGTGTGTTCCGGCTGGCAACTTCGGGCAAAGCCACGGCGGCGGGCGAGCGCGAGGGGTTAGTGAAGCTGATATTTGACGCGGAGAGCAAGCGACTGATAGGCGGACATGCTATTGGAGCCAATGTATCAGAGCTACTTGGAGAGATTACATTAGCTAAAACTTCATGTGCGACGATCACCGACATAGCAAACACCATACACTGTCATCCGACACTCTACGAGTCGATCGCCGAAGCGGCAAGAGCAGCAATATAAATTATGGTATTGCGCAAGAGAAAATTACTGATAATCTGATTATTAGCTGTGGCGGTAGTGGCGGCAGTGGCGGCGGTAAAAATTTACTTTATGGTCCGAAACATGAGTTATGAGGATATTTTCATGGAGGCGCTCGGCAACCGCAGCCTTGACTTGCCGATTGAGAGCAACGTCGACCATCGGAAAATCGAGCATACCGGCTCCACGATTCACTATTTTACGAGCGGAAACCCTCAGAATCAAACCGTTGTCTTCATTCATCCCGCTTACGGCGACCATCATTGCTTCGACCGGCAGACAGATTATTTTTCCTCTGAATATCACGTAATTATGCTCGACCTGCCGGGTCATGGACTTTCACAGGTCGGGCTCCGGGGCGCGAAGATCGACAGCTCGGCAACGATTATCGACCTGATCCTGAGGGCAGAAAACAAATCGCAGGTTCACATCGTCGGAGTTTCGATAGGGGCGTTGATCGGTCAGCATTTCGCCATGCTGTATCCCGATAAAACGCTGTCACTGACAGCTTTGGGCGGATATGACATTCAAACGGAACAGACGGAGATTGCACGATGCCAACGGCGTGAGATTTTCGGTGCAACGATGCGGATGATCTTCTCGATGGACGCTTTCCGCCGCCATGTCGCCAACGCTTCGTGCGCCGACAATACCGAACGGCTATGTTTTTACCGCAGCGCCAAATCGTTCACACGCAAGTCGTTATCCGCAATGACCGGCTTCGGGAACATTGTCCGTCCACGCGAGAAAACCACCCGCAACCACCCGCTGCTGATACTGGTCGGAGAGCATGACGTCGACCTTGCACGTCGCGCCGCCGAAAACTGGCACGATAGCGAACCGGGCAGCCAGTTTGCCGTCGTCCTGGGTGCAGGTCACTGCGCCAACATGGACAACTCACAGCTGTTCAACGAGATGACGCTCGAATTTCTGCGCAAAACAGGCAGCGGTAACGGCGAAGGCAAAATCGGCTGCGCTCAACCGTAAACCTCCGCCGGATAGACCACGTCGGTCAGGAACAGTCCCCTGGCCGGGGCGGTTCCGGTGGCAAGCGAGCGGTCGCGGCTGCGCAGTATCTCCCCGAAACGGTCGGCAGTGATCTTGCCGCGCCCCACGTCGACCATCGCGGCCACCAGCGAACGCACCATATTGCGCAGAAAGCGGTCGGCAGCAATGGTGTAGATCAGTCTGTCGCCGTTTCGCTCCCAATGCGAGGCGTCGATGCGGCAAAGGTTTGTCTTGTTGCCCGAATGTAATTTGCTGAATGTGGTAAAATCGCTGTGTGTGAGCAGCATACCGGCAGCGACGTTCATCGCCTCGACATCCAGCGGAACATAATATTGCCATTCCAGGTCGCGCGTAAATGGATTTTTATTGTCGCGCAAATAATATTTGTACTCGCGTCGCACGGCGTCGAAACGTGCATGGGCGCTATCGGCCACCCGCCTGATGTTCAACACGGCAATATCCTCCGGCAGCATGGCATTGAGGCGGTGGACAGCCTCCGGCCCAAAAGCCATAACACAGTCGAAATGAGCGACATAATAAGCAGCATGCACTCCCGTATCGGTACGGCCTGCCCCCGTGATCGAGATTGTCCCGCCCAACGCCGACAGCGCCTGCTCCACCCATTGCTGCACCGAAGGGGCGTTCGGCTGCCACTGCCAGCCGCAATACGCGCTGCCACGATAAGAAAGCTCCAAAAAATAGCGCATCCCTTCCTGTTTTTAACGACAAAAATAGTATCTTTGTCAAAATAATCCTAATTATGAACGTTGCACTTGTCGGGTACGGCAAAATGGGCAGGGCGATCGAGCGGATCCTCGTCGAGAGGGGTCACAGCATCGGTCTCATAATAGACGTCGATAATGCTACCGAACTGACTGCCAATAATTTGCGCGGAATAGACGTGGCGATAGAGTTCTCGACCCCGGCCACGGCTTACGACAATGTCCGCCTCTGCATTGAGGCGGGGACGCCGGTCGTCTGCGGGACCACGGCGTGGGGCGACCGTCTGGAAGAGGCGCGCGAGCTGTGCCGTCGCACCGGCGGGGCGTTCTTTTACGCCTCGAATTACAGCATAGGGGTCAATATCTTCTTCAAAATCAGCGAGAAGCTGGCGCAGCTGATGAACCGCTTCCCTGAGTACGACGTTACGGTCGAGGAGGTGCACCACACTCAGAAAAAGGATGCTCCGAGCGGCACGGCCATAACCATCGCCGAGGGGATCGTCGCCGCGCTCGACCGCAAGGAGCGCTGGGTGGGCGGCACGACGGTTGTCCATGAGGAACTGGAAGTTGCAGCCATACGCCGTAGCACGGTTCCCGGAACGCACACCGTGACATACGAATCGTCAGGGGAGCTTATCACACTGATACACAACGTCAAAAGCCGCGACGTGCTGGCCCGCGGGGCGGCGTCGGCGGCAGAGTTCATCGTCGGCAAAAAGGGAGTGTTCGGAATGGATGATTTATTAGACTTCAACCAATATGAGAAGTAAGCTAAGCAGTATTCTGAAAAACAGGTGGTTCAAGTTCTCGATAGTCGGGGCGATCTACCTGCCGTGGTTCGTCGTATGGACAGGCAATCCGTGGATGCTCATAGGGTTGCCGGTCATTTACGACATATATATTTCGAAGTTGATCTACCGCCTCGTCTGGCGGCGCCACAAGGAGCGCAAGGCAGCTAACAGGTTCTACCGCAAGACGATGGAGTGGGTTGAGGCGATCGTTTTCGCCACGGTGGTCGCTACGCTCATCCGCATATTCCTTTTCGAGATGTACGTCATCCCCACCTCGTCGATGGAGAAGACGCTGCTCGTTGGCGACTATCTGTGTGTCAGCAAGGTAGCATACGGCCCGAAGATGCCCAACACGCCGGTGGCCTTCCCGTTCGTCCACCACTCGATGCCGCTCTCGATGCGGCGCAAATCGTTTTCGGAGATAATCCGCCTGCCATACGAACGTCTGGCAGGCTTCGGGACGGTGCAGCGAGGCGACGCGGTGGTGTTCAATTTTCCGGCCGGCGACACGGTGCTGGTTGAGAAGCAGGACATTACATATTACGATGTATTGCGCAGTTACACAGCACATTATGGCGAGCTGGAGGGCAGGGCCGCGCTCAGGCGCGATTACACTGTCATCTCGCGTCCGGTGGACAAACGCGAGAATTATATCAAGAGGTGCGTCGGATTGCCCGACGATACGTTGCAAATCGTTAACAGTCAGCTGATAATCAACGGCGAGCCGTTCCGCCGGATCGAGAACATGCAGTACGTCTATTCCGTGCAAACCAACGGTACGCCGCTCAATGTGACTACGTTACAGGATATGGGCATGTCGCTGGACGACATCCTGCGCCCGGACGACAATGGCAATCCGATCAATGGCCCAACATTCTATGTTCTGCCTCTTACCGATATTAACGCAGGCAAGATCGGGCGGATGCGCAACGTGGTCGCGATCGTGAAGTACGGCGCCGAGACGGGCAACCCGAACATTTTCCCCAGCGACACTGCCTACCGGTGGAGCGAGGATAACTTCGGGCCGCTGTGGATACCGCGCAAGGAGGCCACGGTGGAACTCACGCCCGTAACGCTGCCTCTCTACCGCCGCATCATCGAGGTTTACGAAGGCAACAAACTCGACGTGACGTATGACCCGCAGTTTACAGTTACAATAAACAGCACTCACACACAAAGTTACACGTTCAAAATGAACTATTACTTTATGATGGGAGACAACCGTCACAACTCGGCCGACTCGCGCTTTTGGGGCTTCGTACCGGAGGACCACATCGTCGGCAAGGCGTCGTTCGTTTGGCTGTCGCTCGACAAGGATCGCGAGTGGTTCGGCGGCAAGATACGCTGGCGTCAGATGTTCAGGAGGATAGACTAAGGTCTGTGGTTGTGACAGATACTTACCTGACCATAGAGGCGGCAGCGGAGGCAGGCTCGCGGGAGCGGGGCAGCAAATTTCTTGCCTTTGCCTACATGGTTGAAAACGAGGCAGATATAAAGGTGCGCCTCGAAGCGTTGAAGCGCAAATACCACGACGCCACCCATCACTGTTATGGCTGGCGGTTATGGTGGGGGGCCGAAACAGGTTTTGACGAACGAACGCGGGCCAACGACGACGGCGAGCCATCTGGAACAGCAGGTAAGCCTATTCTAAATCAGATAGTTGCGACAGGATTGACAAATGTTCTGATCGTAGTGGTGCGTTATTTCGGAGGTACTAAATTAGGCGTTCCGGGATTGACGCGGGCCTACAAGGAGGCTGCGACGGAAGTTATAGCGAACTGCAAAATAGTTGAACG
>JAIRQC010000045.1 GCA_031256675.1 Rikenellaceae bacterium
GCGGCGTAGGCCCCCAGCAGCAGCTGCTGTCCGGTCTGGCCCCGCGCATAGAATGTCCTCGACACCTGCGCCCCGCCGAACGAACGGTTGGCCAGCAGGCCGCCGTACTCGCGCGCGAACGGAACGCCCTGTGCCACGCACTGGTCGATTATCAGCCCCGACGCCTCGGCCAGCCGGTGCACATTGGCCTCGCGGGCGCGGTAGTCGCCCCCCTTGATGGTGTCGTAGAAGAGCCTGAACACCGAGTCGTTATCGTTCTGGTAGTTCTTCGCGGCATTGATACCTCCCTGGGCGGCGATCGAATGTGCCCGCCGCGGCGAGTCCGAGATGCAGAACGCCTTCACATTATAGCCCAGTTCGCCCAGCGAAGCGGCTGCCGACGCGCCCCCCAGTCCCGTGCCGATAACTATAATGTCCAGTTTACGCTTGTTCGCAGGGCTCACCACCTTGATGTCGGCCTTGTGTTTGCTCCACTTCCCTGCCAGCGGGCCTTCGGGAACTTTCGAATCCAAAACTGCCATATTATTAACTGTTTAATTTCCTCCTTTTCTTTTCCACCTTTTTTATAAAAAAGGTGGAGCCAAAAAAATTTTCCGGATTTTATGTTTCCGGATATGTAACGTGGCTCTCCGAATTAAAAATTGCCGGATTGCATCGCAAAGCGATGCAACTTGATCCTTGTAAGGCTGACTTGTCCGAAAGCCCGCTTTCGAGCGGCAGCCTTACAAGGATCAATCCGTGCAGGCGCGGCCTGTCGGCAATTTTTAATCCATCCAACCACACCCCAAATCATGCGATTCGCAGAATCGCCGGGAAGTTCTTTGGTTCTTTCTTTCAAGAAAGAACAGGAAAAACCGCTTCGGCGATCCGATACTCCGTTGCACCGGAGGGGCAACATTAATTTATATTACCGAACTTACGTACATTATGACCACTATCGCTGCGAATCCGGCCATCATGAGCGTTGCGACGATGTTTGCGGCGCATTTGAGGCGTGGATACCATTTTTTGTTTGCCAGGCCGGTGGTCTGGAACATGCTCCACAGGCCGTGGGTGAGGTGGAACCAGATTGCGCCCAACCATATTATATATACGGCGCAGTATATTGGGTTGGCGAACAGGAGCGCTACGAGGCCAGCCCCGTCGGCTGTCGAGAGGTTGAACTGGTTGACGTGTTCGCCGCGCAGTTCGGCCCACTGCATGTTGAGCCAGAAGTTAAACAGGTGGAGCAGCAGCCCGACTACGACCACCAGCCCCAGCACGTACATGTTTTTGGAGGCCCAGCTGACGCCCTGCTCGGATGCGGTAACGGCGTAACGCTGCTGCCCGCGGGCCAGACGGTTCTGGAGCGTGAGCCACGTTGCATAGAGCACGTGAACCCCTACGCCACCGGCAAGCACGAGCGTCCCGACAAGGGCATACCAGTTGGCGCCCAGCAGCTCGCAAATGGTGTTGTAGGCCTCGGCTGAGAAGACGAGTACCATGTTCATGCAGAGGTGGAAGAGCAGGAACAGCACCAGAAATGCGCCGGAAATACTCATCACGAGTTTGCGCCCGATCGAAGATGAAAAAATATGTCCCATTTTATTTGTATATTTGCAGATAAAATTATGCGCGCAACATAAAATGCGCCCGCAAAGATATTTTATTGTTTGCAAAATAACAATCTTTTGCCGCTAAAAATTAATTTTTTTTAATAATAGACGTGGAGAGTTTCGCCACAATGAGTAAGGCCGCGCTCAGGGCGCGCGTTCGCGAGCTGTTTGCCGCGGCCGTGCCCGCCGACCTTGCCCGCCGGTCGGAGGAGATATTCGCCGAGGTCGAACGGACGGAATTTTTCCGCCGCGCACGCACGGTTGCGCTCTACCACGCGCTGCCCGACGAGCCGCAGACAAAACTGTTCATAGAGAAACACCGCACGGACAAACAGATAGTCCTGCCTTACGTGGAGGGCGAAAACATGATCTTCCGCCGCCTGACCGGCCGGTTGCGCAGCGGGGCCTTCGGGATAGCGGAGCCGACAGGCGAGGAGGTAACGGATATAGACCTTTTCGTGGTGCCAGGCGTGGCTTTCGACATGCAAAACCGCCGTCTGGGACGTGGCCGCGGCTATTACGACCGCTTCTTCGCAGCCGCCGCGCACGCTACGACCGCCGCCGCACACGCTGCCGCCGCAACCTCCGTGCACCCCGCGACCGCAGATGCCGCCAACCACGCAATTGTTACGCGCCCCGAGACCGCAGCAATCGCAGCCAATCACGCAGTCGCCGCACACCCCGCAAAAGACGCGACCGCCGTCCCGCGCATCGGGGTGTGTTTTGCTTTCCAGATGTTCCCCACCATAGCCTGCGAACCCCACGACCAGCCGATGACCTTAATAATAAACCGATGAAAAATATAACCCTGCTTTTCAGCCTCGCTCTCGCCTCGTGCTGCGCGAAGAGCGTCAAGGTTGAGGTGACCAATAACCTCGACTTCGATCGCAGCTCCGAAATGGTCTCGCTCGACCTGGCCGACCTCGCCGCACAGAATGTCGTCCCCGCTGCGGGCCGGACGTTTGTCGTGAAGAACGCCGCGGGCGATGTGATCCCCTCGCAGGCGACCTGCGACGGCAAACTGATCTTCCAGAGCGGCCTGACCGGCGCCGGCGCGGCCACCTTCGCCGTCTCCACCGGCAAACCCGCCGTGTTCGAACCCAGGACGCACGGACGCCTCGTTCCGGAGCGCATGGACGACTTCGCGTGGGAGAACGACCGCGTGGCCTTCCGCCTCTACGGCCCTGCGCTCGTCGACAAGGACGGCCCGAGCAACGGCATAGACCTCTGGTACAAACGCACTGAGGCGCTCTTCATGGATCGCGCCTACGCCGCCTACCTCGACAATGGCGTACCCTACCACGAAGACCACGGCGAGGGGCTCGACAATTTCGACGTTAAACGCTCGCTCGGCGCGGGAGCTATGGCCCCATACGTCGACGGCAAACTCATCCTCGGCGAGAACTTCGCCTCCTCCGAACTGCTCGATAACGGCCCGCTGCGCACCACTTTCCGCCTGACCTACAACCCGCTCGACGTAGAGGGACAGTCCGTATCCGAAACCCGCACCATCTCCATCGACGCAGGGTCGCAACTCTCGCGCATTGTGCAGGAGTACGGCTTCGCTGCTCCCGCCGTCGTCGCCGCAGGTATCGTCCTCCACGCCCCCGACGAGGTCGTCGCCTCCTCCTGCAACTGGATCATGGCCGAGGAGCCCGCCACCCCCGCCGCCAAAGGGGTCTGTCTGGGCGTGGTCGTCCCGCAGGGCATGGACAGCGTCGTCCGCGACAGCTATGTCGTCCCCGCCGGACAGGTCAACAGCGGAAAAACCTTCTCACACCTGCTCGCCCTCACCGCATACAACGGCCCGGTAACCTACTACGCCGGCTACGGCTGGGAACTCTTCGGCTTCCCGACCCCCGCCGACTTCAAAACATACCTCGACAACTTTTCGCAGGCCCTCGCCAACCCGCTGACCGTTAAAATCCAATGAACGCAGAGAAGTTGTCCCAGCCCTTTGCACAATGTAACCTCGCATGTTAAAAAAACTTGTCGGCCAGACGGCAATTTACGGGATCAGCAGCATTGTTGCGCGGCTGCTGAACTATCTGCTGCTGGCGCCCTATTTTACGCGGGTCATGGGCCCTGCGGAGTATGGGGTGATTACGGATATGTATGCCCTGATCCCCTTTGCGCTGGTGATCCTGACAATGGGGCTGGAGACGGGATATTTCCGTTTTGCGGGGCAGGCTGAAAGCGAGGCGGGGAAGAAAAGGGTTTTCGGTTCGACGTGGGGGGTCGTATCGCTGGCCGCCGCTGTGTTTTTCGCCGTTGTACTGCTGTTCAGGAACGATATTGCCGATGCGACGGGCTATTCCGACCATCCCTCCTATATATGGTGCGTCGGACTGATCATCGCCCTTGACGCCGCGTCGGCCATCCCGTTCGCCCGACTGCGCGAGCAGGGGCGTGCGGGGCTCTTCGTCGGGCTGAGGATGACCTCGGTGGTTGTCAACCTCGTCCTGTGCCTGTTCTTTCTCTCGGTGCTGCCCTCGCTGGCCGCCAGGTATGAATGGCTCTCCGGAATATGGGATCCGAACTTCGGCGTGGGCTATGTCTTTGTGGCCAACCTCGTTGCGAGCACGGTCGTACTGCTGCTGCTGGTGATAGTCTCCAAACAGGCGCCGCGTATCGACCGGCGCATTGCCGCAAAGGCGCTGCTCTATTCCTTCCCGCTGCTGCTTAGCGGCATAGCCGGCACGGCCAACGAGTACATCGACCGTCAGATGATCAAGTACCTGCTGCCGGACGAGGTGGCAATGAGTTCGCTGGGCATTTACGGGGCGGTGGTCAAGATCGCCGTGGTGATGTTGCTCTTCACGCAGATGTACCGCCTGGCTGCCGAGCCGTTCTTCCTCTCCGGCGTCAAAAGCGAGGATTTCCGCCAGACCAACGCCCACGCCATGAAATATTACGTTATCGTCTCGGCCGTGATCTTTCTCGGCGTCGCCCTGTTCGCCGACCTGTTTGCCCTGATCGTCGGGGCCGACTTCCGCAGCGGCATCGCCATACTGCCCGTGGTACTCGCCACCAATATCCTCACCGGCCTCACGTTCAACCTCTCGTTCTGGTACAAGCAGAGCGGCCAGACCCGCTACGCCCTCTACATCACCGGCACGGGCCTTGCCGTCACACTCCTCTTCACATGGCTCCTTGTACCGGCCATCGGTTACGCCGGGGCCGCCTGGGCGAGCCTGCTCTGCTCACTTGCGACCACCGTCCTGAGCTACATACTCTCTCGTCGCCATTACCCTATCCCATACGATCTGCGCGCCATCGGTCTGTACCTCCTTCTTGGCGCCATTCTCTACTGCGTCGGATTTCTCTCCGCCCGACTGCCCGCAATTCCCAAATATATTATTAACTTTGTACTCGTACTCGCGTTTATCGGCTACGCCACCCACCGCGAACGATTATTGGAAAAGATAAAACATAAACAGCTATGATCGAGACAAAAACTATTCTTGACGAGGCGTCTGCTAAGATGGAGCGGGCGTTGGGTCACCTGACTGAGGAGTTGTCGGGTGTTCGTGCGGGCAAGGCGAGCCCGAACGTTTTGAACGGCGTTATGGTGGAGTATTATGGCAGCCAGATGGCGATTTCGCAGGTTGCGAGCGTGACGGTGCCAGATGCCAAGACGGTACTGATACAGCCGTGGGAGCGGACGATGATCGGGCCTATCGAGAAGGCCATTCTGGTGAGTAACATCGGACTGACGCCGTCGAACAACGGCGAGCATATCCGCCTGACGATCCCTGCCCTGACCGAGGAGCGGCGTTTGCAGCTGGTCAAACAGATCAGGACTTTCGCCGAGAATGCCCGTGTGAGTATGCGCAATAGCCGCCGCGAGGCTGTGGAGGCCTTCAAGAAGGCGCAGAAGGATGGGATGCCGGAGGATATGGCAAAGGACGGCGAGGAGGAGAGCCAGAAGATCACCGAACGGTTCTCAAAAAAGGTCGACGAACTTATCGCCGCGAAGGAGAAGGAGATAATGACGGTATAGGGGCGCGAAAGCGGGCTTTATAAATCCCTTATCCTCAGGTTTTGCGGATAGAGGTTGTTTATCCTTGCGCCTATGCGCTTGGCCCAGCCTAACGCTAAATTGTTGTGTACTATCAGGTTGATCCCCTCGGCCAGTAATTCTGCCGGTATGGCTTCACGACGCAGATAGTTTTGCGCGACTGTCAGCGGCAATTCGGCGACGGGTGCGGCCTCGCGACGCAGGTCGTGGAACATGGCCAGCGAATGGTCGGGGCGCAGACGGCCGTGGAAAAACTGCCCCATCGGGATGCCCGAGTGGATGACCGTCATCGTGTCGGCAAGCATCTTCACTGCCTGATACCGTGCCGAATAGTACATGTATGCGCCGCCCGAACCGTCTGACCTGCCCGAACCGTCTGACCTGTCGGGACTGCCAGAACTGCCGAAACCGCCGTCGCCGCCGGGGCGCAAATAGCTGCAGGGGCGCAAATGGCCGCCGGAACCGCCGGAACTGCCTGCATCGCCGGAGTGAGAAGAGTTGCCGTCGCCGCCGAAACCGCATGTGCTGCCGGAACGCGAAATGTCGCCCGGGCGCGAAGAGCTGCCAGAGACAATCGAACCGAAAGTTACCTGAAAAGGTTGTGCAACCCACTGGTGCGCTGCGGCCGTAAGCTCTCGCGGCAACTCGACAAGCGTCGACCGTCGGGGATGCGGGGGACGGGATTGTGTCGAAGATAAATGACGATTCCGCCCTTTCAAGACACGGCCTCCGGAGCATTTGCGTACAATGGTCGCGAAAAAACCCTCGCCCTCGACGCGGCCGGGGTGGAAACGAAAGGTCTCCATATTGCCGGCCTCTCCCCTTATTATCCCCCAGCGGCCATCGATCCTCACCGCAACTCTCTCACAATCAAATTCCGAAGCGAGCCACGCCACATTGTCCTCGTTCTCGCGGCGGTTGAACGTGCAAGTCGAGTAGATCAGACAGCCCCCCTCGCGCACCAGCGGCCATGCGTCGGCGAGGATCCTGCGCTGACGTGCGGCGCACAACTCGACATTCGCCTCGCTCCACTGCCCGCGCGCGGCAGGGTCTTTGCGAAACATCCCTTCGCCCGAACAGGGGGCGTCGACCAGCACGCAGTCGAACAATCCGGCCAGCGGCGCGAAACGGGCCGGATCGTTGTTCGTAACGACCACATTACCAAGCCCCCACCGTGCCACATTGTCCGCCAGCGCCATAGCTCGCAGCCGGATTGTCTCGTTGGCCACTACCAGCCCCTCCAATCCAGCCACCGACGAGAGCAGCGTGGCCTTGCCACCGGGGGCCGCACAAAGATCGAGTACCGCAATTCCCTCCGCCTTATCGCCGAACGCCTCTCTCACGAGGTGTTCGACGAACATCGACGACGAATCCTGCACATAATAGGCCCCGCCGTGCAGTTGCGGGTCGAGCGTGAAGGCGGGCCGCTCGTCGAGCATGAACCCATAGCGGCACCACGGCACGCCGCGTCCCGCCGGACGCTCCTTCACCTTATACGGATTGTAGCGTATCGACAGCCCCGGCCGCCCATCCAGCGCCTCGACCAGCCTCCGCCCCTCGGCCCCTAACTCCCTCTCTGCCTGCGCAACAAATCTCTCGGGCAATGGCGCGCCTACTCCTCGGGGATCCACGTGCAGACGAGGTTGCGGTCGCCGTAGCCTGCGTCGATGCGGCTGACGTGAGGGAAGAACTTGCCCTCCGCAACCCACGGCAGGGGGAAAGCGGCCTGGGCGCGGGTGTAGGGGTGGGCCCAGCCGTCCGAGGCTATCTCTGCCGCCGTGTGCGGGGCGTTGACCAGCAGATTATCCCCGCAACCCGAAGCGGCCGCCGCCTCACACTCGCGCTTGATGGCCACCAGCGCCTCTATGAACCTGTCCATGTCGGCCTTCGATTCGCTTTCGGTGGGCTCGACCATGAACGTATCGTGGATCGGGAACGAGAGGGTCGGGGCGTGGAATCCGTAATCCATCAACCGCCGCGCCACGTCGGCGCAGTCTACGCCGTAGTCGTGCCGGAAGTTGCGCAGGTCGAGGATCAACTCGTGGCCCACGCGCCCGCGTTCGCCGACATAGAGGGTCGAATATTCGCCCGCGATGGCCGCGCCGATATAGTTAGCGTTGACTATGGCGGCGACGGAAGCAGCCCGCAGTCCGTTTTCGCCCAGCATTTTGATGTATCCATAGGTTATGGGCAGCAGTATCGCGCTGCCGTATGGTGCCGAAGCGACCGACGTTATGCCGCTCTCGCCGCCCGTTCCGGCCAGCGGGTGCGAGGGGAGGAACGGCGCGAGGTGTTTGGCCACGCAGATCGGCCCCACGCCCGGCCCGCCGCCGCCGTGGGGCATCCCGAAGGTCTTGTGGAGGTTGAGATGGCAGAGGTCGGCCCCGATATATCCGGGGTTGGTGAGGCCGACCTGGGCGTTCATGTTCGCGCCGTCCATGTAGACCAGCCCTCCTGCGTCGTGCACGGCGTCGACGATCTCGCGGATGCGCTCCTCGAAGATGCCGTGGGTCGAGGGGTAGGTGATCATCAGACAGGCCAGCTCCGAGGCGTGCTCGTCGATGCGGGCGCGGAGCTGGTCGACGTCGACATTGCCGCGTTCGTCGGTGGGCGCCACGACGATCTTCATCCCTGCCATCGCCGCCGAGGCGGGATTGGTGCCGTGGGCCGAGGCGGGGATCAGCGCGACGTTGCGGTAGCCCTGCCCGCGGCCCTGGTGATAGGCGCGCACGACCATCAGGCCGGCATACTCGCCCGCCGCGCCGGAGTTGGGTTGCAGCGATGTTGCATCGAGCCCTGCGATAACGGCCAGATCGTGCTCCAGCGAGGCGATCATCTCCATGTAACCCTCCGCCTGCGAGAGCGGCGCGAAGGGGTGAATGTTCCCGAAAGCCGAGAAGCTCAGCGGCGTCATCGTCGCGGCGGCGTTGAGCTTCATGGTGCAGCTGCCGAGCGGGATCATGCCGTCGGCCAGCGATATGTCTCTCTTTTCGAGCCGCCTGATGTAGCGCATCAGGGAGGTCTCGCTGCGGTAGAGCCGGAAAGGTTCCTCCGTGAGCAGCGGGCCTGTACGCAGGAAGCGTTTGGCGGGCAGCGCGTCGTAGTCGACGGCGATGCTCCTGGGCGGATGCGTTCCCATCGCTTGGGCGAATATCTCCACCAGCGCGGCGATCTCTTCGGGCGTGGTCAGCTCGTCGAGGCTCAGGTGAACGCGCCCGGGCGAGGGATAGAACAGGTTGATCCCCTTCTCCTCCGAGGCCTGCCGCACGACTGCCGCATCGGTCTCTATTTCAAGCGTGTCGAAGAATGTGTCGTGCCTCAGTTCGCAGCCCAGTTTCCTCAGGGCCGAGGCCAGCGCGGTCGTAGAGGCGTAAATATGGCTTGCTATGCGGCGCAGTCCCTCTGCGCCGTGGTAGACGGCGAAGAATCCGGCCATCGAGGCGGTCAACGCCTGCGCCGTGCAGATGTTCGAGGTGGCCTTCTCGCGCTTGATATGCTGCTCGCGCGTCTGTAAAGCCATGCGTAAAGCCCTGTTACCCAGCCTGTCGACCGATACTCCGATGATGCGCCCCGGCAGCGACCGCTTGAAACTCTCCCGCGTGGCGATAAAGGCAGCGTGAGGCCCTCCGAAGCCCATCGGCAGCCCGAAACGCTGCGTCGAACCAACAACCGCGTCGGCCCCCCACGCCCCCGGTTCGCGAAGCAGGGCGAGGCTCATCAGGTCGACCGTGCAGGCCACCAGCGCGCCCCTCGCATGTGCCGTGGCGGCAAAATCCTCATAATCGCGCAGTTCGCCCGACGCTGCCGGATACTGCACCAGCACCCCGAACTCGCGGCCCGAAAACCCGTAACTGTCGTAGCTGTCGCAAACTATCTCTATGCCATACGGTTCGCTCCGCGTCAGCAGCACGTCGAGCGTCTGCGGGAAAATGGCCTCGTCGACAAAAAAGATGTTCCGTCCCTCGGCCACAGCCTCGCGCGAGCGCAGCGAGAAAAGCATCGTCATCGCCTCGGCAGCCGCCGTCGCCTCGTCCAGAAGCGAGCACCCTGCGATCTCCATCCCCGTCAGCGAGCAGACCATGGTCTGAAAGTTCAGCAGCGCCTCCAGCCGGCCCTGCGAGATCTCGGCCTGATAGGGGGTGTAGGGGGTATACCATGCCGGATTTTCCAGCACGCCGCGCATGATGGCCGCCGGGGTCGCCGTCGGGTAATAGCCCATACCGATAAAGGAGCGGTACTGCCGGTTTTTGGCCGCCAGTTCGCCGATATGCTGTGCAAATTCCCACTCGCTCATCCCTGCCGGCAGCCCCAGCGGACGTTTCAGCCGCACCGACTGCGGCACAACCTGAGCGATCAACTCCTCTTCCGATCCGACGCCTATCGTCGCCAGCATCTCTTTCAACCGGGCCTCATCCGACCCCACAAGCCGCGAAACAAAACTGTCAAAAGGCATGATTTTTGTAATTTTTCGTCAAAAGTATTACTAAAATCCCGGATTACAAATGCAAACTGTTAGAAACTGCTTTTGAATTATCCACATCTTTATCGACATCTTTGTCACAGATCGTATAAAAGGTTGAATATCTCTGTAAATACATGTTATCTGAAAATAATTTTTGCAGGACAGAACATTCTAATCTTAAAAACCAAACACAGGTGGCGGTTAAATTCAGTTGCTGCAGAAAAATCACGGAAAATTTTGCGGATTAAAAAAAGTTTACTACTTTTGTACGATTACAAAATTATATTGAATACAACAGGTTCCATAAAAGAGATTTTCGTCGCGCACGGGATCAGGCACTCGGTGCAACGGCTGGCCATAATGGATTATCTGTTCGCCAACCGGACTCATCCCGAAGCGGAGGAGATATTCGCGGCACTTGCGCCATCGATCCCAACGCTGTCCAGGATGACGGTGTACAATACGCTGCATCTGCTTGCCGACGTCGGGGCGATCCGATCGCTCGACGTCGACGGCAAGGCCCGCCGCTTCGACGCAGACACCTCGCCGCACGGACATTTCGTGTGCAACACTTGCGGGTGCGTCGAGGATGTGCCCCTCCCTGTTGACCTGCTCGCCTGCAAGCCGTCAGAACACGAGATAAAAAGCGTGCAGGTGGTGTACAGGGGCGTATGCAAAAACTGTCTGGCAGCAGAAACGGAACACAACCTTTAATCAACATTGATAATTATGAAAAAGTTCAGATGTTCGGTGTGCGGATACACCCATGCGGGCGACAGCGCCCCCGACAAATGTCCGCAGTGTGGCGCCCCCGCGGCAAAGTTCAGCGAGGCGGTCGAGTGTGAAGGCAAATTGCAGTTCGTCGACGAACATGTTATCGGCATAGCCAATGGCGTAGATCAGACGGTCGTCGAGGGGTTGAAGGCCCACTTTACCGGCGAATGTACCGAGGTGGGCATGTATCTGGCCATGTCGCGCCAAGCCGACCGAGAGGGTTATCCCGAGATCGCCGAGGCTTTCCGCCGTTACGCCTTCGAGGAGGCCGACCATGCTTCACGGTTCTGCGAGATGCTCGGCGAGATCGTATGGGACACCAAGACCAACCTCAAAGCGCGCATGGAGGCCGAAGCCGGGGCGTGCGAGGATAAAAAGCGCATAGCCACCCTGGCCAAACAGCTTAACCTCGACGCTATTCACGACTCGGTGCACGAAATGTGCAAGGACGAAGCCCGTCACGGCAAGGGTTTCGAGGGGCTGTACAACAGATATTTCGGCAGTTAGGGCGCGTGTGACGGCCCTGTTCCGCCGGTGTGACCGGACGACAGGGCCGTCGCCGCAGTAAAAGCAAAAACGCCAAAGCATTTATTCCCGAATGCTTTGGCGTTTTTATTGTGCCCAGGACGAGACTCGAACTCACACGAGCTAAACGCTCACTACCCCCTCAAAGTAGCGTGTCTACCAATTTCACCACCTGGGCCTGAATTTCGGCGAAACCTTTCGGAGCCTTTTATGGCCTTTCGCAAAACTCCGGCACAAAAGTATTCCAAAATTCCAAGATTCCAAAATTTCGCATAAAATTTTTTTCCGAAGCAAAAATTATCTATCTTTGCCCCCGCAAGTGTCATGGGGCGCGACTATTTTGACAGGCTGTCCGTCGGAAGGTGGCAGGCCGTTGTACGGAGGCCGTCCGGAAAAGAGGCAAGTCGTTGAGCAGAGGCCGTCTGGAAAAGAGGCAAGTCGTTGTGCAGAAACGGAGGTCGTCCGGAAAGGGGCTGTCCGTCGGGAAAAACGGCTGGCTGTCGGAACAGAGGCGGAGGTCTGTCGAAAAATCGCGCTGAGCAACACCCGAGTGTAACATTAAAAAATTAAAGTCATGCAAAAACTTGAGATCAAAGCCGCAAAACGCGACGTTTTCGGCAAAAAGGAGAGCAAACGCATCCGCAAAAGCGAACAGGTGCCCTGCGTCATCTATGGCGGCGGGGAGACGGTACACGTGGCCGTCGACGCAAAGGCGCTCAAACCGCTGATCTACAGCCCCAACTGCTACATCGTCGAGTTCGACATAGAGGGGACGAAAGAGGTGGCGGTAATGCGCGAGGCGCAGTTCCACCCTGTTCAGGAGCAGATTCTGCACATTGATTTCTACCGCATCACCCCCGGCAAACCGGTGTCGGTGGAGATCCCTGTCGAACTCGTCGGCAGTTCGGAGGGGGTCAAGCAGGGCGGCAAACTGATGCTCAACAAGCGCAAACTCACCGTGCGCGGCCTCGTCGAGCACCTGCCCGACATACTGACCGTGGACATCTCGGAGCTGCAACTGGGCAAGTCGATCTTCGTTGGCGACCTTAAATACGACAACATCGCCATCCTGACCCCCGCCACGGCAGCCGTGTGCGCCGTCCGTGCGACCCGCGCATCGCGCAGCGCCGCCGAAGAGGGCAAGTAACGGTAACCGTGCGACGGAGGTCCGCCTGAACAAAAGGGTCGCTTGGACAAATGAAAAAATTGATCGAAAGGCTGTTTTGCTCCGGACGCGACAACGCTCCGCAGGCAAAACAGCCTTTTTCAGACAGTAACGGCGTGAAATATCTCATTGCAGGGCTGGGCAACATCGGGGCCAAATATGCCGACACCCGCCACAATATCGGTTTCCGCGTGGTCGACGCGCTGGCCGCCGCCGCAGGAGCGACATTTGCCACGGACCGTTACGGCTCCGTGGCCGAAATCCGCCACAAGGGACGCATCCTGCTGCTGCTCAAACCGTCGACGTACATGAACCTCAGCGGTAAAGCGGTGAGCTACTGGCTTCAACGCGCCAGGATTACCCCCGAGAACCTGCTTGTCGTTCTTGACGACATCGCCCTGCCGTTCGGCGCGGTGCGGCTGCGCGGCAAGGGCAGCGACGGCGGGCACAACGGCCTGAAAAACATCAATCTGATCCTCGGCAACGGCGACTATGCACGGTTGCGTTTCGGCGTCGGCGGCGATTTCCCAAAAGGTTACCAGATCGACCACGTCCTCGGGCAATGGAGCGACGACGAAGCCCGCGCCCTGCCCGAACGCATCGACATGGCCTGCGACGCCGTCCGGACATTCGCAGCGTCCGGGATCAACGCCGCCATGAACCTGTATAACAACAGGTAACCCTTATGGAGGTCAGGATCGACAAGTGGTTGTGGGCTGTGCGGGTCTATAAAAGCCGTTCGGATGCGGCGGAGGCCTGCCGGACGAACCGCGTATGGGTCAACGGGGTGACAGCCAAGCCGTCGCGTGAGGTGCGCACGGGCGACCTGGTGGCGGTGCGGAAGATGGCCGTGACGTACAGTTACAGGGTTCTGGAGCTGGTATCGGGCCGATTGCCTGCGAAAGACGTGCCGCGACACGTCGAGGATATTACGCCGCAGGAGGAGCTCGCCAAACTAAATGTGCCGCGCGAAAGCGTGTTCATCCACCGCGAGCGCGGCACGGGCCGACCAACCAAAAAAGAGCGCAGGGAGATAGAACAACTGATGGACGACATCTCGGAGAGGGAATAGGACGGTCGCCGCTTCAAAAGTCAGATTTCCCGTCTGCGAGTCATCTTCGTCATGTGAGGGCATTTGCCCTAAGCAATCCAGCCGCACATCCGTCATCGCAAGCGGAGCGAAGCAATCAGGAAAAATTAAGTTATCCCTTAATGGACTGCCGCGCCTGGTTCCCTCGCTCGCAATGGCGGATAGGCACAACCTGATTGCTTCGCCATGCTCGTAATGATGGACAAGAAACGCTTTCGCAATGATGAATAGTAGTCACGGTTCGTACTTGTATCCTATTCCTTTTACGGTTATTATCTGATCGTTGCCGATTTTTTCGCGGAGCTTTCGGATGTGAACGTCGATCGTGCGGTCGCCGACGAAAACGTCGTTGCCCCAGACGCTATCGTAAATCTCTTCGCGCGTGAAGACCCTCTGCGGCTTGGAAACGAGCAGTGCGAGCAGTGCGAACTCCTTGCGCGGCAGAGCAATGGAACGACCGTCTTTCAGAACTATATGCCGCTCGTGGTCGATCGTGAGCGACGCCTCGACCGTCGCGCTCGCGGGTTCTCCGTGACGTTTGAGCAACGCCTTGATGCGGCTCATCAGCACATTGGTACGGATGGTTTTGGTGATGTAATCGTCGGCCCCTGCCTCGAACCCGGCTATCTGCGAGAAATCTTCGCCGCGGGCGGTAAGGAAGGCTATAATAGTGGTTGACAGCTCTTTATGCCGTCTAATCTCGGCACAGGCCTCCATGCCGTCCATCTGGGGCATCATCACGTCGAGCAGTATCAGATGAGGTTTGACTTCGAGCGCTTTGGCAACTCCGTCATGCCCGTTGGCGGCCGTGTAGACCGTGTATCCGGCATGGGTGAGGTTGTAGCTCATGAACTCGAGTATGTCGGCTTCGTCGTCTACAAGCAGGATCCGGTAATCCATAATATCTTCATTCGTACCGGCAAAACTAACAATTTATTGTTAATAAATTGTTAAGAGTTCATTTGAGTAAACCTGTTGTTCGCTTTGAGTGATGAGAGGGAAAGTTGTTTGTGCCGGATAACGTTTGTATGTTTGCCTGACAGTCAATCATGTAGATGTTATAAACAATCCGGCGGCAGGCTACGAAAAGATTTCGGGAACGTCGTGACAGGAGGGCCTGAAAACAACTTGCAGACCGATAAGTATCACCGCACATACGAAAAGTCCGCCCCTCACGATT
>JAIRQC010000052.1 GCA_031256675.1 Rikenellaceae bacterium
GCTTGTTGGAACAACAGTAATTCTGACCGGACTTCGGCGCGATTTCACCCCCTACGGCTACCGTGTCTCGAAAAACACCTGCCTCAACCAGCGCGGCGCGGGGTTGTCGCCGGTGAAGCGGCTTTAATGTACCATTGTTGTACCAAAAATAAAGGCCCTGAAATCTATAATCCATTATTTTTTTCTGTGTTTCCAAAGATGGCCCGATCATTATCACTTGCCCGCCCGCCATAAACCACTACAAACCGCCATAAACCACTACAAGTTCGTTTAAGATAGCCTCAATCGCAAAAATCTCCCGCTGCGCTCCGGCCGGACCGCCCTTGCGCAGCTGCGGATAACCGCCAACCTACGGGCTGTCTTCTAAATTTATGCGAGCATTATGAGGCTCAGGGCCATAATGGCCATTCCTGCGACTACGCCGTAAAGCGCGATGTGATAGAAGCCCCATTCGTGCGAGGCGGGCAGAAGTTCGTCGAAAGAGATATAGATCATGATCCCCGCCACGGCGGCAAAGATAAGGCCGAGCAACATCGGGGTTAGGAACGGCAGCAGTATCAAAAAGGCGACCGTCGCACCCAACGGCTCGGCCAACCCCGACAGAAAAGAGTACCAGAATGCCTTGCGACGGCTGCGGGTCGCAAAATATATCGGAACGGCCACGGCAATACCTTCGGGGATGTTGTGAATGGCTATGGCCACGGCAATGGCTACGCCAAGTTTCGGCTCCTGAACGGCCGACATGAAGGTGGCGATGCCCTCGGGAAAGTTGTGGATGGCGATAGCGATGGCTGTGAAGAGCCCCATGCGCGCCAATTTTCTGTCGGAAGGCAGCCTGTCCGCATCCAGCTCCTCGATGCTGTGCATCTCGTGCGGGTTCTCGGCGCTGGGTACCAGCTTGTCTATCAGCGCCGATAGCGCCATGCCTCCGAAAAAGGCAATAGCGACAAAGGTTTCGGCATGTCGCGGCCCGACGAGCGAGGTCATGTCCACGCGGGCGTGGTAGAGTATCTCGACGAACGAGACGTAAATCATTACCCCTGCCGAAAGTCCGAGTGAAAAACTCAGGAACCTGCGGTCGGTATGGCGGGCAAAGAAAGCCGCCAGCGACCCTATCCCCGTGGCCAGCCCCGCCCCCAGGGTGAGCAGGAAGCCGATAAGTATATTGCTGTCGTTCAGCATGACAACAGGCGTTTTACATATTCAGCCATCGAAATCATCATGTGCGTTTCCTGCGCTTTTTTTGTCGCAGCCACGTTGCAGAGGGTCGGCTGTGCGCCTCGGGCTGCGATAAAGATCATGCGCCTGAAATTTAACCGTGCCCCTGAAGCGGCGCGTTCGGTCGTTCGGGCAAAATTACGGAGATTTCCCGAATTAATGCAAATCAGGGGCCGAAATTTAATATGCCACGCAGGGCGGAACGATGCAGCCCTGCCGGACAGGGCTGCAATTTCGCGACGCTTCGCCCCGCCGGGCACGACGGACGGTCGAACCCCTTCGCCTGCGGCTTCGGGGACAGGGTTCGGCATTGCGTCCATGTACCGGCTGAAAGCCACTGGATTGGCCCTGCCCTATTGTCTCGATCGGCCTGCGCCGAACCTGCCGACATGCCTTCGCCGACATGCCATACCATGCAGCCCCGACCAACCTTGTCCTGAACTGCCCTGCCCTACCCTTAACTACCCTGAACTGAATTGCCCGCCTGCAAGCAGAGGATCATCTCAACTCGATGTTGCGGTGGTCGCTGTTGAACCAGTAGCACAGATGCGTCGGGCGTATCCCGAAGCCGCACAGATACTTGCCCGTGGGCAGTCCGGTCGGGACGGTGAAGCTGCCCATGTAGACGCCGTCCTCCCCGGCGCAGACCGTGCCGCGAATATTCTGAACATATTCGTGGGTGCGCCGCTCGACGTCGCGCATGAGAAAGACCACCGGCAGCGAGTCGGGCGCAAACCGCACATCGTAGTCGTAGGGGTTGGCGACGACCATCTGATAGCCGTATGTCAGTCCCCGTTGCAGTTTGTCGGGCAGAGGGTCGCGCAGCCTTATCGCGATGCGGCGCAGAGGGTGGAACGAGCTGTCGGCCCTGTAGTAGAAGTCGCGCCCGTTGGCCAGATGCAGCGTGTCGGAGGCGTGCTTCGGCGCCACTTCGAGCAACACGCACCCCACTGCGGCCTTGTCGTCGTCGTCGCGCAGTTGCCACTGGCTCGAGCGGTAGAAGAGCGACGGCTGACAGTAGGCGGGGCGGCCGGTGTAGAGGCCATACTTGGCTGCGACGGCGTAATTGCCTGAAAATATCACCGGCGCGTCCCCTGCCGCCACGGCTATGGCTTCGTATGTCGGTTTGTTGTCGAAGATCTGGCCCCTGACGCCTGACAGGTTGAAGATCATCTCCGCGCGGAGCAGCGCAAACAGCCCGAGCATCGCCCAGCCCGCCGCCATCACATACTTCCGTGTGCGCCGGTGAGCGCGCGTGTAGTTGAACAGCAGCGCGACAAGCGGGAGCGTCGCGAGGAGCGCCCACACGGGCCGGAGGTAGCCGCGAATGCCCGACAGCAGGAAAAACACGAGAAAACCGACCAGAACAAAACTCAACGCCCGCTCGGTCTGGTTCTGCGAACGGCTTTTGCGCCACGCTCTGACATATATCGGCCATAGCAGCGGGTTGAACGCCGCCAGCAGACAGGCCGCATACTCAAACAGGTAGCCTGTGCCGAAAGGCCCGCCATGCTCCAGCAGGTTAAATTTGAACGACGGCCAGCCGTTGCGCTGCTCCCACGCCAGGTGCGGCATTAGCAGCGTCAGGGCCACCGTCGCAGCCACATAGAGCCTCCCGTTGCGGAATATCGACGTGTTCGACAGCAGCGCGAGCCCGACGATCAGCGCGCCGTGGTATTTGCTGTATGTCATCGCGGCCATCGACAGGCCCAGCAGCAGAGTGTTAAGCCAGCTGTCTCGCGCCGCGAAACGTCTGTAACAGAGCAGGAACAGCACGAAAAAGAGCATCAGCGGCACATCGGGCGCAGCCGGCAGTCCATAGAGTTGCAGCATCGGGACAGACGCGGCGATCATCACGAAAAGCGCAGCGTCTTTCGGCGTCGGCAGTCCGGTGCGCAGCATCACACCCTCGGTCACCTGCACGCTGCCCTCCGTGCGCCCGCCCCACACCAGTCGCCACAGTATGAATATGTAAAGCGGCTGCATCAGCAGGAAAAAGAACCTCGTCCCGAAAACGCCGCCGATAGAATTGCCCAGCCACACCAGCAGGGCGGTCATCGGCGGAAGGTCGTAATAGCCCCAGTCGAGGTGCTGGCCGAGCATGGAATAGTAGGCCTCGTCGTCGGCCGGCTCGGTGAAAGCCCCCTGCAACAGATTGAACGCCAGCCATACGGCCAACAGAACGAGCAACACGCTCCCTGCAGGCAACCGGCCCAGCCACCGCCACACCGGAGGCAAAAACCTGCGCGCCCTGCCATTTATGTTCGGCAATTCCATCATACTTTACATGCTGTAACCTTTATTCGCAAAATGGTTTCTCCGCCGCCGCCCGACCCGAAACCGCCGCACCGCCGCCGCCCGACCCCTACCCCGAAACCGTCGCCGCAGAACAGTTCCATGCGGCAGGGATGCGGAGTGGAAAACGGGCAATGGGGAGCATCCGGACAAGCTTCAAATCTGCTGTAAAAATAGATAAAAAAATCCGGCGGGCAAAATGTCATTCCGAGCGGGGCGAAACGCAGTCGCAGGATTTGCCCGTGCGCGTCAAACACAGCGCAGGCCATTCGCGTTGTCCGTGGTGAGGCGGGAAACTGCGCTCGGGGCGACATACGGGACAAAGGGCGGGCTGCCGTCCGGCCTGTTAATACGCCACTGACGATTCCGCGTCAACTTTTCTTCCTCAACACATAGAACACCGAACCGGGGGCCAATTTTTGTAAAAAGTTGCACGCATGATAATGGACATTGAATTTCAGCGCGGCAGAGATCGCCTTATCGAACAACACATATTGTTTATAGGCATAGACAGGTTTTTTCAACAGCCCTGTTGCCCGTGCGATACGTCCGAGCGGCGAGGTGCATGTAAAACAAAACTCCTTCGATACCACCTCTACGGGCGCACATGCAAATATCGTATCGAAATGAGAAACGGGAATGCCTCGCTCGTTTTGTGTCAGTCCACTGCGCCACCCCCTCCAATCGCCCATCGACACAATCGGTTCGCGCAGCAACAGATGGCCCCCGGGTTTCAGTACCCTGACCAACTCGGCAACAACATGCGAAACATTCGGAATTATGGTGCAATGAGCCAAAACAGGTAACAAGATCAAACTCGCCGTCGCCGAACGGAAGCGTGCCCGTTTCGTCGGGTTTTACATAATTGGGCGTCAAATGTCCTATACGACCGCTGACGGTTTTATCCGACGGCTCGACAATCGTAAGTCGGGTTATTCGATCGACGACAGGCAAAAACTCATCTCCCCATGAAGCTCCGAACCCCATGACATTGTCAAAATGCGCCACTTCTATCTTGTCGAAGCCATGAATGCGGTTCATCGTGTGATAGTGATACTCATGCGTATGTTCCTCCGCACCCCAAAGTGAAGCATAGGCCTCGGCTTCCTCGTCATACCACCGCCGTATCTGTTCAGGAGAGAAATCGTCCCCATACAGTTTCTTTCCGCTAAAATACTCATTCATGGATTATTCGGATTTCATTGCGCAAATATAATTAAGATACGAAAAATATTATGATGTTCGGAACAGTATAAAATTATTTTTTTTGTAAAAAGGAGGGCACTCAATCAAAAAATGCCGCCAACCTTTTGGATGGCAGCCGGCCTTTCTGACAGCCGCAAAAAAAGAAAGGAGGATAGCAAAAGCTATCCTCCTTCACTTGACCGGGGATTTATCTTACATCATCCCCATGCCGCCGCCCATACCGGCGCCGCCGCCCATCGGGGCAGGGTTCTCTTCGGGCTTGTCGGCCAGCACGCACTCCGTCGTGAGGAGCATCGCGGCCACCGAAGCGGCATTTTCGAGCGCCACGCGGGCCACTTTGGTCGGGTCGATGATGCCAGCCTTGAAGAGGTCTTCATACTGGTCGATGCGGGCGTTGTAGCCGAATGCGCCCTTGCCTTCGCGCACCTTGTTGACAACAACCGAACCCTCCTGTCCGGCGTTCTCGACGATCTGGCGCAACGGCTCCTCGATGGCGCGTTTGACGATCTGAATACCCGTCGTCTCGTCGTCGTTCTCCCCTTTGAGTTTCTCGAGCGAGGCAATAGCGCGGATGTAACCCACTCCGCCTCCGGGGATTATACCCTCCTCGACGGCTGCGCGGGTGGCGG
Source organism: Rikenellaceae bacterium (assembly GCA_031256675.1). GTDB lineage: Bacteria > Bacteroidota > Bacteroidia > Bacteroidales > Rikenellaceae > JAIRQC01. The sequence goes on from JAIRQC010000052.1 coordinate 5,349, forward strand.
CCAGGGCGTCGTCCACCCTGTCCTTCTTCTCCTTCATCTCGACCTCGGTAGCCGCGCCCACGTAGAGCACTGCCACGCCGCCTGCCAGTTTGGCAAGGCGCTCGGCGAGCTTCTCCTTGTCGTAGTCGGAGGTGGTGACCTCCATCTGCTTGCGGATCTGGCCGACGCGGGCCTTGATGTTCTCCTTCTTGCCGTCGCCGCCGACGATGGTGGTGTTTTCCTTGTTGAGGGTGATCTTCTCGGCCGTGCCCAGCATGTCGATGGTGGCCTGGTCGAGTTTGAGCCCCCTCTCCTCGGTCACGACGGTGGCGCCGGTGAGGATGGCGATGTCTTCGAGCATCTCCTTGCGACGGTCGCCGAAGCCGGGGGCTTTGGCCGCAGCTATTTTGAGCGTGCCGCGCAGTTTGTTGAGCACCAGAGCGGTAAGTGCCTCGCCGTCAACATCCTCGGCGATGACCAGCAGCGGACGGCCGCTCTGTGCCACCGGCTCCAGCACGCCCATGATCTCCTTCATGGTCGAGATCTTCTTGTCGGTGATAAGCACGTAGGGACGCTCAAGAACGCTCTCCATCTTCTCGGAATCGGTGATGAAGTAGGCCGACAGATAGCCGCGGTCGAACTGCATACCCTCGACCACGTCTACGTAAGTGTCGGTGCCTTTGGCCTCCTCAACCGTGATGACGCCCTCCTGCTGCACCTTGCCCATAGCCTCGGCGATGAGCTTGCCGATCACCTCGTCGTTATTCGATGAGATGGTTGCCACCTGCTCGATCTTCGAGTAGTCGCCGCCGACGTTCTGGCTCTGCTTTTTGAGATCTTCGACCACGGCCGCAACCGCCTTGTCGATACCGCGTTTGAGGTCCATCGGGTTGGCACCGGCGGTGACGTTCTTGATGCCTACGCCGACGATCGACTGCGCCAGGACGGTGGCCGTTGTGGTGCCGTCGCCCGCGTCGTCGTTGGTTTTGGAGGCTACCTCCTTGACCATCTGTGCGCCCATGTTGGCGAATTTCTCGTCGAGCTCGATGGCTTTGGCCACCGTCACGCCGTCCTTTGTGATCTGCGGCGCGCCGAACTTCTTCTCGATGATCACGTTGCGGCCTTTGGGGCCGAGGGTCACCTTGACCGCGTTCGAGAGGGCGTCCACGCCGCCCTTGAGCAGCTCGCGCGCCTCTACATTGTATTTTATCTCTTTTGCCATGATTTTGAATGTTTTAGATTATTGCCAAAACGTCTTCCTGACGCATGATAAGATATTTCTCCCCCTCGACGGTTATCTCCGTTCCGGCGTACTTGCCGTAGAGCACCTTGTCTCCGGCTTTGAGCTCCATCTTGACCTCGGCGGTGCCTGGGCCGACGGCTACTACGCTGCCCGCCAGCGGTTTCTCCTTGGCGGTATCGGGGATGTAGAGGCCGCCCGCGGTTTTCTCCTCGGCGGCGTCGGGCTGAATCAGTACCCGGTCTGAAAGCGGTTTGATCTTCATTGCTATAAAATTATTAAAAGGTTAGTAAATTTTCCGTGAATACTACATTGCATATAACGTGCCAAACCGTTTTTAGGGCTTCCGTGGCTTGCGCCCCGGCAATTTTGGCACAAAAACATGACACGACCGCCAACCGTGCAACAGCCGCATGACACTTTGACATATTTTTTCATGTCGCCGGTTCGCACGCCGTGAAAATGCCACAAACGTGGTATTTATACTTAGCCGGCAGCCGCCTACCTTTGCCCCCAAAACAGAGAGAGATGTATACGCTACCCGATACATTGCAGCAGGACGTCGACGAGTTGGGCCGCGCGGCGGAGAGTTTCGCGCGGGGCGAGCTCGAAGCCGGGGCCTTCAAGATCAGGCGTGTGCCGATGGGGGTCTACGAACAGCGGCGCGACGGCAGCTACATGGTGCGCATCCGCACCACCGGCGGGGTCATAACGCCCTCGCAGTTAATGCGTATCGCCGCCATTGCCCGCGACGCCGGCTCGACGCTGCTCCACATCACCACGCGGCAGGAGATACAGGTGCAGAACCTCTCGCTGGAACGTATCGAGCCTGTCCTCAAAGAGTTGCAGCTCATCGGCCTCAGCTCCAAAGGTGGCGGGGGCAACACGGTGCGCAACATCATGGTCTCGCCCTGCGCGGGCGTCGACCCGCAGGAGGCTTTCGACCCGACGCCGCATTCCATAACCCTGACTTCCAAACTGATAGCCGAAAAGGATTCGTTCACCCTGCCGCGCAAGCTCAAGATCGCCTTCGCCAACTCCGACGCCGCGACCGATTATGCCGCGGTGAACGACCTGGGGCTCGTGGCGCGACTTCGCAACGGCCAGCGCGGGTTCAAGGTCTATTTGGGCGGTTCGGTGGCCTCGAACCCGACGGTGGGATGGGTCGTTTCGGAATTTATCCCCGAGCAGCAGCTGTTTGCGGTGGCCGAAGCGGCCAAGCGGCTGTTCTCCGACCACGGCAACCGCCGCAACCGCCACAAGGCGCGCCTGCGCTACATTTTCTACAATCTGGGCGAGGTGCGGACGCTGCAACTTTTCGACGAATATTTCCGTGAAGCGTTGAAAACCAGCCCCGAATATCGCCACGAAGAGCTCGCGGCGCAGGCCGTCATGGAGTACCGCAGCAACGACATAGGCTTCGGCCCCGGTTTTCTGGCGTGGGAGCGGGGCTACACCGCGCCGCAGCGTCAGCCGGGGCTGCGCACCGTCCGTATTCCGGTGATCCACGGCAATATAACCCTTGACGACGACGTCGCTGTGGAGCGTCTCAACCGACTGTTGCGTTTCGTGGGCGAACTTGGCGGCGACACATTGCGTTTCACGCCGCGCCAGTCGCTGCTGCTCAGGAACATACCCGCCGCCGCGCTGCCCGAACTGCACGACCTCGTAAAGGAGCAGGCGCCATATGTCGCCGAACCTCTGCCGGTGAACGATACGGTCTCCTGCACCGGGGCCGACACCTGCCGCCTCGGCATTTGCCTCTCGAAGGGGCTGTCCGCGGCGCTGCGGCGCAGGCTGCTCAAACTGCCCGAAGCGCGCGAACTTACCGGCCTGAGGATCAACATCTCCGGCTGTCCCAACTCGTGCGGGCAACAGGCGTGGGCCGACCTCGGTTTTTCGGGCAAGACGGGGCGCAACGACCGCCTCTACCCCGCCTACCGCATCCATGCCGGGGCGCGCCGGGGCGAGAAGCCGCGTTTGGCCCGCTCCATCGCCGACATAGCGGCCAAAGACATACCTGCATTTACCGTCCGGCTGCTGTCCGATTACGCCTCGAAGCGCGAGGCATATCCGCTGTTCGCCGACTACATAGACGCTGAGGGCGAGCGGCTTATCGAGCGTCTGGCAAGCGAATACGCCGACGTGCCGCCCTTTGACGAGGACAAGAACTACTACTTCGACTGGGGGGCCGACGAGCTCTTCACCGTTGCCGGACGCGGTGTTGCGGAGTGCTCGGCCGGGCTGTTCGACATGATCGACATCGACCGCGCGGCCATCGAACAGGCGCGCGAACAGCTCTCCAAAGAGATCGAACCGCGCGCCATGACCGAACTTTACTACCGCATCCTCTTTTCGTCGGCGCGGATGCTGCTCGTCACACGCGGGGCCGAACCGAAGAGCGAGAGCGAAGCATTCACGCTGTTCGACGAGCTTTTTATCGACAGCAATCTGATAGACAGTTCGTTCCGCGATCTGGTGCGACTGGCGGCAAAGCATCGCGACTATCCTTTCGGCCGCTTCCGCGAGCAGATCGAAGCTCTGGCCTCGGCGGTCGGCGCGCTTTACGACACGATGGACGACTCGCTGCAATTCAAGAACATAGCCCCTGCCGCCGCCCTCGCCCCTGTGCGCACGGACGCTCCGGTCGTCGAGCGGCGGTTCAAAGACCTGCGCGGGGTGGCCTGTCCGATGAACTTCGTGCAAACCAAGATCATACTGTCGCAGATGAAGCTAGGGGAGATACTCGAAATCCTGCTCGACGACGGCCAGCCAATTGCCAACGTTCCCGGTTCGGTGCGCGGCGAGGGCCACGAGGTGCTCGAAGAGCTCCGCGCGGGCGAGCACTGGAAAGTGATGATAAAAAAGAGGTCAAATAGCTGATATATAACGAAAAGAAAATGGGGAAAATCATTGTGAACGACGCGCTGCAGGAGCTGTCTGCGCTTCTGGGGCTGTTGGAATTGATTGCGCTGAACAGGGTTTTGCAGCCAGACATGGTGTCGGTGCAGCTCAACGGCGAGTTCGTCGCCCGCGAGGACTTCGCCTCGACGCAGATCGTCGACGGCGACGTGGTCGACTTCCTTTACTTTATGGGCGGAGGGGCTTATGGACTTGACTGAAAAGCAGATAGAGCGTTACAGCCGCCATATCCTGTTGCAGGATGTAGGGGTTGAGGGCCAGGAGCGGATCGCCGGCGGCCGGGTGCTGGTGATCGGCGCGGGCGGGCTGGGAGCCCCTGCGTTGCTCTATCTGGCGGCGGCAGGCGTTGGCACACTGGGAGTTATCGACGGCGACACGGTCGATTTGAGCAACCTGCAACGTCAGGTGATCCACTTCACGGAGGATGTCGGACGGGCAAAGGTCGCCTCGGCGCGGGAAAAGATCGAACGCATCAACCCTGACGTGCAAGTCATTACGCATCAGGAGTTTTTCACCGCCGACAACGCCCTTGACATTATCCGCGACTACGACTTCGTGGTGGACGGCACGGATAGTTTTCCGGTGAAATTCCTCATCAACGACGCCTGCGTCATGGCGCGTAAACCCTTCTCGCACGGTGGGATACTGCGTTTCGAGGGTCAGACTTTCACCTGGACGCCGGGCCACGCCTGCTATCGCTGCCTCTTCGGCGGCCCGCCTCCCGCCAACGCCGTGCCGACATGTTCGCAGGCCGGAGTTCTGGGGGCCATCGCCGGAATGCTGGGCACGATCCAGGCCGCCGAGACGCTGAAATTCCTCACCGGCGTGGGCGAACTGCTCACCGACCGTTTGCTGACATTCAACGCCAAGTCGATGAATTTCAAGACCGTATCCGTCCGTCACAGGGACGGTTGTCCCGTCTGCGGCGCGAGGCCGACCATCACCGAACTCGTCGAGTCGGAGCAGGCAGCCTGCGAACTCAAACCCCGTCGGCCATGATACGCATTCCACGCGCGATTGTCGAGGCGATCATAGCGCAGGCCCGCGCGGAACTCCCCAACGAGGCGTGCGGACTGCTGACAGGCGTTGACGGCTATGTCTCAGCGCATTACCCGATGCGCAACGTCGACGCCAGCCCCGAACACTTCTCGTTCGATCCTCGCGAGCAGTTCGCCGTATTGCGGAGTGCACGCGCTGAGGGCCAGCGTATTGTGGCCAACTATCACAGCCATCCGTCGACCCCGGCGCATCCGTCCGAAGAGGACATTCGCCTCGCGTTCGACCCCGACCTTATATATATTATAGTCTCGCTGGCGCAGCAAGAACCTGTTGTCAAGGCATTTATGATCCAGGAGGGGCAGGCGTCGGAAATAGGGTTAAATATTTTTGGCTACGGCCTCGACGAACGTAGCTAACTGTCCTGGCGTGTGGGCCTCGGAGACGAACGACGCTTCGAACTGCGAGGGCGAAACGTAGATCCCGTCGGAGAGCATGCCACGGAAATACGATGCGAAACGCTTTGTGTCGCAGCGTTTTGCGTCGGTAAACGAGGCTACCGGGGCATCCCCGAAAAAGAGTGTGAACATCGACCCTGCGGTGTTGAGCGTGAGGCCACGTCCGGCGATGACGCTACGCAGATCGGCGTAAAAATTCTCGCATTTGCGCTGCAATCGCTCGTAAAAACCGGGGCGTTCGAGTTGCCGGAGCGTGGCTAATCCCGCCGCCATCGCCACGGGGTTGCCCGACAGTGTTCCGGCCTGATATACAGGGCCGTCGGGGGCGAGCAGCGACATTACGTCGGCCCGTCCGCCGAAAGCCGCCGCAGGGAATCCGCCGCCGACAATCTTGCCCAGGGTTGTCAGGTCGGGCGTCACATTCGACAGTTTCTGCGCCCCGCCGTCGGAGAGCCGCAGCCCGGAGATCACCTCGTCGAAAATCAACAGCGCGCCGTGGACAACAGTCAGATCTCTAAGCAGTTTCAGAAATCCTTCGGCAGGCGGCACGACACCCATGTTCGCCGGTACGGGCTCGACGACAAGGGCCGCTATCTCGCTGCCACGCTGCTCGAAAAGCTGTTGCACGGCCGCCGGATCGTTGAATGGAACGCTGACCGTATGTTTCACAAAATCAGCCGGAACGCCTGCCGACGAGGCTCCGGGCAGCCCGACCGCCCCCGACCCTGCCGCAACCAGAAGATGATCGACGTGGCCGTGATAGCAGCCGTCGAACTTGACCGCCAGATCGCGCCCCGTAAAGCCGCGCGCCAACCGAACGGCGCTCATAACAGCCTCAGTACCTGAATTTACGAAGCGCACGCGCTCCATAGACGGAAAGCGCCGACACACCGCCTCGGCCAGCGCGGTCTCCCCCTCGCACGAAATGCCATAGCTTGTGCCCGCCTCGACGGCCCGACGCACTGCGCGCCGCACATGCCGCTGGCCGTGACCGAGGATAAAAACGCCCCACGAAAGGCAGTAATCGGTAAATTCGTTGTCATCCAAGTCGGTGAGCGTCACGCCGTAAGCCCGCCGAATGAACAGCGGCGTCTCTCCCACCGCCCTCAGCGCGCGCACGGGGCTGTCGACCCCGCCGGGGATGAATTTAAGGGCCTCTTTATAAGCCCGTTCGGATGCCGTTCGTATCATTTTTGTAGTGTAAGTAGTTGATATACCATGCCTTGAATTTTACTACCTCTTCGTCGATAATCCTTCCCGCCGCCGCCGCCCTGTCGCCGCGAGAGGCGAGCCGCTGCCTGACGAAGCGTTCAACATATTCGAGGTCAAACAGTTCCACCTCCATGCGGCAGCCCAGCGCAGGGTCGACATTGCGCGGGAACGAGAGGTCGATTATGGTCATCGCGCGGCCCGACGGCAGGTCGTCATCGCGGAATATTGGGTGCGGGGCCGCAGTGGCGCAGACGAGTATATCGGCGAAACTCAGCAACTTGCGCCGTTCGCCGAGCGACATTGCCGTGCAGCCTAGCCTCGCAGCCATCTCTTCGGCCTTCGACAGGTTGCGGTTGGCGAGGACGAACGTCGCCGCCCCCTTGCGTTTGAGGAACTTGATTACCTCTTCGGTCAGTTTGTTGACCCCCGCCGCAACAACCACTTTGTCAACAAGTTCGCCGTCGTTATAGCGTGCGGCGATGATCTCTGCCGCCGCCTGCGAGTGCGACGCCGCGCCGAGCGAAATGCCGCTCTCGGCCCGCGCCCGCTTGCCGGCATGAATGGCCCACTGGAACAGCCGGTGAAGCGACGGCGACAGGCTATATTGCTCGCATGCAGCGCGATATGCCTGTTTGACCTGGCCCAGCACGGCCCACTCGCCGACGATGGCCGATTCGAGCCCCGCCGCGACGCGGAACAGATGGCGCGCAACCTCGTCGTCCGGAGCCCCCTCGCCCCAGTAACGCTCCACGCGGTTGCAGGTCTGCAACAGAACATGTGGCCCGGCCTGAACCAGGGGCAGAGACAGGGAGTGCGCCTGCCGAAGATGCTCTTCCCGCTCATCGAGCGACGCATCGAGGTGATTTACAGACGTGTATCGTATCATATCTTTAATTAGTCGACAAAATCCCATCCTCTATCAGGCGGCGGATGCGGTCACGGATCCGGATCGACCGCCGAACGTCGAGCCCGTCGCTGCTCACCGAAACCGTCACGTTGTCAAGTCGATAGATGACCGGAGAGATAAAATCGCACAAGTCGGGGCTGTCGCAGACGCTGACGGGGATGCGCGCCGCGCGACAGTCGTCCCTGATGGTTGCGTTGAGCGTCGCGTCACCCGTGCAGGCGTACACGAGGGTTGCTCCGGCGACGTCGCCGACCTCGTACGGTTTATGTAGGAGCGTGCAGCCCAGCTCCTCGAATCCGTCGGCGAACGAGGGTGAAACGACCGTCAGCCGGCAGCCGAAGCCGCTGAGTATCCGCGCCTTGTGCAACGCCACCCGACCGCCTCCGACAAGCAGCGCCCACCGGCCGTCGATAGCAAGGGAAACAGGCAGGAATTTCATAGCCCGCGGACAAATTCAGGCGCGTAGTAGCTGATTATCAGCCCCGCGCCTGCACGCTTGATGGCCGTCAGGGCCTCGTGAAATATGCGCCGCTCGTCGAACAGCCCCGCCGCCGCGCCCAGCCGGAGCATCGAATACTCGCCTGACACCTGATAGGCCACAATCGGCGTGTCGCGAAACAGGGCCGAGGCGCGGGCGATCATGTCAAGATAGGCCAGCGCGGGCTTGACCATCACATAGTCGGCCCCCTCTTCTACGTCGGCGGCGATCTCCTGAATGCCCTGAAACATGGTTCGGTAGTCCATCTGGTAGCCCTTGCGGTCGCCGAACGCAGGGGCCGAGGCCGCCGCGTCGCGAAACGGGCCGTAGAGCGACGAGGCATACTTGGCCGAGTAGCCCATGATGCGGGTTTTCGTCAGCTTCTCGCCGTCGAGCCGCCGCCGGATAGCCTCCACCTGCCCGTCCATCATCGCCGACGGGGCTACGCAGTCAGCCCCGGCAAGCGCGTGTTGCAGGGCCATTTCCGCCAGCAGCGGCAGGGTGGCGTCGTTCTCCACATCGTCCCCGTGCAACAGTCCGCAGTGGCCGTGCGAGGTGTATTCGCACAGGCAAACGTCGGTTATCACAAACGCCTCGGGGTAAGCCTGTTTGACCTCTCTTACCGCGCGACAGACGAGACTGTCGCGCGTAAATCCGGCCGTGCCGCGTTCGTCCTTCTTTTCCGGCGGGATCACCCCGAACAGCAATATCTTATCAATCCCCAGCCGCAACACGCTGCCGACCTCGTCGAGCAGACGGTCGATCGACAGGCGATAAATATCTGGCATCGAGGCGATAGGCTCCCTCGCGCCACGCCCCTCGACCACGAAACATGGGTAGATGAAATCGCCGGGGGCAAGGCTCACCTCGGCATAATGGTCGCGGAGTTCACCGCTGGCCCGTAAATATCTGAAACGCTGCATAATGTAGTTTTTCCTGTTACTATTATCCGTTTATTTTCCGGCATCTCGCCGTAGAGTTTTCTGAACGCCTCAACGCCCGACGGCGAGGCAAAAACCACCGTGTCCCACTCCTCCGTGGCCACTTTTCGCGGCGACGGATGAGGCACGGTGCGATATAACGCCATGTCTGTCACATTGTTGCCCAAACGTTCCAGCTCGCATGGCAGTTGCGGCAGCCCTCCGGCCGAGCGCGCCAGCAAAATGTTCCGACCGGTAATGTTCTGTTCTTCAAACCATTTCACTATCCCCGCAGCCGAGTGTTCGGCGGGCTCCATGTCGGGGTAGAGGCGTAGCGCGGCGAGGGCGGCGGTGGTGGTCGGTCCCACGGAGGCGATCTTCGCCCTTAACCGCCTCACATCGAGCCGCGAAGCCGCCATCGCATCGAAAAAACAGGCCACCCCGTGGCGGCTGGTGAAAACAATCCACTCGAAGTCGTCCAGCCGCTCCAGACGAGGCGCAGGGTCGACGGGCTCGATCTTTATAAGCGGCGTATGTATCACACGTCCAAGATGTTGATAAGGCGCGGCGTCGGTGGCCGTTACGAGCGTGCCCGGAGACTCCGCGCGCCCGAACCGCGCCACATCGCCTATGACGACCGTCAGCGGCGTTGGCAAGTCGCGCGCATCGGTCAGCGCGCCGAGGGTGGTCAGCCGGAGGTTCTGGTCGGGCAGCGAGATGTTGTGTATCAGCGCGACATGGGTCTGCGCGCTCCGGCCACGTCCGATCAGACGGCGGGCGATCGGGCCGATGGTGGCCGCAGCCATATAATATACAAGCGTGTCCGCATCGGGCAGTTTACTGTCAGCCAAACCGCTGCTGCCCTGAGCATGACCGGAGGCAAAAACGACCGAGGAGGCCACGCCGCGGTGAGTGAGAGGGATTTGCGTGACGGCGGCAGCGGCGAGGGCAGCCGTAACGCCCGGAATGACCCGCACGCACACGTGGCGGCTGCGCAGGCAGTCGATCTCCTCGCGGCCGTGGGCAAAGATCATCGGATCGCCACCTTTGAGGCGCGCCACCCGACGGCCGGCGACGGCTGCGCGATAGAGCATCTCGCTGATCTGCTGCTGGTTGTGGCTGTGCGCGCCGCGCCGCTTGCCGACATATATCTTCTCGGCGGCGTAACCCTCCAGCACATGGTCGCCGCCAACGAGGTCGTCGTAAAATATCGTATCGGCTTCGGTCAGGGCGCGCTGCCCCGCTATGGTCAGCAGTTCCGGGTCGCCGGGGCCAAAGCCGACCAGCGCGACCTCGCCATAGTTTCGCCGCACATCCGCTGAGGCAAACATCTCGCGCACACGCACATCGCCCGCCCGCGCCGTCACGGCCAGCATCCCCTGCAACGGGTGGGCCTCGAAGGGCAACCGCTCGGCAATACGCCCCGCCAGGCCGAGACGATGCAGCGCGCAGGTGGCTACGACAATCGCATCTACCTGCCCGTTGTCTATTAACGCCAGCCGTTCGCCGATAGTGCCGCGGATCGACCTCACCGCAAGGTCGGGCCGCAGGGCCAGCAGGGCGTCGCGCCGGGCGGCGGAACTTGTTCCCACCCTCGCGCCGGGCGGCAAGTCGCCCAAAGAGGCCCCGACCAGCGAATCGCTGCCATCCCATGCGGCGGTAAGGCACACGAGGTCAAGTCCTTCCGGCAGCGGATAGGGCAGGTCTTTGGCCGAATGTACCGCCGCGTCGGCCTCGCCGTCGAGGAGTGCGCGGTCGAGGTCGCGGGTGAAAAAGTCGGACGGAACCTCGTCCATAAGCGAACTTTCCTTGTCGCGGTCGCCGGGCGAAAGCGCCTCGGCGAGAGAATATTCCACCTCCGGAAGCAGCGCCATGAGCTCCTCGGTCTGTTTCAATGAGAGCGGGCTGCTGCGGGTTATAAGCCTCAAAGTATTCATTTCCGGCACAAAATTACCGCCCGCCGAGGCGCGTGTAAATCGCACAAACGTGGTAAAATGCATGGGATATGAAAAAAATTGACCAAAAAATTTGGAATCTCAAAAAATACACATACATTTACCGCGAGCAGGAGATACTCGACGCAGCCGAGCGGCTGTTCCTGCAAAAGGGTTACGAGCTCACCTCCACCACCGAGATCGCGCGCGAAGCGGGTTGCAATCAGGCGCTTGTGCACTATTACCACCGCACCAAAGAGCAACTTTTCGTCAAGGTGCTCAGCCTCAACGCCTCGCTTTTTGTCGCCCGACCGCTGGCGCAGGCCGTCATGCAGCTGGACGACCGACAGTGGGAAGCCATGCTCGCCCGTCGCCGCGAAGAGCACGTAAGAATAATCGTAAACAGCTTAAAGCCATGAACAAGACGCTGATATTATGTCTGTTGCTGCTCGTCGGACAGGCGCGCGGACAGGAGTATACCATCGAGCGGTGTCAGGAGCTGGCGCGGAGCAACTACCCCAACATCCGCCAGCGGGAGCTGATAGAGCAGAGCCGCAGTTACAGCCTTGAAAACGTCTCGCGCAACTGGCTGCCGCAGCTAAGTCTCTCGGCGCGCACCACTTACCAGACGCAGGTAACGACCATTCCGATCGACAAGTCGTTCGACGGCACGCTGGAGAACTTCGGCGTCCACATCCCCCGCTTCCAAAAGGATCAGTATCAGGCCGCCGTGCAACTCAACCAGCTGATATGGGACGGTGGGCAGATCAGGGCGGCGCGCAAGGGCATAGAGGCGGAGGCGGAGGTTCAACGTCAACAGTATGAGGTAGATGCGTATGCCCTACGCAGTCGTGTGAACGAGCTGTTCTTCGCCGTGCTGCTGCTGGAGGCGCAGGTCGACCTTAACAGCGTGATGCGCAGCGAATTGGAACGCTGTCGGCGCGATATGCAAACGTATATGGACAACGGCGTGGCCAGCAGGTCGGACATGGAGCTGGTCGACGTGGAGCTGGCAGGCAACGACCAGACGCAGATACAGTTAGCTACAGCGCGCGAGGCCTATATGCGGATGCTGATGGATTTTGTCGGCGAACCTTACGACACTGCGGCGCAACTCGTAATCCCCGCTCCCGAAGCCGCCCCCGCCGTCGACCACGCCTTTGCCGACAGGCCCGAAATGGCGTTGCTGGACGCCTCCGCCGCCCGCGAACGCATCAGGCTTAAAAGCATCAACGCCAGGAACATGCCACAGATCGGGCTGTTCATTCAGGGCGTTTACGGCCGTCCGGGGCCCGATCTGTTGAAAGGCGACAAATTCAGCAAGTATGCCATTGGCGGAGTGCAACTTAGCTGGACGTTCGGGGGGCTTTACACCCGCAACAACGAGCGGCGGCAGATCGAGACCGGCATCCGTGGCGTCGAGATGCAGCGCGACATTCTGAAATTCAACCTTCGGCAGGCCTCCATAAGGCAAGACTCTGAGGTTGAGCAATATCGCAAGCTGCTCGAGGGCGACGACGAGATCGTCCGGCTGCGCGAGAGCATCCGCCGCGCCACCGAAGCGAGGGTCGAACACGGGGCCCGCAGCGCCTCCGACCTGATGCACGACATGAACCTCGAACAGGCCGCCCGCATTGGCCGCGCAGTGCACAAGATGCAGGGGCTCAAAGCATTGTATGATCTGAAAACAACCAATAACCTATGAAAAAGATTCTCATTACCATTATAGGGATAGCAGCTATTTCCTGTAATGGCGGCAAGCGTGCCTGTGACGCTTCGGGCGTTTTCGAAGCCACCGAGGTGATCGTTTCGAGCGAGGCCAACGGACGCATCGTCGCCCTCGATCTCGACGAAGGGGCCGTGCTTGCGGCAGGCCGGCAGGTGGGGCAGATCGACACCGTACAGCTGTACTATACACGCCTGCAACTCATTGAGAGTATGCGCGCCGCCAACACCCGAACGCAGGACGTACCGACCCAGATCGCCATGCTCACCGAGCAGATCGCCACGCAAAACCGCGAAAAACAGCGTGTCGAGAGCCTCCTGGCAGCCGGTGCGGCCAACACCAAGCAGCTGGACGACGTTACCTCGGCCATCGTCGTACTCGAAAAGCAGCTCCGCGCCCAGCGCAGTCTGCTCGAAAGCGCGAACAGCGGCGTGCGGGGCAACGTGGCGATGATCTCGGCACAGATCGCACAGGTAGCCGACCAGCTTGCCAAATGTCGCATTGCCAGCCCGATAAGCGGCGTTGTGCTGTCCAAATACGCCGAGCGGGGCGAACTGGCCACCCTCGGCAAACCGCTGTTCAAGGTGGCCGACACGGAGAACATCCACCTGCGCGCCTACATCACCGCCGACCAGCTTGTCCGCATCAAACTCGGCCAGAAAGCCACGGTAACAGCCGATTACGGCGGCGAGCGCAGCCACGACTACGAAGGCGTCGTCACCTGGATCTCCGACCGGGCCGAGTTCACCCCCAAGAGCATCCAGACCCGCAACGAGCGCGCCAACCTCGTCTACGCCGTCAAAATCGCCCTGCGTAACGACGGATACGTCAAGATAGGAATGTACGGAGACGCCATATTTCACTGAAAATGATAGCGGTAGAGGTAGACGGGCTGGTGAAGCGCTACGGGGCGGTCGAGGCGTTGCGCTCGGTGAGTTTCTCCGTGGAGCGGGGCGAGATATTCGGCGTTATCGGGCCGGACGGCGCGGGCAAGACCTCGCTGTTCCGTATTCTGAC
>JAIRQC010000007.1 GCA_031256675.1 Rikenellaceae bacterium
CTTAGGCCTTTACGTTTGTCGCAAATTATCGCTAATATTGCCCCGTACCGGCATTCAGTCAGACTAATTGAATAGTAATTCAATTGCCTTTATGTGTTTGGCAACACATAACTATATGACAACACACACAACCAAACAACTGCCACTACTTCATTGCAAATACCCTTAAACAAATTCAAAATGTTTCACACAAAAAATTGTTTTGCAAAAATTGCAAAATTCACAAAACTTATATTAAGCAAGTAACTTGTAATTATGATTATTCGTTTAGTTTTAGTTTTAAGCGCAAATAGTATCATGGTTAATCTTTGCATGTAAGATTCAGATAAATTATTAATACTTTTGCTCTTGCGATGATCACTTTTCGGCAGATAGAGACTCTGGCGCGCGAGGCGGGGTTCGATGCGTGCGGCGTGGCGCGGGTGCGTGAACTCTCCGAACAGCGCGAACGACTGGAGCGCTGGATTGGGCGGGGCTATTGCTCGCTGAACTATATGGAACGCGGCCTCGACAGACGGCTCAATCCTGCGCAACTTGTCGAGGGGGCGCGGACGGTGGTCGTGTGCGCGGTGAGCTATTTTCACGCTACTGCGTCGCGCGTAGCCTCATATGCGCTGGCCCGCGACTATCACGCCACCATAAAACAGATGCTCGTCGACCTTCTGGCGCGGTTGCAGCAGATCGACCCCGAGCTGCGCGGAGGGGCCTTCTGCGACGCCGCCCCGCTGCTCGAAAAGGCGTGGGCCGTGGAGGCGGGCGTCGGCTGGCAGGGACGCAACGGGCTGATAATAAATCCGCGCCTTGGATCGTTTATCCTGCTCGGCGAGCTGATTCTGGACCGCGAGGTTTCTGCCTGCTCCGAACCGTTCCGGTGCAAACAGGGCGAGGGTTGCGGCGAGTGTCGACGCTGCATCGAAGCCTGCCCTGCCGGGGCCATCGTCGAGCCGCACGTCATAGATACCAATCGCTGTATCAGCCGCCTGACCATAGAGCGTGGGGCCGCCGAAGCCCCTTTGCATGGCTGGATTTTCGGTTGCGACGTGTGCCAGCAGGTCTGCCCGCACAACAGGAACGCTCCCGTGGCCGTCAACCCCGCTTTCGCCCCCGTTATCGACCCTGCGCAGCTGACCGACGACTTTTGGCGGGGATTGACCGAGGAGCAGTTCAATACGATCTTCGGACAGACGCCCCTTACGCGAAGTGGGTACGCAAAGATAAAACAGCGAATAAAATTCGAGAATGAGTGACTCCCTGCAAGCCTTGACAATGCCCTGCACACTGCCGTGCGGCCATGATTTTTCAACCCGTTACATGTCCCGCGTTTACCAGAATTCCACGCCATTTCTCACGAGCGGCGTTTGTCTTCGCACCAGCTACCTGACCTTTCGGTAAACAAGCGGCAAATAATATGACTTAAAATGATTATCTTTGCGCCGTCATGACCGCACTGTACGATCAAATAATCTTCGGGCCTGTTCGCAGCCGCCGTCTGGGGCTGTCGCTGGGGGTCAACCTGCTGCCCGTGGACAACAAGATATGCAGTTTCGAGTGCATCTACTGCGAGTGCGGCTGGAGCCGGCCGGAGGGCCGAATGCGCTTCAACGCCCGCGACGATGTGCGGCGCGAACTCGAGGCGCGGCTGAACGGGATGGTTGCCGCCGGAACGCCGCCCGATGCAGTTACCTTTGCCGGAAACGGCGAGCCGACGCTCCACCCACACTTCGAGGCGATCATCGACGACGCGCTGGCCCTGCGCGAGCGGCTATGTCCCTCGGCGCGCATATCGGTATTGAGCAACGCCACGGCCATTGACCGCGAGGATGTGCGGCGGGCCCTGCTGCGCGTCGACAACAACATACTCAAACTCGATTCGGCAATCGACGCTACGGTGCAGTTGATCGACAATCCGCACAGCAGCTACTCCGTGGCCGAGACCGTGCGGCTGATGAAGCTTTTCGGGGGGAGGCTCGTGATCCAGACCATGTTCCTGCGGGGCGAGTGTCGCGGCATGTGGGTCGACAACACCACCGAAGAGGAGATTGAGACGTGGCTCGGAGCGCTGCGCGAAGTTAAACCTCAACGTGTTATGATATATGCCATAGATCGCGACACACCGCTCGACACGCTGCAAAAAGTACCTCTCGACCAGCTCGAAGCCATTGCCCGCCGCGTGCGTGACGAGGGCATGGAGTGTTCGACGGCGGGGTAAAAACCCTGCACCGGAGTGGCTGCGGTTGCCGGTCTCTGCGAGGTGGCTGCGGGCTGCCGGACTCTGCGAGGCTGAAAAGCAGCGCCACAAAATATTTTTCCTCTCGAAACAATAACAAACATATTTACGCCAACCTTATAATTAAACCACATGGTTACGACAGACCAGATTAAAGAGCTTGTAAGGCGCCAGGATGCGCTGGGGAGGCATCTTTGACATCGCCGGCAAAATAATTCAGCTCGAAGAGGAGCAGGCGCTCACCGGCGCGCCGGACTTCTGGGACGACCCGGCGCGGGCCGAGGCGCAGCTGCGTAAAGTTGCGGCCATTCGCAGCTGGGTCGACAGCTACAACGCCATCGTTGCGCTCGTCGACGACCTGCAACTTATGCCCGACTTCGTGCGCGAGGGGTTGACCACGGCCGAGGAGTTGCAGGCCCATTACGACCGCACGCTTGAGGCCGTCGAGGCGTTGGAGATGCGCAACATGCTCCGCACGCCGGAGGACAGGCTCGGGGCGATACTCGACGTCAATTCGGGCGCAGGGGGGACGGAGAGTCTCGACTGGGCCTCGATGCTGTTGCGCTTGTACATGCGCTGGGGCGAGCAGAACGGCTACAAGGTGCGGGTACTCGACTTGCAGGAGGGCGACGAGGTGGGTGTGAAGTCGGCCACGGTGGAGTTCGAGGGGGAGTATGCCTACGGTTTCCTGAAAAGCGAGAGCGGCGTGCACCGGCTGGTGCGGCTCTCGCCGTTCAACGCCAACAACAAGAGACAGACCACATTTGCGTCGGTCTTCGTCTCGCCCTCGGTGGACGACACGATAGAGATCAACATCAATCCGGCCGACATTGAGTGGGACACCTATCGCAGCAGCGGCGCGGGGGGACAGAACGTCAACAAGGTCGAAACTGGGGTGCGGTTGCGTCACCTTCCCTCCGGAATAGTCGTCGAGAACACCGAAACCCGTTCGCAGGGCCAGAACCGCGAGAACGCCCTGCGCATCCTCCGTTCGAAGCTCTACCAAATGGAGCTGGACAAGCGGCGGCAGTTGCAGAACGAGCTCGAAGCGGGCAAAAAGAGCATCGAGTGGGGTTCGCAGATCCGCAGTTACACCCTTCACCCTTACCGTCTGGTCAAGGACCACCGTACAGGTCACGAGAGTTCCGACGCCGCCGCAGTTCTCGACGGCGACCTCGGCGCATTCATCAAGGCTTACCTGATGCAGGAAGGAGGAGGAAGTTAGAAATTTTATATACGCAAATTAAGAGTTGAAAATTAGGGAAACCTTGCAATGGTGTATTGACGATATGTTGTAAACTATTGATTTAAAACAATAAGACAGTCTATTATAACGTGAATTTTGCGTGCATGGATACGTTGTCAGTCGCACGTTTCAATTCGCGAAACCCTCATTCTTTAACAAATATGACGCTTTATTTGCTTCTCACTGCCTTGATATGCTCTGTGGGTTTGCCGTCGGGCTGCTGCTCGACGAAGTTGTCGACGGGGGAGCCGATGGCGTCGAAACTCTTGATAATGGCCGAGTAACGCCCTGCGCGATGCACGCCGAAGACCACCGCGCCGCCCGCCACGGAGTTGTCGCCCTCGCCGAAGTAGAGCCTGTAATAGCACTGCCCGCCGACATAGACGTCGAGATAACCCGCGGGGTCGAAGCCGCCGAGATCGGGAACGCTCGCGGCGGCAGGGTTTTTAAGCAGGTACGCCGCCTTGTAAGCCTCGTCGCGGTCGGTGAAGACAGCGCCGCGTGGCAGACCGTTGCCGTCGACCGTAGTGCGGTATAGGGTCGTCCCCGGGGTCACGTTCACGGCGACGTGGTTGGCGAACATCTGCTGCCCGAAGAGGTAATCGACTGAAGCATAGGCATGGTGAGGCGTGTACACGGCCCTGATCGAGGCGCAGGTGGTGTTGAGCGCGCAGGGAGTGAGGCTGGTATTCTCGGTCGTGTAGCAGCTCTGCGCTGCGAGGCCGACATCGAAGATATTCGGGCTCGCGGGGTAAGGGGCTCCGTTGTAGAAATATTGAGCAAAGAGAGCGGGGTCGCCAAGTTCTGTCGGCGGCGTGTTGATGAACATGTTATAGTATGGCGCACAGGGGGTTGTGCCGTCGAGCCGCTGCACGAGAAAGATCGAACGGTTCTGCCCGCGCAGCGTCCAGACGAGCTGGCTGAGTTCGCCTGCGTTGTCGGCGGTGGTCAGCGCGGAGGGTCCTGCGTAGCTGACCGAGCACTGCGCCACGACCGGTTTGACGGTGATCGTGAAGCTGTTGGCTGTCGGGACGTCGGGTGCGGCGGCCTCGCACTGCTCGCGCGTGACGCCGCCGGTGATGTTCATCGCGCTCTGCGGATCTATGGCATTGCCCATCACGACGCTCTCGCCGTCGACCACAAGGTCGACGGCGAACGGATCGCCGAGGCCTGCGACGTGACCGGCTGGGTCGAAACGGGATATGTCGTTCAGAAATTCCGTTGCCGTGGTCTGCCCCTCAATGACCTGATCGAGGGCATATTCGATTCTGGGACGCGAGGCGACGTTGGCCACGACAAACACCCGCCGCGCACCGGATATCATCCTGATGGCGGGTGTATGGTCGCCGTTGAATGCCATGTTGAACTCGCACAGCTGGCTGCTGCCGTCGCGGAACACCAGCAGCCTGCCGTCGCGTACCGTCTCCCCGCCCTCGGCCGTCACCGTGAAGCGGACATACGCGCTGTCGGGGTGGAGCGGCGACTCGGGTACGGGCCGCTGCGTGGTCTTCCTGCACGCAACAAGGCCTGCCAGACACACGCACGCAAACAAAAGCAAATTATTCATAATCAGAGTTTTTTCGTTTCCGTCGTTGCGGAGCGCAACCATCTTGCGTGACGCAGCCATCTTCGTCGTTGCGTGACCGAAGCGGGGCCGGAAAGTGGGGCAACACGGAGTTTTACGTTGCCACACCGGATTGTTTCCTGCTGCCGGCCCCTGCAACTACGGCGGCGCATCTTGCCATACAGCCGCCCCGAGATCTTCGGGGCGGCTGTTGTAATAGCGGGACAGTGGCTGCTATTCGACTATCACACACGAAGTCGGAAAGTTTAGATCAGGATTGGCGGTGCTCCATCCTTTGCTTTCGTAACCGGCAGTGCTACCGGCCGGGACACGAAGACGTTGCAAAGTAGCCGGCAGGACATATACCATATAGTTAGGTATCGAAGTACCGGTCCAGTTGACCTTTATCTCTTCAAGATTCGAACAGCCCATAAATATTGCCGTCTCCAACAGATTAATGCTTGCAGGGATGTTCACAATTTTCGACTGAGGGCCGGCCGTTCCCAGGCCGGAACAACCCATGAAACATTGAAAACCAAACTCCGTCAATTGATTTGACAGTATCTCAAGTTCGGTTAGCTGTGTTAAGCCGGTAAAAGCCTGCGGACCTATTTTTTTGACCGAGGCTGGAATCGTCAACTTGCCGCTGAGCTTGTCACAGTATTGGAAAGAAAGCCCACTGATGACCTCCAAACCGGTGGGCAGAACAAGCTGGCCGGTCAGGTTTATACAACCATCAAACGCACCTGTTCCGATATGCTGCAGGGCGGCCGCATTTGCAATGTTCAATGAGGTAAAGCCCTGGCACTGGGAAAAAGCGAAATTGAATATGGCGGTCGTGCTGCTTGGGATGGTAAGCGTGCCGGAAAAATTTGTTTTCTGGAAAGCCTGCATATCGATCAGCTGCACATTTCTCAGGTTGAGGGTGCCGTTCAGGTCTATCCCCTGGGTGGTGGTGCCGTAAAATGCCTTAAAGTTGATCTCTTTGAGGCCGGCAGGCAGTGTGAGCCCTCCGCTGAATCCCAGGCAGCCCTCAAATGCGGAACTGCCGATATATTCGACATTGGAGGGGATCACAAGCCCGCCGGGGGGCAGGGTCAACCCTGAACAGCCGAGGAATACCTGGTCAGGAACAGTATTGGCGCCGGATGCGTAGCCCGGAGTATGGCTCTGCGTGTTATTCGTAGCGCTGCCGTTGATGATTGTGGGCAGGGTCAATGTCCCTTTCAGTCCCCTACAACCCACAAATGCGGCCACGCCCAACTTGTCGGTGACATGGGTCAGATTGAGCTGGCCGGTCAGCCGGACACAATCCTTGAATGCCTGCTTACCAATTGATTTAAGGTTAGGGTAGTTCTGCAACGCGATGTCGCCTTCGAGCTTCTCGCAGCCATTAAATGCACCCTCGTAAATGGTCTGCAGCGAACCCGGCAACGGAAAAACACTTGTCAGGTTCGGGCTCCTGTAAAAAGCGTTGGAGTTTATTTCGAGCAGGGTATTGGGCAGAATGACGCTTGTCAGGCTGGCCGGCAAGCCATCAGTCGAGCCTGTAAAAGCGTTTACCGGCAGTTCCGTATCGTTACACCCGCTAAGATCGAGGTTCTGCAATGAGTTTAACGAATTTTTTATATAATCATAATTTGGCGCCGCACCCGATAACGGCATAGTCGGGAGGGATCCTGTCTTGGGCCCAATCAGTGTTCCTGTAATTTTGAGGTTTTTAACAGTTGCAGCGGTGAGGCCAGTGCCGGACAATGCGGTTGTGAGGGCGGATTCCAACGTTGTCGTGCTACCGTTGACGGCAACCTCGATCAGCTTATCCGTACCGAGGTCGACCTGCACGCTGAACTTCTTGTTGCGTTTGAAGTCGAGTCCTGGTTTGAGTACGACGACCGGCGAGCCGTCGACCGTGAAGGTGAACTTGTGCTGAAAACCCGCGTCCTTGCCGCTCGCAGGGTTGATCATCATGAAGAACGACTGCTCGGCGCCCGTCAGCGTAACGGCGGGAGTGATGTCGAGCGTCACGGTGTTGGAGTTGCCCGTGGTGGTGAACGTGTAGTCGGCGTTGCCGACAGGGGCAGGCTGCGCGACGTCGATCGTGCCGGCGGAAAAGGCCAGCACATCGCCCTCTGCGCCGCTCAGAACAATCTTCGAGAGGCTGCCTGAACCCTTGACCTTGAGCTCCAGCAGCGAGAACACATGCTTGAAATTCAGCGAGACGGGCGACCCGAAGGTTACGCTTACGGGAGTGGCGATCAGAAAGTCGAGCGGGGTATTGCCGCCGACATGCGCGCTGCTGCCCGCGCCGACCTGTTTCTGGACTGGGGAAAGCGAGAACGGTACCGTAGTCGACGACGTCGGACCATCCTTGTAGGGGAAGTAGGCGTAGAAATTACGGGTGGTTATGCCGCCCCAGCTGAACGAGCCGTTGAAATTCACGCTCGTTCCGCTGGCCGCAGCCGTGAACAGGGCATTATATGTGCCGGACGAGAAGAGGCCGATATGGTCGACGCCACTCTCCCACTGCGGGGTGGAGCCCGTAAGGGTCATGCGCGAGTTGACGCCGCTCGAAGCATCCTGCTCTTCGTCGAAGCCCGCCGTGATGGTGAAGTTGCCCTGCGGCGGTTTCTGGGCCTGGTTGTTGTCGACAGGGGTCTCCTTGCAAGCCGAAAAGACGGCGCAGAGGGCTGCAACGCCACAAATCCCGATAAACTTGTCTATTGGGTTCATTTTCAGATAATTTTATGTTAAACTTACCAGACGTCCTCCTCCCAGTTCAAACCGTTGGCGGGATCGCCGTTGTTAAAAGTGCCACTTGTTGTGGCCGAAAATCCTGCCTCTACCGAGACTTCCAGAATTTCGACAGCGGGAGGGCAATACGTCTCTCTCCGCAGTCCTGATTTTATTATTTTATTCATAATCAATAAATATTTTGCAAAATTCATTACAAAGATATGAATAAAAAACTTAATGATGCCATATTCCGTCAAAAAAATAGTCTATTTCGATCTTTTTTTCTTTCTGCCACGGTCAAAAATTCAATATCGGGCCCCGATTTCAGAAAATGGGGGCCGTTGGCTCACGCAATAGATTGAATAAACAGGCCCTTGAACCCCCCCTTTATGTCATTGCAACGAACAGCCCGACACTGCGTGGCACATGTACAGACACAGGCTCAGGGATGTTCGGGGCGGCAGATACGGGCTGAAACTTCCCGCATTCGCAAATTTGCTTCATTTTTTTTATTTGTAAAATGTTATGAATATACATCGGATGCGCCGCATTCGGTTGCAATTTTTTTCATTCGCAAACCATATCCAATAATATTGTAATCGCCTCTCAACTGCGACCAAAGCCGCGGGCGTTTGTCAGGTACAACTTTGCATAAAATGCAATACTTTTGTCAATGGAAAAGCAATCTTTTTGTGGCATAATTACTGCTATATGTGTGGGAAAAACATAAAAATAGTGCGCGGATTGTTTGGCGGAATCGAAAATTCTGTTAAACACACACACACACACACACACAGGGCCTCGCGCGCAATCTACACAAATTCTATTTAATTTCAAAGAGTTACGCATCCCGCGTAACGCAAATAGCCGTTCAAATATCACAATGCTTTCGGCGTCCTGCCGGACGCCGGGCTAAACTGTTGTCTTTCTCGACCATGTTTCGCTCCGGAACTATGGTCGTTCCATTCTATTCATTCACCATAAAATCTTAAAATTGATGAAAACCCGCTATTGCCGGCAAGAGTGTTAATCCGTGTTTTTCGGCCTCGAAGAGATCGGCGGACAGTAATTTCAGGTGCAGTACATGGCAGTTTGTCCTTATTTCGAACGGCACAAATGAATTTCAACCCTTAATTAGCTATTAATCAAAGAATAATCAGTTCCTGTCCGCAGGCTTACAATAATCTAAAAAAATATACTCACATGTTTAATTATTACCTATGAAAAAATTGTTACTGATTGCTTTATGTCTGACAGCAGGCATGGCGATCGCGAAGGCCCAGAGCCTTCAAGTGAAAGGCTCCGTCAAGGATGAGGCGGGCCTGCCTATCTCCGGCGCCTCGGTCACCGTCAAGGGTACCCGCGCCGGTACTACGACCGGGGCCAACGGCTCCTTTACGCTTACCGCCCCCGGCAGTCGGTCGATCCTCGTATTCTCCGCCGCGGGATACACGCCGGTCGAGAAGACGGCCGAAGCCACGATGGAGGTGACGCTCGGCGAGTTGAACGCCTCCATCGACGAGGTGGTCGTCACCGGTATGTTCAAGCAGGACAAGCGCCTGAACACCGGCGCAACCGACCGTCTGACAGCCGACAACGTCAAGCTGGGCGGCATGCCCGACATCAGCCGCGGCCTCGAAGGGCGTGCGGCGGGAGTGTCGGTGCAGAACGTATCGGCTACTTTCGGTACGGCCCCCAAGATCCGCATCCGCGGCGCAACGTCCATCCTCGGCGACAACAAGCCGCTGTGGGTGCTGGACGGCGTGATCGTCGAGGATGTGACCGAGGTGAGCGCCGACATGCTCTCGTCGGGCGACGCGGTGACGATGATCACCTCGGCCGTGGCGGGGTTGAACGCCGACGACATCGAGAGTTTTCAGATCCTGAAAGACGGTTCGGCAACCTCGATCTACGGTGCGCGCGCAATGTCGGGCGTGATAGTCATCACCACCAAGCGCGGCAAGGCCGGCGTGACGAAGGTCAACTACACCGGCGAGTTCACCTCGCGCCTCAAACCCAGCTACCGCGAATACAACATCATGAACTCGCAGGAGCAGATGGGGATTTATAAAGAGCTGCAGGAGAAGGGATTTCTTGAACTCAACGATGTATTGCGCCGTTCGGAGAGCGGAGAATACGGACGCATGTACAATCGGTTCAAAAAGTACGATGCTGCGTCGTCCAGTTACTATCTGTCAAGGGCCGACGACAGTGCGATAAACGCTTTTCTGAAAGAGGCCGAGTATCGCAATACCGACTGGTTCGACGAACTGTTCAGCAATTCGGTGATGATGAACCATTCGGTGAGCATATCGAGCGGCACTCAGAGGTACAACTCCTACGTCTCGATGAGCGTCATGACCGATCCGGGCTGGTACAGGGACAGTAATGTGGAGCGCTATACGCTCAATGCCAACGCTTCGTACAATATCCTGCCCAAACTCAACTTCACGATCCTCGGCAACGGGTCGTACCGCAAGCAGAAAGCTCCCGGCACTCTGGCGCAGAACATCGACGCGGTGAAGGGCGAGGTAAAGCGCGATTTTGACATCAACCCGTTCAGCTATGCGATGAATACATCGCGCACGCTCGATCCGAGCGCAATCTATGTTCGAAACTTCATGCCGTTCAACATAAACGACGAACTGGAAAATAATTACATTGACCTTAACGTGTTCGAGTCGCGCTTTCAGGGCGAGTTGAAATGGAATGTGCTCAGAGGGCTTGATGTGGGTATTCTTGCCGCAGCAACCTACAAAGGCACCTCGCAGCAGCATCACATCAAGGACAACTCCAATCAGGCCCAGGCTTACAGGCGCCATCCAGACGATGTGATAAACGACAGCAACCGGTTTCTGTACACCGATCCCGATGATCCTCAGTCGCTTCCCATCAGCGTGATCCCTCAGGGCGGTTTGTACAACAAACGCGATTACGGCGCTCTGAGCTACGACATGCGCGCCTACGTTTCGTATGACAAGACGTTTGCCTCCAAACATATCGTCAACTTCTACGGCGGCATGGAGACCAACTCTACCAAACGAAACAACGACTATTTTCGCGGCGTAGGCCTGCAGTACCTGCAAGGTGAGATACCGTTCTACGTATATCAGTATTTCAAGCAGGGGCTGGAGTTGAACGACTCCTATTTCAGTGTCGAGAACACAAACAAGAAAATTGCGGCGTTCTTCGGCACCGGCACTTACTCGTACATGAGGAAATACTCCCTCACCGGCACCATGCGTTACGAGGGAACGAACCGTTTAGGCAAGGCCCGCAGCGCCAGATGGCTGCCCACATGGAACATATCCGGCGGGTGGAACATGCACGAGGAGTCTTTTTTCGACAATCTGCGCCCTGCGCTGTCGCACCTGATGCTCAGGGCTTCGTACAGCCTTACGGCCGACGCGGGCCCTTCGTACATCACCAACTCGACGGCTATCATGAAGAGTTATACCCCGTGGCGCCCCGAAGCATCCGACATGGAGTCGGGATTATACATACAGCACCCTGCCAACAACGCATTGACCTACGAGAAGAAGCACGAGTTGAACATCGGCTTCGACATGGGGCTGCTGGACAACCGCATCAATCTGGGTATGGACTTTTACAGGCGTAACAACTTCGATCTGCTGGGCCTTACCAACACGCAGGGCGGCTCCGGCAAAATAGAGCTGTATGCCAACATCGCCGACATGAAGTCGAGCGGCGTCGAAGCGACGCTCTCCACGCGCAATATCGACCACAAGGATTTCAAATGGACCACCGACTTCACTTTTGCCTACATGAACAACGAGGTGACAAAGTTGCAGCCGGTAGCCAGCATGATCGACCTTGTACGCGGCGGCGGATACAGTCTCGAAGGTTACCCGCAAGGCTCGGTATTCTCGATACCTTTCGTAGGGCTGGATGATGCGGGCCTGCCGATCTTCATGATCGTCGGACAACGGGTGACGAAAGAAAACTACGACGAGATCAACTTTCAAGATACGAAGAATACTAGCTGGCTCAAATACGAAGGCCCCACCGATCCGAAATTCATGGGCGGCTTCGGCAATGTCGTCTCGTGGAAAAATTTGAGACTGAATATTTTCATGACCTATTCCTTCGGCAACGTGGTGCGCCTGAACTCTCTCTACAAGTATATGTATGACGACCTCTACGCAACCCAGAGAGAGTTTGTCAACCGCTGGATGGCCCCTGGCGACGAGCTCACTACGAATGTGCCCGTAATTGCCAGCAGGTATCAGGCAAACGACATGTTCTATCTGCCTTATGGCTACAATGCCTACAACTATTCGACGGAGCGCATTGCCAAAGGCGACTTTATTCGCCTGAAAGAGGTTTCGCTTAGCTATGATTTTCCAAAAGAGATTGCTTCGCGCATGAAATTCGAAAGTCTCGGCCTGCGCCTGCAAGTGACGAACCCCCTGCTCATCTATTCGGACAAGAGACTGCAAGGCCAGGACCCGGAATATTATCAGTCGGGCGGCGTTTCGTCTCCGCTTGCCAAGCAGTTCACCCTTACGGTCAAAGTCGGTTTCTAACAACAAAAAACTATGAAAAAGAGAATATTATACAGCCTGTTGGCCCTGCCGTTAGTCGCGATGACTTCGTGCAACGATTTCCTCGACGATCTGCCGGACAACCGCACCGAGGCCAACACTCCGGACAAAATACGGAACCTGCTGGTGTCGGCCTATCCCACTGCGCTTCCGTGGACGATACATGAGTACATGTCGGACAACATGACCGACGTCAACCGCCATTACGGCTTCATCGCACCTGTATTCAATCAGGCCTATAACTTTAAGGAGATTGACGGCATAGACGAGTACGACAATCCCACCGCAGTCTGGGAGGCGTGTTACTCGGCGGCGGCGGCGGCCAACATGGCGCTGGAGTCGATCGAACAGCTGGGCAACCCTGACGAATGCAGCCCGATGCGCGGCGAGGCATTGCTGTGCCGCGCCTATGCCCATTTTGTGCTTGCGAACACCTTTTGTCAGGCATACAATCCGCAGTCGAGCAACACCGACCTCGGTATTCCGTATCTCGAAGAGACGGAGAAGTCGGTCGGTGCGACATACAGTCGCGGTACCGTAGCCTCCGTCTATGCCAAGATCGAAAAGGATATTGTCGACGGACTGCCTTTGATAAGTGACGAAATCTACAAGCAGATCAAATACCATTTCAATTCGGACGCCGCCAATGCCTTCGCCGCACAGTTTTATCTCTATTACGGCGACTACGCAAAGTCGATCGCACATGCCGACAAGGTGCTGATGGACAAAATTACGGGAACTTCTTTCTCGGCCGAATTGCGCGACATGAGCGTGTTCGCCAATTTCACCGCCCGAAAAGAGTTTGCATATCAGTGGGCCAGCACCGACGAGCCGGCCAACCTGATGCTGTGCCCTGCGTTCACCATATCTCTTTATGGCATGCAATCCGGTAACGGACGCTATTCGTACACAAGCCAGATAAGCAGCAGTGTGACTGGCAGTTCAGGGCCGTGGGGCAATCCCCTGCCTGTATATCAGCTTTTCGGAGACCAGAGCAGCATGGTTTTCCCAAAGGCCGACCCGTGGTTTATCTATTCGGACATCGGTTCGGACGTCGGCGATTATAAAGCGATGTTCGCAGCCTTTACGACAGACAAACTGACGCTCTGGCGCGCCGAGGCGTATGCCATGATGAACGAATTTGACAAGGCGGCCGAAGATTTGTCGAGATGGTATGTCAGCCACGGACGTTCGGCGGCGAACAAGACGCAGATATACAACTTCTACGAAGCGTGCAAACCGGGCGGCTCATACGAAAATCCGGGCATATATCTGGACATGAACCCGCGCTTTGCCATCGCTCCCGATATGCAGACCAATTTTATCCTTGCCTGTCTGCATGCCCGCCGTATCGAGACGCTGCATGAAGGCACCCGTCTTGAAGACCTCAAACGCTTCGGCGTTCGCTACACTCACTATGTCGACAGGGGAACGAACATCGACATCCTGCCCTATGACGAAAGGCTGGCATTGCAGCTTCCGAACAAGGTCACAAGCGCAGGACTGCCTGCAAATCCGAGAACTACCAATTAAAAAAAGATTACGGCAATGAAAAGGACAATATTATATCTGTTTCTGCTCGCCTGCGGCAGTTTTACGTTAGGCTCGTGCTCGACGGACAAACTGGACGGCGTGTCGGTATTCGACGAAGCCCCCAAAGCCAAAACCACATTCGACATGTGGCTGGAGCAGAACTACACAATCCCGTACAACATCGAGTTCACCTATCGCTGGAACCTGATGACCTCCGACGTCACGCACAATCTGATACCGCCGACCGAAGAGAACGCCATAGCGCTGGCCAAACTGGTCAAATTCCTCTGGATAGATGTATATGAGGAGGTTTGCGGCACGACGTTCCTTCGCAATTATTCGCCGAAACAGTTTCAGGTCATAGGTTGTGCGGTATACGACGAAGGCACAATCAAACTGGGCACGGCGGAGGGCGGACAGAAGATCACGCTTTACGTGGGCAACTGGCTCAACCGGTATATCTATCCTGCCCATGTGAATGATCTCGGCGTACAGATACCTGACCTCATAAATGTGGACGGCCTGAACAACTATTTTTTCAAGACCATACATCACGAGTTTGCCCACATCCTGCAACAGACCATCTCGCCCGATCCGAAGTTCGATCTCATCTCCGTAGGGACATACGCCCCCTCGTCGTGGTTCAACCGCTCGGAGTCGGAAGCTGCACAGCTTGGTTTCGTCAGTCCGTATGCAGGCAGTGCGGCCGTTGATGATTTCGTAGAGGTCATCGCCTGCTATCTGACCATGTCCGTCGCACAGTGGAACCAGAAACTTTCATCGGCCGGCACGTCGGGCGCGGCAAAGATAAATCAAAAGCTGACGATAGTGAAGGACTATCTGCAAACGAAATGGAACCTCGACCTCGACAGTTTGCGCGCAACGCTGGCAAGACGCTACACCGAACTGCCGCTCATTCTTCCCAACCTGTATCAAATCTAAAAACCAAACGACATGAAAAAGCTGATAAGATATATCTTGTCCCTCATCCCTGCCATTGTCGTCTGCTCCTGCTCGCCGCAGACGGACGAGTTGTTCGACAAGTCGGCCGCTACACGAATGAACGACTTTTTGGCCAACTACAGGGACATTCTAATGGCCGCGCCCAATGGTTGGGAGATGGCTTATTACCCTGAAGAGAGCCAGATCTATGGCGGCGTCACGTTCCTGCTCAGATTTCATCAGGACACGACGCACGTAACTGTGGCGACGGTCAAATATCCCACCACGGTGAGCCCGACGAGCTACTGGGAATCCACCTCGACATTTCATCTAAGCGGAATGGAGGGTCCCGTGCTTACGTTCGACAGCTACAACGATATAATCACTCCATACGCAGACCCCGACTCAGACGCCGGCCGTGGCGTGGGGTACGGCTACGAGGGCGACATCGACTTTGTCATCATGGAGGCCACCGCTACGCGCATAAAGCTCAAAGGTGTGAAAACGCACAACAGGCTGGTCATGACGGCCATCCCCGCAGGTTCGACATGGACCGAACGGATAGACTCTCTGGCCAATATCATAGCGGATTTGGGCGACGCCCTCTACACAAACTACTCGCTTTCTGTGGGCAATTATACGACGGATATGGTCGAGGGCTCCTTCCCCGTGCTGGCTTATGTTCAGCCTGGCGAAGCCGACCCTGAAAATATGACCGACATGGCGTATGCCTACACCCCGACCGGCATCAGTTTCTACGAACCGCTCAAAGGCTTCGACAAGACGGTACAGCATTTCGACTGGGATCCGGCGGCCCGCGTACTGACCTGCACCGATCCTGGCGTAACGGCAACCATAACGCCAAGCCACTCCGCAGATTTCATCCACTACAACGACTATCTCGGCAGCTGGAAGATGGCCTACATAAACTACAGTGGAAATGCCGCGACGCTCAATGGTTTGACCATGAGAGAGGTGCCTCCCGGCGACGGCGTCGGAAAGTTTCAATACATGGAGTTGGGGCCTTTCTCCGGCACTACCGGTTTCAGCACCCCGACGCAGTTTTATGTTCAGATAGTATACAACAAGCTGGAGGGACTGTCCATAGTTCCGCACTACATATCAGGTGCGACACACACCACCAGCGGGGCCCCGTTGATCATATATCCTCTCCATCCGTCGGGTTATTTGAGAGCCGTCACAACGGACGCCGGATTGCCCTCCATGACAGTGGAATTCGGCGACGCCAGCGCCGACAGTTTTGTGGTACTGTATAACGACGGAGGTACGGCAGCCTTGGTCTCTTCTTTGTACTGGTGGGAATCTCCGGTACTCACAAGGCCATAGAACGGATTTTTTAACCTAAAAAACAATAAACGATGAAAAGGTTATTTGGAATATTGCTTGCGGCGGGCTGTATGTTTGCCGTGAGTTGCAACAAAACCGATGACGGCGCCCCTGCGCTCGACATAACAAAGGCAGGGCTCGAATTTACAGCCGACGGCGGCCAGGGAACGATCGAGTTCAAGGGCGGCGCAACACCGGCTACCGCCGTCTCCAACCAGGAGTGGCTGCATGTCGGCAGCATAACGGCTACAGACGTGAGTGTCACCGCCGACCCCAATATGGATCTCCTCAGCCGTTCGGCCTTGGTGACCATCACCGCCGGAGGTGTAAAAAAGAGCACGATCGTCTCGCAGACGGGGATAATATTTACACTCGGCAAGACGGCGGTCAACTTTTATGCCATGGGAGGAGACGATACTACCGTCCTGTTCAATACGCGATTGAACAGCCTTGTGCCGGCATGCGCGG
>JAIRQC010000017.1 GCA_031256675.1 Rikenellaceae bacterium
GCCGCAGAGTAGCGCGTACCATATTTGTAGAAAGGCCCGGAGCGAAACGGCGGGCTTTTGTTCGTGCGGGGGCGGGGGCTATTTTGAGCGCATTTTAGCCGAAGCTGCGTCGTCCGTTGAGGCAACATAGACCGTCGAGCCAGCCGAAGCTACGCAGGTCGTTGAGTCCGAACCCGCGTCAGCCGTCGGGCCCGTCGAAGCTGCGCCGACTGTCGAGGCTGCTGTTGCAGAGTAGCGTGTCGCATATTTGCAGAAAGGCACGGAGCGAAACTTCGGGCTTTTTTTATTGCGGGGGCGGGGGCTATTTTGCGAGCCTTTTCAGCGTTTTCGACGCACGGTTCACGAGCCCCGGCGAGGCCTCTGGCGAGGTCAGCATGGCAGCGAGGGTCTCGGCGAGGGCGTCGGCAATCCACGGCTCCTCGCCACGCAGACGGTAGACGATCTCCATCGACCACACCTTGACCGCCGGTCGGGTCGCAGAGTCGATCAGCAGGTCGAAACTTTTGGCTACCACCTCCGTCCGCCGCCCGCGCGAAAACTCCCACCCACGCCGGAGCATGTCGTTGATCATCTTGGAATATATACGGTGTACGCTGCCGTTGTCCGAACGGGCAAAAGCGTATAGAAACGTCTCCAAATGGGGCCTCAACCCCTCCGGAGACTCGGCCCAAGCCCATTCCAGCCCCCACGCCGCCCGAAAGGCAAGCTGCGCATCGGTCGACCTCGAGAGGGCTATCGCCTCCTCCCACCGCCCCTCGCCGACGATCATCGCGCCGCAAAGCGACTTTATCTCGCCGCGAAGCTCGCCCGTGAGCAACTCAACCAACATCTACCAGCGAGTGAGTTATGGCCCACGCCACGAGAGTTGCGGTGTTGCGACAGCCGGTCTTTTCGAGGATGTTGGCGCGATGTTTGTCCACGGTGCGCTTGGAGATAAACAGTCGGTTGGCGATCTCGTGGTTCGACTCGCCGAGGCAGATGTGCGACAGGATCTCCGTCTCGCGCACCGAGAGCAGGCCAAGGGCCGGATCGTCGACCTTGAAGTCCTCCATATCATCGAGTTCGCGAGGCAGGTAGCTGCCGCCGCCGGCAACGGCCTCAATGGCCTCGACGACCTGGTCGAAGCTCGAATCCTTGAGCAGAAACCCCCGCGCGCCGAGGGCTGCCATGCGCGCATAATACTCCGCCTCGCCGTGCATCGACAGGGCGACGATACGCAGATTGGGATAGGCCGCAAGGGCTTTCGTCGCCGCCTCGATGCCCCCCATCACCGGCATGTCGATGTCGAGCAGGGCCACATTGGGCCGAACGTCGGCCAGCAGGGCAAGAAAATCCGCGCCGTTGGTCGCCTCGCCCACCACCCGAATGTCGTTCCGGGCGGCGAAGAGCCCTTTCAACCCGTTGCGGAACAGGTTGTGGTCGTCGACGATAACTATCCGTATGGGCGTTACTTCCATTGTACCGCTTCTATTAGATTGACCGTTGCCGAGGCGCGCATTCCGTGGCCCGGCGCGCTGTCGATGACGACCGTACCTTTGAGCGAACCGATACGCGAGGCGATGTTGGCCATCCCCATGCCCGTATCGCCCACCGCGTCGGGGTCGAAACCGCGCCCGTTGTCGGAGTAGTCGAGCGTCAGGGCGCCGTTGTTCTCGTTGAGCGCCAGATTGACGGTCGTAGCCCCCGAATGGCGCAGCGAATTGGCTATCAGCTCGCTCGCCACGCGGAACAGTATGATCTCGACATTGCTGTCATAGCGGCGGCGGGCGATATTCGAGTCGAACTCTATCGTCACCCCGCTTATCGAGCGCGACTTTCCGATGTAGTTGCTCACGGCGCGATGCAGCCCAAAGTCTTTGAGCGTGTGCGGACTGAGGTTGTTCGAGATCTCGCGGATGCTGCGTATCGCCTCGTCGACGACGCTGCTGAGGTTGTCGATCGTTTCGCCCTGCGCCCCGCTGCGGTCGAGGGTCGAGAGCGACATTTTGGCCGAGGCGAGCAGCGGCCCGAGCCCGTCGTGCAACTCCTTCGAGAAGCGCGCCCGCTCGCTCTCCTCGGTGCGCAGTACGGTGTTCAGGATGCGTTTCTGGGTCAGTCGCTGCTGCGAATCGAGCTTGACGATATATTTGAACAGCTTGCTGACATGAAAAATCCCGATGGCGAAGCATAGCGAGATGATGATGCCCATCCAGACGAAAAAGTCGGGCGGCAGCCGCAGTTCCTTGTCGGCAACATGCTGATAATACGTGGCAAAACCCTGAAAAGCCATTGCGCACAGGGCCACGGTGAACAGCACCCACGTGATGGTGTACTTGGTCGATCGCGTGAGCCTGATGGCGTTGACGGCCGCTATCAATTGCAGCACGATGGTGATTATCAGCAGGATTTGCAGTACCATACTTAATGCGAATTATAATGCCTGGCGAAGCGGAGTGGAACGCAACGCAGCCGGAGCGGCGAACGAAGTATGAGCAGAGGTTGCTTGCTCCCGCGCCGGTCAGACTACTCCGCCATGCTCCATTTCGCCCCGGGTAACATATAATATTTCAGCCCTTTAATGTACGTCCCTGAACCGCGCCACAATGTCGATGTCGGTGATCTCCTTCGATAGCATCTCTATCATGCTCTGCGGCACGTGTTTGAGGTCGAGCAGCATCAGTGCGTCGAGTGCGTCGCAAAAGTCGTGGTCTACGTTGAACGCCAGCACGTAACTGTTGAGCGACAGGTATTTGCGTATCAGCACAGGGATCGTGAACTCCTCGCGTTCAATGTCCGTCACCAGCTTGTTGATCAACTCGACGCTCTCTACGCCCTCCACCAGCGAGCAGTCGATAGCCGACCGCACCCCGTCGAGCCCCGTTATCGGGTGGATGTGCCGCGCGAGCTTCTCGTTCATGTGGTGGCGGCGCAAATAGTCGACTATCAGCATTTTGGAGGCGCTGGTCATCTCGCCCGAGATGCTCACCGGCCCCATAAGGTTGCGATACTCCTTGTGTTTGAGCAGTATATACAGAATCCCCTTCCACAGCAGCATGAGCGACGCCGCCCGCCGCTGGTACTCCTGCGTGACGAACGAACGGCCCAGTTCGATCGTCCGCTCCATGACGGGGCCCATCTGCCGCTCCATGCGGAACAGCGAGTTGGTGTAGAACCCGCTAAGGCCGCGCGTGGGCATAATCTCGCCCCCCATACCCATGCGGTAGGCCCCCACAAGTGCGTCGGATGCCGTGTCCCAGATGAACAGTTGATGATAGTATGCGTCGTAGGCGTCTGTGTCGAGCTCTTTCATGCTCCCTTCGCCGATGGTGCGGAAAGTTATCTCGCGCATCCGCCCGATCTCGGTCAACATGTTGGGTATCAGCGCAGGATGGGAGAAGAACACACGATAGTCGCCGTGTGCGAACAGCAGGTGTTCGGCTGTTATGCCCTCCATCTCGCTGTGCAGCAGTTCGCGCGGGACGGGGGCGATGATATGTTCGGCCTCGGCGCAGGGCTTCGTCGCGTGTGTGCGGCGACGGCGGCGGAGCGGCTCCGAGGCGAGATACTCCGAGTTGGCGCGTATGTAGCGGCCATACTGCTCGAGCCCGCCGAGTTCCGAGGCCCGTTTGCCGCCCACCGGCGTACCTATATTAATAATAACGTTCCGTCCCCGCTTGTTGAGCATTTCGCGCGGCAGCATCGCCGTGCGCAGCATCGGGTGTATCTTGCCCAACAGATGGAACATGCGGCTGTTGCGGCCCTCGATGAACATCGGCACCACCGGGCAGCCGGCCCCGTGAATGAAGCGCACAATCGGCCTGCTCCACGGAAAATCCCTCACCCGACCGAACCACTTGCCATAGGTCGCCACCGCCCCGGCAGGGAACACCACCAGCAGCCCTCCGCCCCGCAGATGCTCCATAGCCTCGCGCAAACCCCTGAAATTCCTGTTCTTGTCCTTGCTGTCGAACGGGTCGACGGCAATAAAATACCGCCGGAAAAATTCGATCCGGTTCAGCAAAAAATTCCCCATGAACTTAACGTCCGGACGCAGCCGAGGCAACAGATCGATCAGCATCACGCCGTCCAGCAGCCCCGTAGGGTGGTTGCTGACCACGATCGCCGCCCCCTCCTTTGGAATGTTGTTCAGGTCGCCATCGCGAACATCGTACCCTACGCCCAAGGCGTCAAGCAAAAACCGCGCTTCACACCCCTCGGGGTGCGTCGCCGCAGCCTCTTCCAGCCGATTTATCCGGTCGACGGCAAACAGCTTCTCGATAGCCGCAGACCACAGATTCGCCAAAACACCACTCCTGCCAAATTTCAAATCATCCCTGCCGATAATAGCCATATCATTTTTTTACAATACATTAAGAGTCTGTCGAAATTTACCGCCGCAGGAAAATTTAAGCAAACTCTACACAAATATAAGAATTTTTTCTCAACTTTGCTTTCTCGATGAGATTTTGTGTTCAAAAAATCGGAATATTGCTTATCAACGTATAAATCACAACAAATGATCCAAAAAAACATGGCCAGAGAGAAAATTATCGGGATTATTGCGGCGGAGGTTGGGGTTCCTGCGCGCGGGGTCGAAAATGTCATCAAGCTGCTGGACGACGGGGCGACGATACCTTTTATAAGCCGTTACCGGAAGGAGGCAACTGGCGCGCTCGACGAGATGCAGGTGGGCGAAATCAAGTTGCGGTACGACAAACTGACCGAACTGATGAAGCGTAAGGATACGATCCTCAATACGATAGAAGAACAGGGGAAGTTGACGGACGAACTGCGCCAACGGATCGAAGAGTGTTACGATGCGGCTCAACTGGAGGATATTTACCTGCCTTACCGGCCGAAACGCCGGACAAAGGCGACCATCGCGCGCGAAAAGGGGCTCGAACCGCTGGCGTTGAGGATCATGGCGCAGGACGGCAGCGACCCGGAGGTCATCGCGGCGGAATTTATTTCGGATGCGGTTGAAAATGAGGATGCTGCGCTCGCCGGAGCTTGCGACATTATTGCAGAGATCATAAACGAAAGCGAGCAGGGCCGCAGCGTGATGCGACGGTTGTTCAATTCGGAGGCTATCATAACCTCGCGCGTTATTAAAGGTAAGGAGCTGGTCGGGGTGAAGTATTCGGACTACTTCGATAGCGGGGAACTGCTGCGTAAAGCGCCGTCACACCGCATGTTAGCCATGCTGCGCGGCGAGAAGGAGGAGATCCTGCGCCTGAGCGTCGCCCCCGATCAGGAGAAGGCGCTGGAGTTGCTGCGCATGTTATTTATCAAGGGCGGCAGCCCGTCGAAACCCTATATCGAGCGGGCGTTGGAGGACAGCTACAAACGGCTGCTGCGTCCGTCGATGGAGAGCGAAACCATTGCCGCGGCACGCCAGAAAGCTGACACGGAGGCGATTGCTGTTTTTGCCGAAAACCTGCGCCAACTGCTGCTCTCCGCGCCGCTGGGGCAAAAACGGGTGCTGGCCATCGACCCCGGCTACCGCACCGGCTGCAAGGTGGTTTGCCTCGACGAGCGCGGCACGCTGTTAGGCGGCGCAACGATCTATCCCCATACTGCTTCGAACGGCTACACAGAATCGGCCAAAGTACTGCAACAGCTTGTTGCACAGCACAGTATAGAGGCCGTTGCGGTGGGCGACGGCACAGCCGGACGCGAGACCCTGCAACTGGTGAAAAGCCTGTTCCCGGGCGGCGAAGTGCAGATATTTTCGGTGAGCGAAGACGGGGCGAGCGTCTATTCGGCCTCGGCGGCGGCGCGCGAAGAGTTTCCCGA
Source organism: Rikenellaceae bacterium (assembly GCA_031256675.1). Lineage (GTDB taxonomy): Bacteria > Bacteroidota > Bacteroidia > Bacteroidales > Rikenellaceae > JAIRQC01. The sequence goes on from JAIRQC010000017.1 coordinate 5,776, forward strand.
TCAGGACGTTACGGTGCGCGGGGCAATATCAATCGGTCGCCGGTTGATCGACCCGCTGGCCGAGCTGGTCAAGATCGACCCAAAAGCCATCGGAGTAGGCCAGTATCAGCACGACGTCGATCAGGGTGAACTCAAAAGCAGCCTCGACACGGTGGTCGAAAGTTGCGTCAACCGCGTCGGCGTCAACCTGAACACCGCCTCGAAAGCGTTGCTGTCATACGTTTCGGGCCTCGGCAACTCGCTGGCAAACAACATTGTAGAGTATCGCGCGGTCAACGGCTCGTTCGACTCGCGTTCCTCGCTGCTCAAAGTGCCGCGACTCGGCGCCAAGGCTTTCGAACAATGCGCCGGTTTCCTGCGCATCGAGGGCGCGTCCAACCCGCTCGACAATAGCGCGGTACATCCAGAATCCTATCCCATAGTCGAGCGCATGGCCTCCGACCTCGGCGTTACCGTTGCCGAACTCCTTCGCAACAAGGAGCTCCGCCGTCAGATCGACGTCAAGCGTTATGTCACTGACAGCGTTGGACTTCCGACGCTCGGCGACATCATGTCCGAACTCGAAAAACCCGGGCGCGACCCTCGCGAGCAGCTCAAAGCATTCGAATTTTCCGACAGCGTCCACACCATCGACGATCTTCGAGAGGGGATGGTGCTTCCGGGGATTGTGACAAATATTACAAATTTCGGCGCCTTCGTCGACATTGGCGTCAAGCAGGACGGCCTCGTCCACATATCACAGCTTGCCAAAAAGTTCGTCTCAAACCCCAACGACATCGTAAAACTCCATCAGCACGTCACGGTCAAGGTTACCCAAATCGACCATGCCCGAAACCGCATTGGCCTGTCAATGAAAGATGTATAGGGGTTGCTTCGTCCGCAGTTAAGTCTTCGGTTGGAAAAACGGCAGAAAAATGATGGTGAAAGCAAAAAAAGTTTTGGGCGCAGGAAAATGCGCCTAAAAATGACGGGAAAAGAGAATATATTCGCTGGATTAAATATTGTTTCGGTGGCGGAATTTGAAGGACAGGTAAAAGAATAAGATTGTCATGCTTTACTAAAGGTAAACACTATATGCCAGTTAATTTAAGCTATGGTACATGTGAATTAGAGTTTGAAAATAGCTGCATAGATTCAATATTACAATAAATAGCTTCTCATCGCTTCTGCGTTGGTTCATTTCACTACACTGCGTTCCGTTTTGCTCGGCACGACATTTTTTATTTCAACTATTGATCCACCACGCCCGAGCAGACGTATAGCCAATTTTTTGGAGTTAAGAATATAATAAAAAACGCGGGAAAGGAAGATAAGATTTTTTGACAACATTTTATGAATATTATTCATAAAAAATATTTATCTTTGCCCCGTATTTTTGTGGAAAGATTTGGCCGCTTGCAAACCACGTTAAAAAAGAGCTAAAAAGCAGTTTTGCCTTCTCTTTTTTGCCCGTCGTCCGGGGCGCCGATTGGCCGCGCCAAAGTTGCATCAAGGTTGCACCAAAGTTGCGTTGAGGCTGCGACAAGGCTGTGCCAGGGCGATGTTCGGAGCAACAATCTCAAATCCTTCCATTTTATATTAACCCTCGGGACCGACGTGCGTTGCCATGCTGCGTGTGCGGTTCCCGAATAAAAACTTTTATAAAATGGGATTTCTGTTTACGTCGGAATCGGTCTCGGAAGGCCATCCCGACAAGGTTTCGGATCAAATTTCGGATGCGATCCTCGACGAATTTCTGCGTCGCGACCCCGACTCGAAGGTGGCCTGCGAAACGCTCTGCACCACCGGCCTCGTGGTCGTGGCGGGAGAGGTGCGGTCGACGGCGTATGTTGACGTTCAGGAGGTTGCACGCAGAGTGATCAACCGCATCGGCTACACCAAAAGCGAATATCGCTTCGACGGCGACTCGTGCGGCGTGCTCTCGGCCATCCACGAGCAGTCGTCCGACATCAATCAGGGCGTCGTGCGCGCCGAGGAGCAGGAGCAGGGCGCCGGCGACCAGGGCATCATGTTCGGCTACGCCTGCAACGAGACGCGCGAGTACATGCCCGCCACGCTGATCCTATCGCACGTGATACTCAAAGAGTTGGCCGACATCCGCCGACAGGGCGAGACGATGACCTACCTGCGTCCCGACGCCAAAAGCCAGGTGACGATGGAGTACGACGACGCGGGCAAACCGGTCAAGGTGCACACAATCGTCGTCTCGACCCAGCACGACGAATTTATCCTGCCCGGCGGCGGCGTTTCGGCCTCCGAGGCGGAGAAACAGATGGGCGAGCGTATCAGGGAAGATGTGCGCAAGATCCTGATCCCTAGGGTGAAAGTGCGCTTGGAAAGGGCGGGCGACAAGCTGGCCGAGTTGATCACGGACGAGTATATTCTGCATGTCAACCCCACCGGAAAGTTCGTTATCGGCGGCCCGCACGGCGACACTGGGCTCACCGGGCGCAAGATTATCGTCGACAGCTACGGCGGTCGCGGGGCGCACGGCGGCGGGGCATTTTCGGGCAAGGACAGCTCGAAGGTCGACCGTTCGGCAGCCTACGCGGCGCGCTACATTGCAAAGAATATGGTCGCCGCCGGTGTTGCGGACGAGATACTCGTGCAGCTCTCCTACGCCATCGGCATCGCCCAACCGCTTAGCATATATGTAGATACGAAAGGGAGCTCAAAAGTGTCCCTGACCGACGGGCAGATCGCCGGGCGCATCGGCTCCCTGTTTGACCTGCGGCCATCGGCCATCGTGAAACTTTTCGGGCTGAAAAACCCCATCTTCGAGGAGACCGCCAAGTATGGCCACTTCGGCAATCGCCCTTATACACGGGAGGTTACGCTTGCCGAGGGCAGCAAAGAGGTGAAATTCTTCGGCTGGGAGGAGCTCGACGCCGTGGGGAAGATCCGCAGGGAATTTTCGTTGTAATCACGATTCAGGATAGGTTCGGCTGCCGGTAAGTTCCCGCCTTGCGTCGCAAGGCGGGAACTTACCGGCAGCCGACGGCGGCGCAGGGTTGCGTCGGAAGCCTCGGGCGACCGACGCATCCTGCGCCTGCTGCATTAAGGTCGGAATTTTGCCGCCCTGCCCAAAGGATGAAGGGCGGGGCGGCGAAAAAGCCGAGAGGCAAAAAACCGAGAGGCTGTTTCAAAAGCCGATTTCAACATTATTACGACCGCACGTTTCGCGTTTCGCGAAGCGTCCCACTTTCGTCATTGCGATGTGCAGCCGAAGCAATCAGGCAAAAACAGTCTTGCCTGATTGCTTCGCGCTGCTCGCAAGGCGGCGGGAACCGAATTGCATGCGTTGCGCAGGGTTCGCCTCGACAGGTATCGAGCGAGTTCCCTGCTTGCGTCCGGAAGCTTCGGGTTAAAACCCGCTCCAATTGGCGTCGACTACGCCCTGTTTGATATAATTGGAGAAAATACTAACAGTTTATTGTCATTCCCTTGCTGGCAGGGGGAAATAAACTACCTTTGTTCCAAATATTCGGTTGTGGAGCAAATTTTGAACATTTACGGGCGGCTGACGGCGCTCTATTCCCCTGTGGAGTTGGGCATTATGCTGCTGTCGGTCATATTTTTCCTCATGCAGTCCCACTATTATGTGTTCCGTTACGGCCGCCTGCCGCACTATCGCAACAGGCGGGTCACGGACCATATAACTCCCGGCGGCGTGTCTGTCGTGGTGGCGCTCAGGGAGGATTACGAATATGTCGAGCAGTCCATACCGCTGATAATGAACCAGAACTACGAGACGTTCGAGCTGGTGGCGGTGTATGTGGGCCGCGACCACGACTTTCGCGACGCACTCTACGCGGCGCAGAAACGCTACCCCAAACTCACCGTGACGGGGGTCAACGAAGACCGGCGGTTCGAGATCAGCGACAAGATGGCCTGCAACGTCGGCGTCAAGGCGGCCCGATATGACAACATAATCCTCGCCACGCCCGACGTTCTTCCGTCGAGCGTCAAGTGGCTGAGACTCATGGCGCGAGGCTTCGTCGGAAACAGCGTGGTGATCTCCTACTGCGGCATTGAGCCGGGGACAGGCTTCGCCAACCGCCTGATGCGCGCCAGCCGCCTGATGACCTCGGTGCGCTACCTTTCTGCCGCCATCCGCGGGCGCGCCTACCGCGGCATCCGCGGCAATTTTGGCATAACAAAGGGGCTTTACTTCGGTTCCAAAGGGTTCAACTACCTGAATATGAACATCGGCGAGGACGACCTCTATGTGCAGGAGATCGTCACGAAGAACAATGTAAGCGTTGTCATCAGCCCCGGTTGCACCACGCGCGAACGTTTCTGGGGCGACCTCGGCTATTGGCGCACCATTCGTGCATATTACGATAACACCCTGCCGTTCTATCCGTTACGCGCCCGGCAATACATTTTCGGCGAACTGTTCAGCCGCACGCTCTTCTTCGCCTCAGTCGTCGCGCTGGTCTTTGTCGCGCCGGCGGAGGTTAAACTGGGCGCGGTGATGCTGTTCGCGCTGCGACTGATGACGGTCTCGCACGTTATGAGCCGGATTTGCAGGCGGCTGGGCGAGCACGGCCTGATGTGGACGCTCGTATTCTACGACCTCGTCGCCCCGTTCACCATCTTTTCGATCTACATCAAACGCAAGACAAAACGCGACCGGCGGGTATGGCGATAGAGGAATATATCGTCGCCTCCGACCAGCAGCTTGTCGCCCAGGCCATCGACGGCGATCAGACCGCTTTCGAGCATCTGTTTACCCGCTATCGTGAGGCCATTCTCCAACTCTACATTCAGCGCACGCACGGCGATACGGATGGCGCAGACGACCTGTTGCAGGAGACCTTCGTCAAGGTTTTTATCAATCTCGTCCGCTACGACCCCGCCTACACCTTCGGACAGTGGATATTCACCATCGCCCGCAACACCTTCGTCGACTATGCCCGCCGCAAGCGCGACGACCTCTCCATCGAGGCCTCCTGCGGCGACATGCTCCTCGTAGCCCCCATCTCGCTGCAACCCAGCCCCGAAGAGAGCATCATCAGCCAGCAGCAACGGCAACTGCTCGACAGGTGCATGGCCCGTCTCGCCCCGTCGTACCGTCAACTGATCGAGCTGCGGTTCTTCCGCGAATACTCCTACGAAGAGATCGCCCGCGAACTCTCGATGCCCCTCGGCACGGTCAAGACCCGTATCCACCGCGCCCGGACAAAACTCTGCGAACTGATGCTCGCAGACGCGGAATTATAATTGTTCTGTCAGCCAAAATATTAATAAAATGTTGAAAGTTGTTAAGATCGGGGGTAACATTGTTGATAACCCCGAGAAGCTGGAGCGGTTTCTGGCCGATTTTGCCTCGCTGGAGGGGCCTAAAATACTTGTGCATGGGGGTGGGAAGGTGGCTACGACCATTTCCAGGGCCCTCGGGGTGGAGGCACGGATGATAGATGGGCGGCGGGTGACCGACGAGCAGACGCTCAGGATAGTAACAATGGTTTATGCCGGAGTTATCAACAAATCGATCGTCGCCGCGCTGCAATCGCACGGCTGCAACGCTGTGGGGCTTAGCGGCGCGGACGGACGTTTCGTCCTCTCTCGCCGCCGCTCGCCCGTGCCGGTCGATTACGGCTTTGTGGGCGACCCGACGGGTGTCAACGTCGAACTGGCCCGCGCGCTGTTCGACCGCGGTGCGACGATCGTTGTCGCTCCGATAACGTTCGATCCCACAGACGGTTCGCTGCTCAACACCAATGCCGATACGGTAGCCTCGGCCATTGCCGTGGCGATGTCGGCCTCGGGGCCAACCGAGTTGGTTTACTGTTTCGAGAAGCGCGGGGTGCTTGGCGACGTCGAGGACGAAGATTCGGTCATCCAGTGCATTGATAAAGTCCTGTACGAGAGCCTAAAAGCCTCCGGCGCGATCTTCGAGGGCATGTTGCCCAAGCTCGACAACGCTTTCCGCGCCATCGACCTCGGCGTGTCGAGCGTCGTAATCTGCAGCGCCGAAAACATCGCCTCGCAAGGCTATGGGGGAACGAGAATAACATTATAACTTTAGCTTTTCTCCGTCTTGCTAATATAGCTGGGAAATGTGATTTTTTTAGGTATTTACACTTGCATGTGGCGGGTGTGCGAGACTGTTTGCAACACTAAACGTTAGCATGAGTTTTTTCCTCGGGCGCGTTTCACCCTGCCGTATAGATGGTCGGAAAAGACAAGCATGGGTGGATTCGAAAAAACTGGCATTCGAAATTCGGATAACGGTACAGCCAAGATATTCGACGTAGACAACTGCAAACATGGCAGGGCTGTCAGAGATGGTTCGGGTTGGTTCGGTACTATTGCCAATCTGCAGATCATGATTTATACGCAACACGGGTATGAAAACGAAAGAAATGCGTCATTCGGAAAAACTCGCAAAAATAACACAAAAATTCATGCGTGGCCGGACCTTTTTGCCACAGGAGGAAGTCCGTCGCTCCGCTGGCCGCGCTGCTGCCAATGCCGCTACTCAACTTTTGCAGAGTTGCGCTATTGGCTGGCAGCGAATCAAGCGAACCGACAGTCGATTGCTCCGCAACCGCCGAGAATTTTGAGCGGTAAAACCCTGCCGGTCGAGTGATGTTTGAGCGGCAGTTTAATCATGTTCGAAAGTACAGGCAATGGTACTAACGGCTTCTTTTTGTGTGCCTGCCTG